>CBIHKW010000113.1:0-13963 GCA_966203835.1 uncultured Thermomonas sp.
GATTCCGCCAGCTTTTGGATGCTCGTTCCGGTTGAGGCTCGGATTGGCGGGTGTGTCATGGTGGCGGAATCCGCTGCGCGGGTTCCGCCCTAGGCCCCTACGAACGCAGCGCCGCCCGCCTACGCGCGCGCCAGCTCGCTGCGCAAGCGCTCCACCGCGAAATCGACGAAACCGCGCACCTTGGCCGAAGCGCGGCGACCTTCGCGATACACCAGATGCATCGGCACTGGCGCCGGCTCGAACGCATCGAGCAAGACGTGCAGCGCACCGGACAACAGCTGCGGCTGCACCTGGTAGGACATCGCACGCGTGATACCAAAACCAGCGACCTCGCAGTCAATCGCGGCCTGGTTGCTGGACACCACCAGCCGGGGCGAAAGATGCAACGGCTGCACTTCACCATCGCTGTAGAAACGCCAGTCCGGCGTGCGCGCATCCGCAGAGGACATCACCAATATGTGATCAGCCAGATCGCCCGGTATCTGCGGCTCACCACAGCGCACGATGTAGGACGGCGCCGCGCAGACCACGCGACGAATCTCACCGATACGGTGCGCGACCAGCGATGAATCGGGCAACTCGCCGGACAGAATGCCTACATCCACACCTTCTTCGTGCAGGTTCGGGACCCGGTCGACAAACATCGTCGTCGCGGTGACATCGGCATGCAGATCCAGGAAATCGAGCATCAGCGGCAACAGGAAATGTTGACCGAACAGCACCGGCGCCGACACCGTCAAATGACCGCGCGGCACGACATGCGCGCCGGCGGCGGATTCTTCGGAAGCTTCGACCTCGGTGAGCAGATGACGTGCGCCTTCGAGAAAACGCTCACCGGCCTCGGTCACGCGCACGCCGCGCGTGCTGCGCGCGAGCAGCCGCGCGCCTAGACGCTCCTCCAGCGCGGCGATCGCGCGGGTCACGGCGGGCGCCGACAGATTCAGCCGGCGCGCGGCCGAGGCGAAACCCTGTTCGTCGGCGACTGCGACGAATACCTGCATCTCGTGGAGACGGTCCATGGCGGCGCTCAGGTCAGGGAAGGATCGTCGCGCAAGCGCGCGACCGCGAAATCGACGAAACCGCGCACCTTCGCCGAGGCGCGGCGGCCTTCCTGATAGACCAGATGCACCGGAAACGACGGCGGTTCGAAGTCTTCAAGCACGGTTTGCAAAGTGCCCGCCTGCAGCTCCGGTGCAATCTGATACGACATTACGCGGGTGATGCCCCAGCCGCGCACAGCGGCATCGATCGCGGAACGGTTGGTGTCCGCGGTCAGCGTCGGCTGCAGTCGCACCGACAGCGGCACGCCTTCATGTTGGAAGCGCCATTCTGGGGTCGGCGTGACGTTCGCCGCCATCGCGATCCGGAACCGCGAGAGTTCAGATGGATGCTGCGGCAGACCGACCGCTGCGATCAGCGCCGGTGCGCCGCAGACCACCCTGCGCACCCGCGCCAACGGCACCGCGACCAGCGAGGAGTCGGGCAGTTCGCCGATGCGCAGGGCCAGGTCGAAACCTTCGTCGACCAGACTCAATACGCGATCGTTGAGCAGCATCCGCGCGTTCACCTGCGGATGCGTGTCGAGGAATTCGCGCAGCAGCGGCAGGATGTACATCTTGCCGAACAATACCGGCGCAGTCAGCGAAAGCTGGCCGCGCGGCATCGCATGCGCGCCCAGTGCAATCTCTTCCATATCCTGAAGTTCGGCAAGGATGCGCCTGCTGTCCTCGAAATAGCGTTGCCCGGCTTCAGTCAGACGCACTGAGCGCGTGGTGCGCGCAAACAACATTGCGCCGATACGCGCCTCAAGCGCAGCGATGGCGCGGGTGACCGTGGGCGGAGACAGGTTGAGTCGACGCGCGGCGGCGGCGAATCCTGCGGATTCGGCAACCTTCACGAACACCTTCATTTCCTCAAAACGGTCCACTGGGCCTCCTTCAGGTGCCGAATGCTGCGCTGAGCCCGTGGACAGCGTCAAGCCGAGCATGCTCCAGCCCGAGCTTGTCCGCCGCGGCCGCCGCCAGTCCATGCAAAAACGACAACAGTGTCTTGCCGGGCGCGCGGATTCACCGACCGAGGCGCCGCGCCTACAGTGCGCCCCGTACCGCTGCTGTGACTTCCGCCTCCCCCGCCGAAATCCACAGCGTCGGCCACATCCCTCCCCCCTTATCCGCTCCAGACCCGCATTTTCAACCCCAAAGGATCCGCCATGAACACGTTCTTCAAAACCACCGCACTCGCCATCGCCCTCGCCTTCGGCACCGCCGCCGGCACAGCCATCGCCCTCGACCAGAACTCCACCGCCGCTATCAACGTCAGCGCCGACAGCGTGATCCTGCACGGCTACGACACGGTGGCCTATCACACCCAGGGCAAGCCGGTGAAGGGCGACGCCAAGTTCACCGCCCGCCACGACGGCGCCACGTATCAGTTTGCTTCGGCGGCCAATCGCGACAAGTTCCGCACCAACCCGGCGAAGTACGCACCGGCCTACGGTGGGTTCTGCGCGATGGGCGCGGCGCTTGGCAAGAAGCTCGACGTTGATCCGACCCAGTTCAAAGTCGTCAATGGCAGCCTCTATCTCAACGTCAACGCCGACGTATTCGCGAAGTGGTCGCAGGACATCTCCGGCAACGTCGTCAAAGCCAACCAGAACTGGCCGGTGATCAAGGACAAGGCACCCAGCGCGCTGTGATCCACCTGCGCGTGCGGGCGTTCGCGCCCGCCGCGCCTGTTGTTTTGCATCAACCCGTTCGTTCATACCTTATCGATGAGGATTTCCCCATGGATCGTCGCAATTTCACCTCCACATTCGCACTGACGCTCGCCACCGCGCTGACGCTGTCCGCACTGCCCACCACCGCCGATGCAGCCGAAGGCGTGAACGCCGGCAAGGAGAAGTGCTACGGCGTCTCCAAGGCCGGCGACAACGACTGTGCAGCCGGCCCCGGTACCAGCTGTGCCGGCACGTCGAAGATCAACTACCAGGGCAACGCCTGGAAGCTGGTGCCCAAGGGTACCTGCACCACCATCAATACGCCGCATGGCAAGGGCTCGCTCACGCCGGTCAAGCGTCCGTAACCGTTCTTCAGCACGCTCTTCAACAACCGCTCCTCAGCAACGATTCCCTCCGCAACGGGTGCGGCGTCGGTCTCCCCCACGGCGTCGCGCCCACTTCGAGTACCTCGTCATGCATCTTGATCGCAGCCTGCCGCGCGGCACCGGTATCGGCTTCAAACCCGAACATCTGGACGCGTTGCTGGCATCGCCCGGCGCGGTCGATTTCGTCGAAGTGCACGCCGAAAACTACATGGGCACAGGCGGTCCAGCGCATGCGCAGCTTGCCGCGGTGCGCGCTGTGACACCGCTATCAGTGCATGGCGTTGGGCTGTCGCTCGGCGGCGCTGCGCCAATCGACCGCATTCATCTGGCGCGGCTGCGTACGGTAGCTGATCGCTACGAGGCCGCAGCGGTGTCCGAGCATTTGGCCTGGTCAACACACGCCGGCTGCTATTTCGGCGATCTGCTGCCGCTGGCCTACGACGACGCCAGCCTGCAGCGTACCGTCGCGCACGTATCGCAAGCGCAGGAGGGACTTGGCCGACGGCTGTCGATCGAAAACCCGTCGGCCTATTTTCCTCTGGCCAGCTCGGTTATGGACGAAATCGATTTTCTGCGTGAGCTGAGCGCGCGCAGCGGCTGCGCGTTGCTGCTGGACATCAATAACGTGGTGGTGTCATGCCGCAACCACGGCGCAGACCCGGCGGATTATCTCGCCCGCTTCCCGTTGGAACGGGTCGCACAGATCCACCTCGCGGGGCACGCGCGAGTATCTCTCGATGACGGCACCGAGTTGTGCATCGACGATCACGGCTCGGCCGTGGACGACGAAACCTGGGCGCTGTTCGCCATGGTCGTGGCACGCACCAATGCACTGCCGACGCTGATCGAATGGGACACCGACGTGCCCGCCTTCGATACGCTCGCCGCCGAAGCCGCATTGGCGCGCCGCACGCTGCTGCGTGCCAATGCACGCGTTGCCGCGTAAGGCCGGCCATGCACACTGACATCCAGGCGCATTTCGCCGCCGCGCTGGTCGAACCCGACATCGACATAGCACCGCTGGCGACGCCCGCCTTCGTCGCGCAGGCGCAGTCCCGCTTCGCGATCCACCGCAACAACGTTGTCGCAGGGCTGGTCGCGGCGCTTGCACGCGGTTTTCCTGCGATCCAACGTCTGCTCGGCGAGGATTATTTCGCCGCGCTCGCCGGCGAATTCGTGCGCGTACATCCGCCCGCCAACCCGGTACTTCTGGAATGGGGTGAGGCGCTCCCGGAATTTCTCGATGCCTTCGCACCGCTGGCCGAGCGCCCCTATTTCGGCGACGTCGCGCGGCTGGAATGGGCGCGTCGCTGCGCGTATCACGCTGCCGATGCCGTGCCGCTGACCGCCGCCGCGTTGCGCGCATTGCCTGCCGAGGCGGTGGGCGAATTGCATCTTGCGGCACATCCATCGGTGCTGCGTCTGCATTCTCCGCATCCGTTGCTGACACTTTGGCAGGCACAGCAGGACGACAACGGCCTTGCGATGCCGATCGACTGGCAGCCGCAGCAGGTGCTGGTGTTCCGTGAAGCCGGCCATGTGCGGACCGAAATACTCATCCCGGCCATCGCAACGCTGCTGGATGCCTTCGAGCACCACCTCACACTCTCCGAAGCAGCTGAACGCATTGCTGTGCTTGGGCTGAATGCGGCAGCCGCACTCGCCAGCGCACTCGACAACGGCCTGCTCGTACGCCGCTGCCTGTAAGTGTTCAGGCGTCAACTCAAGTCACCACACACGCATCCACTTTTGAACCAACAACGAGATCAACTCAATGAACGCTTCCTCCTCGATGCCCGCACGCATGCTCGCGCCGCTGTACCGCGTGTTTGGCAAAATCCCTGAAGATCTGCTGCTATTGCTCGCGCGGATATTCCCCGCTGCGGTGTTCTGGCAGTCCGGACGCACCAAAGTCGAGGGCTTTGCGCTCAACGACACCGCAGTCTTTTTGTTCCAAGAGGAATACCGCCTGCCGCTGATCGACCCGGTGCTGGCGGCGCATGCCGCGGCGGTCGCCGAGCATCTGTTCCCGGCGCTCTTGGTGCTGGGTATCGCGACACGGCTCTCGGCGTTCGCGCTGCTGGTGATGACCGCGACCATCCAGGTTTTCGTTTATCCAGATGCCTGGCCGACCCACGGCACCTGGGCGGCGCTGTTCCTGTTGGTCATCGCCCGTGGCCCCGGACGCATGGCGCTGGACCGCTTGTTCGGACTGGAGCGACGCTGAGCGCAGACTGCGTGCGGGCCGCAATAATCAGTTCAATGCATGTTCCTTCGATTTCTCGAACTGATCATTGCTGATCTATTTGAACGAAACAGCATAAAACAACCATTTTCCCTCATGCCTTTTGAATGCCGTGTGCGCCACGAACACAAATTGCGATTGCATTCCCTGACTGTCCGAAAACGATGCCATGGCGACGTCACGCAAATAGGTGCGTCGCGATCACGCAACAAATTGCTATTCATTTGCCAGTTACTGAAATCGAGATGAAATTTGGCACTGAATGCCTCAAAACCATGCTTTTTGTGTTGTCCGCTGTCCGCAATGCATCTTCCGAGTCTTGCGGCGGCTGTAAAAATCCGAATTTCACCCTTGCGAACCGTTCTTTGGCAATCTGCTGACCATCGAGCCGCCGTTGAGGCAAGCTAGGGATGGCGTTTTTCTGCCATTCCCCGGCGTGATTCCGAGCGTGATCGCGGACAGTGCCTTTCCGACCATTTTCCTGTCCGATCATTTCCAACACGTTGTCGCCGCCCGCTATCGCCGTCGCGTTTGATTTCGTGGTTTCGGTTTGCGCTTCCGCTCAATCAGAATCCGCCACGCCTCATCGGGTGTGTAGCCGCTGAGCGATTGATGCGGTCGCCGCTGGTTGTAGGCGTCGCGCAGCATGTTCAGCGTGGCCTGCAATTCGATGTCGTCCGGGATATGGCATACCCGCAGCACCTGCTTGAACGTGGACCAGATCCGTTCGATTCTGCCATTCATCCACGGACAGTGCGGCAGTGTCCGCTGATGGCGGATACCCAGCCATTGCAGGGCGAAGGCGAAGACCCATGAAGTGAAGATCGCTTCGTTGTCGGTGCGGATCGCTTTCGGCTTACCGTAATATTCGATGGCATCCAGCAGCCATCGAAGAATTGCGATGGACGAGCGATCACGCAGTGCGCGAAACGTCAGCATCCGCCGACTGCCGTGATCGAGGATGCCCAGCAATGGCTGCGGTGTCTGCGGTTCGATGCGATGCTCAGTCAGATCGATCGTCCAGACACGATTCACCGCGCAGGCGCTGTTGATCGAATGCGAATGCCGCTTTGGTGCCGCTCGCCATTGTTTGAAATCGCGCAGAAATTCCGCAACGTAGGTCTTGCCGACCGACCATCCCTGTTCGACGTGATCGCGGTTGAACCGATCCGCGATCGTGCGGCAACTGGCATCGGGTGCTTCCAGCGCAATCCGGAAAAGCCCTTCGCGCACATGAACGGGCTTCGCGCGATAGTGACGCATCCCTCTGGCGAGCGCCGATGCAGATTGCGTTTCACGTTCTGCGCGTCTGCGAATTTCAGATCGCTGTGGAGGCGGTCGGTGATGGCGGATGCGGGCAATCAGAATTGCGACAACCAGGAACAGCACTACAAGGATCATCTGATTCAACAGTCATGGCTCGGCGGTCGACGCCGTTTGGGTCGCGCAGACTACGCTACGCTGCGATACAAGATCGTGATCGCATTGGGACACTGCCCGCTGGTTTGACGTACAGCAGGCACCCCGTGACACCCTCAAACTTCCATGACCCGGCGCGCATGACGCCGGCACAGCGGCGCACGGAGGCCGCCGCGTTGCTGGCCCTGGGCCTACAACGCTTGCGCGGTGGTGACGCGCACACGGCCGCCGTCGGCGCACCCTCTCCGGTTGACCTTGGCTTTGGTGGCCACCCACGCGTACATGCCAACCCCGCTCACCGGAGTCCACAGGCATGACGCAACAATCCCCTCCCGCGGCTACTCCCGCATCGATGGCCGCGCGCATCGCACACTTGGCCGATTGGTCGTGGCCGGATGTCAAGAAAGAATGGCATCGACTCTTCGGCGGAGACCCGCCCATCGCCAATCGACGTTTCGTCGAGAAGCGAATCGCCCAGCGTTGGCAAGAAATCGAATTCGCAAAGACCGACCGAACTTTGCTCGAACGCAACAAGCGTCGAATCGATGAACTGGTCGCTACCGGAATGCTGAAGCGCCAGAAGTCTGGCGCGATGCTGATTGCGGGTGTTGAACTGATCCGTGTCTATGCCGGCATTGAACATCGTGTGCTGGTGCTGCCCGACGAGGAATTCGAATACGCGGGCAAGCGCTATCCAAGCCTGTCGATGATCGCCCGCGAGATCACCGGCACCCGCTGGAGCGGGCCGGCGTTCTTCGGTCTGCGCAAGGCAGGTGGCCGATGAGCGCCGTTCCGACCAAACGACTGCGCTGCGCGGTCTACACCCGCAAGTCCACGGACGAGGGATTGGACGCAGAGTACACCTCGATCGACGCCCAGCGAGATGCCGGCGCGGCCTGCATCGCCAGCCGCCGTGCCGAGGGCTGGATTCCGGTCGCCGACGACTACGACGATGGCGGGTTTTCGGGCGGTACGCTCCAGCGGCCCGCGCTGCAACGCTTGATCGCCGATATCGAAGCGGGGCAGGTCGACATCGTGGTGTCGTACAAAATCGATCGCCTCAGCCGCTCTCTGTTCGACTTCGCCGAATTGGTCAAGGTGTTCGACAAGTACAACGTGACCTTCGTATCGGTGACGCAGCAGTTCAACACCACCGACGCGATGGGCCGGATGCTCCTGAATATCCTGCTGACCTTTGCGCAGTTCGAGCGCGAGCTGACCGCCGAGCGCATCCGCGACAAGTTCGCCGCCAGCAAGAAGAAGGGGCTGTGGATGCACGGCATCTGCCCGCTTGGGTATGACGTCAAGGACCGCCGACTGGTGGTGAACGAATCAGAGGCTGAGCAGGTCCGGACGATGTTCTGTCGCTTCGTCGAGTTGGGTTCGATCCTGAAGGTCGTGCAGGAGGCGAGGGCGCGTGGCTGGTGCAACAAGACGTGGACGACGAAGGCGGGTACGGTGCGGCCCGGCAAGCTGCACGACAAAAGCTCTATCCACGGCATGCTGCATTGCCGCACCTATCTGGGTGAACTCAAGCATCGCGGCGAGTACATCGAAAGCACCCATCCGGCGATCATCGACAAAGCGCTCTGGGATGAGGCGCATGCGCTGCTGGAAGTCAACGGCCGGGTCCGCTCCGCCGCCTCGCGCGGCAAGGTGGACTTCCTGCTGAAGGGCCTGCTGACCGGGCCCGACGGCCGCGCCCTTTCGCCGTGGCACACGACCAAGGCCAACGGCCGCACCTACCGCTACTACATGAGTACCCGCGACATCCACGAAGGGCGGGGCACGTCGGGCTTGCCACGCCTGCCGGCCGCCGAACTGGAGATGGCCGTGGTCTGGCAACTGCGCCAAGTGCTGCGCGCGCCGGAGATGATCGAGGCAATCATCCCGCAGGCACTCGCCCTCGACCCGACCCTGGACACCGCACAGGTCACGGTCGCGATGACGCAGGTCGACCGGGTGTGGGAGCAACTGTTCCCCGCCGAGCAACAGCGGCTGGTCCGGCTGCTGGTGGAGAGGGTGATCGTGACCCCGACGAACCTGGAACTCCGACTGCGCCCCGGCGGTATTGGCAGCCTTGCCGCCGACGCCCGGCAGGCCGCAGTGGCTGTGGCATGAACCGCCCGACGCTGACGGTGGCGGGGCGGGCCAGCGAAGTGGTCGCCAGCGACGGGAGCGTCGTGCTGAACGTGCCGATCACGCTTCGGCAACGCAGCGGCCGGCGGGTGGTTGCCGTCGGTGGTTCCGGGTTCGAATCCGTCGAACGGACTCGAACCGGCGCCACGCCGCTGCAACTGGCGCTGGCCCGAGGCCACCGCTGGTTGCGGATGATCGAGGTGGGGGAGGTCTCGTCCTTGCGTGAGATCGCGAAGCGCGACGGCGCAGACCACAGCTACGTCGCCAAGCACCTCAACCTGACCCTGCTTGCGCCGGACATCGTGGCCGCGATCCTGGACGACGCCTTGCCGGACGGGGTCCGGCTGAGCGCCTTGCTGGTCAACGCGCCGGTGCTGTGGGAGGAGCAGCGGGCGGCGCTTGGGACGACGCCTGCGCCGCCTCGGGTGAGGAAGGGCGGGTCCGGCTCTACCTCGTTTAAGCCGGCCCCACATCGTGGCGCCGGCCGAGTGCCTACGCTACCCTAGTGCTCGTCTGACGCCCCGCGACGAGCGGCTTTTGCCCAAGTGTTATCCACCCATAGCCATCGGCCTATACTTCAGCCATGAGCCAGCCCAGACCCGATTTTCTTAGCCTCTCCGTCGCTGAACGGATCCAGCTTGCGGAAGATATTTGGGACAGCATCGCTGCAGAAAGCCCGGAATCGATGGCCTTAACGTCTGATCAGTTGCAAGCAATACAGGCGAGGCTGGGAGAGCATGAACAGGATCCCGCGAGTGCCGTGCCATGGGATCAGGTCCGCACTGAGCTGTTCCAGCGCAATCACTAAATGCGCATCCTCTTTCGGCCACAGGCCCGAGACGAGGCGCTGGAGGCCCAAGTTTGGTATGAGTCTCGCGCTGCAGGTCTCGGCCTCGAATTCGCCCGAGCATTGGATGCCGCAGTAGCCGCTGCCGTGCGCAACCCCGAGATGTATACGCTCGTTATCGGCGACTGCCGTCGGGTATTGCTTCGCAGGTTTCCGTTTTCGATGATCTACCGCGTTCTCGGTGATGAGTTTCTGGTCATCGCGGTGTTCCACCATCGCCGCGACCCGTCAAAGCTGGCACGCCGCAGTGGGGGATAGCAATCCGCTGATGGGCTCTCATGCAAGCGCTCATGACGATAAAAATGGTCTGCTGGTGGTTGTGCGACCCGTTACGGCGCGCTACTTTTCCGCATGAGAGAGCGTTTTGATTTCGGGTGGTCACGCACGACCAATTCAATGCCTTCGCCCAAGCCCACGCTTGGCTGAATGCGAACAACGAAGCCCGGCGATGCCGGGTTTTTTTGTTGGACACTGCGCAGCGCCGATTTTCCGGCGTCCCCCCAATGGATCTGTGTATGCGCCCTCGCGTTGTCGTCCTCGCGCTGCTTGCGTGCTTTTCTTCGATCATGTTCAACGCCGCTGCGCAAACCGCGCCGCCCAGCGCAGAGTCGCTTCCGCAGCCAACGCTGTCGCAGGCGCAGGAAGTCCCGCAGCCGGCGGGCTCGAACGATCTGGATACCATCGTCGTCTCCGGCCGTTATGCCGGTCCCGGGCTGTGGAAGGTGCGCAGTGGCGACCGGGTGATGTGGATCCTCGGCACCCAGAGCCCGCTGCCGAAACGGATGGAATGGGATTCGGCCAACGTCGAACGCCGCGTGTCCGAAGCCCAGGAATTGTTGATGCCGCCGAGCGTGGATCTCGATGCGGATGTCGGTTTCTTCCGCGGCCTGACGCTGTTGCCGTCGTTGTTCAAGGCGCGCAAGAACCCGGACGGCAAGACCTTGCGCGAAGTGCTTCCCGCGGCCCAATACGCGCGTTGGCAGGTGCTGAAAAAACGTTACATCGGCGGCGACGGCGGCATCGAGGAGTGGCGGCCGGTGTTCGCCGCGCTGGAGTTGTACGACAAGGCGATCAAGCGCTCCGGCATGAGCCAGGATCCGGTCGCGTCGGAAGCGGTGCGCAAGGCGGCCAAGCGCAGCAAGGTGAAGATCACCACGCCGACCATCAAGATCAAGATCGCGAATGCCAAATCCGCGCTGCGCGAGTTCTCCAGCGCGGCGCTGGACGATCAGGATTGCTTCCGGCGTACGCTCGACCGCATCGAAGGCGATC
This sequence comes from uncultured Thermomonas sp., assembly GCA_966203835.1. Taxonomy (GTDB): domain Bacteria; phylum Pseudomonadota; class Gammaproteobacteria; order Xanthomonadales; family Xanthomonadaceae; genus Lysobacter_I. The sequence goes on from CBIHKW010000113.1 coordinate 11,025, forward strand.
TCGGCACGATGGCCGGCCGCGCCAACGCCTGGGCCGAGGGCGATGTCGAAACGCTGCGCAACCTCCCGTATCAGAACCAGTTCACCGCCTGCAGCGAGGTGTTCACGGGTACCGCAATGGCGCGCAAGCAGGGGATGCAGGACATCCGGGCGCGGATGGACAACGAGTGGATGGCTGCGGCGGAAAAAGCATTGGGCCAGAACGCATCGACCTTCGCGGTGCTGCCGATGAGCCAGTTGTTGCAGCCGGATGGTTTGTTGCAGCGGCTTGCGGCCAAGGGCTACATGGTCGAGGAGCCGTAAGCCGCCAGCTCCGGTATCACATCAACCGCCGGAGTAAGGCCCGGTGCCCGGCAGCGCCCACAGCAGGCCGTGGGTGATGGTACGCGGCAAGCCGGTGAGGTGATCCTCGTCCGGCATCACTTCGCTTTCGATCCGCAGGCCGGGGTAACCGCGACTTTTCAGCGCGCGTTCGAAGCGGTGCATGTCGCCGATCATGTCGGTGTCCAGATAGCGCGGTCCGCTGCCGCGGGTTTCGTAGGCGCCGATGGACAGCAGCACGTGCGCGGGCAGGTCGCGATGGGTCTCGGCGTACCGCGCTTCGAGATCGAATAGCGTGCGCTTGTCGAACCACAGCGACGGGCTGCCGAGAATGTAGCTGCGGAACATGCCGGGTTTGGTCAGCAGCATGTAGCTGCCGAACAGCCCGCCGAACGAATGTCCAACGTACACCTTGCGCTGCATGTCGACGCGGTATTCGCGGGCGATCAGCGCAAAGACGTCGCGCTCGATGTAATCGCGATACGCCGCGGCCTGGCCGTAGGTGCTGGCGCTGTCGTAATCGTCGGCGGCGGGTTTCGTGCCTGTGCGGGCGAAGGGGTCGGTCGGCGTGTAATCGCGACGTTTGCTCGGCATCGATTCTTCGCCGATGCCGTAGGACAACCCGACCAGCACGAAATCCTCGACGTTCCTGCCCTTGCCGCCGATGCGCCTGCGCAGGCTGCGGATCAGCGGAAAACCGTAGTCCGAGTCGGTGGTGAACACGACCGGATAGGGTTTGTCGTTTTCGAAATACGACGGCGGTAGATCGACCCACACTTCGTATTTGCGTCCGGTGGCGGTATTGGGTACCTGATGCACATGGGTGTTGGGCAGCGCGTAGGCCGGAGCGGCGTTGGTCGGTACCGGCGATGCAGCAAGTGCGGCTTTGGGTGCGTCCAGCGTGTCGATTGGCTGAGGCTTGCCCGCGAACCACCAGCCACCCACAAAGCCCAGCCCGATCAGGCCAAGGGCTGCGATGACAACGCGCGCCTTCGTCATCAACCCGCGGCGCGCGCAGCGTGGACCGCGTGCGCCGCCGTTTCCGGCCAGCGCGCCAGCACCGCGGCGCGGATGCCCGCGGCATCCAGCCCGGCTTCGGCCAGCAGATCCTCGCGGCTGGCGTGATGCTGGAAGGCGTCCGGCAGGCCGAGATGCAGGATCGACATCCGTACATTGGCCTCGGCGAGCAGTTCCGCCACGCCGGAACCGGCGCCGCCGGCGACCACGTTGTCTTCCATCGTGACGAAACCGTCGTGGCTCTCCGCCAATTCCAGGATCAGCGCGCGGTCCAGTGGACGCACGAAGCGCATGTTGACCACCGTGAGGCCAAGCTCATCGCCGACCTGTTCGGCCGCGGGCACGATCGCGCCGAACGCCAGCAATGCGATGCGCGCGCCGGTGCGGCGGACTTCGGCCTTGCCGATGGGCAGGGTGTCGAGCGTCGGTTGGATCGCGACGCCGGGGCCGGTGCCGCGCGGGTAGCGCACCGCGGCCGGGCCTTCGTAACGGTGGCCGGTGCTGAGCATCTGCCGGCATTCGTTCTCGTCGGCGGGCGCCATCACCACCATGTTCGGGACGCAGCGCAGGAAGCTCAGATCGAGGTTGCCGGCGTGGGTCGCGCCATCGGGGCCGACCACGCCGCCGCGGTCGATGGCGAACAGCACGTCGAGCTTCTGGATCGCCACGTCGTGTACCAGCTGGTCGTAGCCGCGCTGCAGGAAGGTGGAATAGATCGCCACCACCGGTTTGGCGCCTTCGCAGGCCATGCCGGCGGCCAGCGTGACCGCGTGCTGTTCGGCGATGGCGACATCGAAATAGCGGTCCGGGTATTCCTTGCTGAAACGCACCAGGCCCGAGCCTTCGCGCATCGCCGGGGTGATGCCCAGGAGCTTGTCGTCCGCGGCGGCCATGTCGCACAGCCATTCGCCGAAGATGTCGGTGTAGGTCGGTTTTTTAGCGCCGGCTTTGGCGACCAGGCCTTTTTCCGGGTCGAACGGCGAGACCGCGTGGTAGCCGATCTGATCGCCCTCGGCCAGGTCGTAGCCTTTGCCCTTGGTGGTCATCACATGCAGCAGCTGCGGACCCTTCATCGTTTTCAGGGTCTTGAGCGCGGCGACCAGCGATTTGATGTCGTGGCCGTCGATCGGGCCGGTGTAGTGGAAGCCCATTTCCTCGAACAGCGTGGACGGCACGAACATGCCCTTCCAGTGTTCTTCCCAGCGGCGCACGAAGCGCGCCGACTTGCTGGTGCGCTTGTCGCCGAGGAGTTTCTTGCCGCCTTCGCGCAATGCGTTCAGCGTGCGGCTGCCGGTCATCCGGCCGAGCATCTTGGTCAAGCCGCCGACGTTCTCGCTGATCGACATCTGGTTGTCGTTGAGGATCACCAGCAGATTCGGTTCGGAATCCATGCCCCCTGCGTGGTTCAGGGCCTCGTAGGCCATGCCGGCGGTCATCGCGCCGTCGCCGATCACCGCGACCACGCGGCGGTCGCTGCCGCTGCGGGCGGCGGCGATCGCCATGCCCAGCGCGGCCGAGATCGAGGTCGAGGAGTGGCCGACGCCGAAGGTGTCGTACTCGCTTTCCTCGCGCTTGGGGAACGGCGCCACGCCGTCCTTCTGC
>CBIHKW010000114.1:0-13738 GCA_966203835.1 uncultured Thermomonas sp.
ATCGATTTCCTCCACGACCCGCGCTCCAGCATCGTCGATGCGCTGTCGACCATGGTCACCAACGGCACTCAGGTGAAGATCTACGCCTGGTACGACAACGAATGGGGTTACGTGAATCGCACCGCCGAACTCGTACGGCTGGTCGGTAGCGCGGATCGGTAGTCGGCCATGTTCGCGCGGCTGTCGCCCGAGATCCGCCAGTACCTGGCCATCACCGGCAATTACTGGGCTTTCACGCTGACCGATGGCGCGCTGCGCATGCTGGTGGTGCTGCATTTCCATCGCCTGGGCTACAGCCCGCTGCAGGTGGCGATGCTGTTCCTGTTCTACGAAGTCTTCGGGGTGCTGACCAACCTGATCGGCGGTTGGCTGGGCGCGCGGATCGGTCTGAATCGCACGATGAACATCGGTCTTGGATTGCAGGTCGCGGCGCTGTCGATGCTGCTGGTACCGGCAGCGTTGTTGACGGTGCCGTGGGTGATGGCCGCGCAGGCGCTGTCGGGCATCGCCAAGGATCTGAACAAGATGAGCGCCAAGAGCAGCATCAAGCTGCTGGTGCCAAGCGATCGGCAAGACGCGCTGTATCGCTGGGTCGCGGCGTTGACCGGCTCCAAGAACGCATTGAAGGGCGTCGGCTTCTTTCTCGGCGGTGCGCTGCTGACCTGGTTGGGCTTCGCGCCGGCGGTGGCGGTGATAGCAATCGTCTTGGCGCTGGTCTGGGTGCTGAGTCTGTGGCTGCTTCGTCGCGATCTTGGCAAGGCCAGCGCGAAGCCGAAATTCCGCGACATCTTCTCGAAGAGTCGCGCGATCAATCTGCTGTCGGCGGCGCGGATGTTCCTGTTCGGCGCGCGCGATGTGTGGTTCGTGGTCGCGTTGCCGGTGTTCCTCGCGCAGACGCTGGGCTGGGATTTCTGGTGGATCGGTAGTTTTCTCGCCGCGTGGGTGATCGGCTATGGCGCGGTGCAGTCGATCGCGCCGTACGTGACCGGCAAGCGCAGCGCAGACCGGGACAGCACGCATGTGCCGGATGGCCGTTCGGCGTTCGCATGGGCCAGTGCGCTCACGCTGGTGCCGGCGGGAATGGCGGTGCTGCTGTGGCACGGGCATTCGCCGCAGACGGTATTGGTGGCGGGGCTGATGCTGTTCGGCGTGCTGTTCGCGATCAATTCCTCGCTGCACAGTTATCTGATCGTGAGTTATGCCGCGGAAGACGGCGTGTCGCTGGATGTCGGTTTCTATTACATGGCCAATGCGATGGGCCGATTGATGGGTACGGTGCTGTCGGGATGGGTGTTCCAGCGCTGGGGCATCGCGATGTGCCTTGCGGTGTCGGCGGGCATGGCGGCGGCGGCAGCAGCGGTTTCCATGTTTCTGCCGAAACATGCGCCGCCGCAGGGTGGCATCGCATCGGGTAGCGCTTGATCGTCTCGCCGCGCGACGATGGCCGGTTGTTGTCCGCGTTGGCGTTGTCTGCGGGTACGTACGGCGCCGCCGAGCGCCGCAATGTCCACCGCAGAGTACACAGATGTCCGAGCAAGACACTTCCGCAACCCATGTCGACGCCCTCGCGTTCCTGCGCGAACGTCTCGAACGCGGCAACGATTGCCTGATGGAGGGCAACGCGCGCGGCGCCCTCGTCAATTACGACAGCGCACTGATGTCGTTCCAGATCTCCCGCCATATCCCGGCGCTGCGCGAGACCTATCGCGCGCTGTGGACCAACAAGGCGCTGGCGCATCAGCAATTGCGCGAAATGGTGAAATCGCAGGAAGCGGCGATGTTCGCGAACGCTCTGCCGCTGGATTGATGCTGCGGACGCGGCGTCCATAGACAGGGCGCAAACGAAAACGGCCACCTCGCGGTGGCCGTTCGTCCATCATTTCGTTCTGATCGTCTGCGCCGAAGCTATTACCAGATCCGCACGCGCTGCTCCGGCGGCAGATACAGCTTGTCGCCCGGCTTCACGTCGAAGGCTTTGTACCATTCGTTGAGATTGCGCAGCGGGCCGTTGATCCGGTACTGCGGTGGCGAATGCGAATCGGTCTTGAGCCGGTTGAGGATGGTTTCCTCCCGCGCCTTGGACTTCCACACCTGCGCCCATGCCAGGAAGAAGCGCTGATCGCCGGTCAGGCCGTCGATCACCGGCGCTTCCTTGCCCTTGAGGCTCAGCTTGTAGGCGGTGTAGGCCATCGACAGACCGCCGAGGTCGCCGATGTTCTCGCCCATCGTCAGCTGGCCGTTCACGCATTGGCCTTCGAGCGGGCAATACGTGGCGTACTGCGCGCCGAGCGCCTTGGTGCGCGTATCGAAGCGCGCGCGGTCCTCGTCGGTCCACCAGTTGCGCTGGATGCCGGCGAAATCCGACTTCGAGCCCTGATCGTCGAAGCCGTGGCCCATTTCGTGGCCGATCACGCCGCCGATCGCGCCGTAGTTCACCGCCGGGTCGGCGCTCACGTCGAAGAACGGCGGCTGCAGGATGCCCGCCGGGAACACGATCTCATTGAAGGAAGCGTTGTAGTAGGCATTGACCGTGTGCGGGGTCATGAACCATTCCTCGCGATCGGGCTTGGTACCGAGGCGACGGTTCTGGTCTTCGACGAAATAGCGGCGCAGCGATTGCACATTCGCGATCAGGTCGCCGGGGACGACCTTCACGCTGCCGTAATCGCGCCATTTCCGCGTGTAGCCGATCTTGGGCAGGAAGGTGCCCAGCTTTTTGTAGGCTTCGGTCTTGGTCGCATCGCCCATCCAGTCGAGGGTTTCGATGTTCTGGCGCAGCGCGGCGCGCAGGTTCTCGACCAGATCGTCCATCGCCGCCTTGGCTTCAGGTTTGAAGTGGCGGGCCACGTAGATCCGACCGACCGCATCGCCCAGCCCGCCGGTGCCGCCGACGGTGGCCACGCCGCGCTTCCACAGCTCGCGCTGGGTCTTCTGGCCCTGCAGCACGGTGCCGGTGAAGGCGAACGCAGCCTCGTCGATCTGGGTGCTGAGCATCGGCGCGTGATTGCGCACGGCGTGATAGGTCAGATAGTCGCGCCACACGTTCAGCGGCGTCTTCGCGACCACATCGATGATCGGGCCGACCGCGCTGGGGGTGGAGATATTGACCTCGGCCGGCGTCTGCAAGCCCTGCGCGGCGAAATGGCCGGCCCAGTCGTAGCCGGGGAACTCCTCGCGCAACTGCGCGAAGGTGCGCAGGTTGTAGGTCTTGTCGCGGTCGCGCAGTTGGGCGCGATCCCACAGCCGCTTCGCCAGTTCGGTTTCCAGCGCGATGATCGCCTCGGCGCGAGGTTTGGCATCGGTAACGCCCGCGAAACCGAGCATCGTGGCGACGTGTTCGAGGTAAGCGGCGCGGATCTGCACGAAGCGCGGTTCGGCGTTGAGGTAGTAATCCTTGTCGGGCAGGCCCAGGCCGCCGACGCCGATGCCCACCAGATAGCGGTCGGGGTTCTTGCGGTCGAGGCCCACGCCGCCGCCCACCGGGCTGCTGGTGCCGTCCATGCCGGCGCGGCCGAAGGCGGCGGTCAGTTCGGCGATGGAGTCGATGCCGGCGATCCGCGCCAGGGTCGGTTTCAGCGGTGCGATACCGGCGGCATCGCGGGCCGCGGTGTCCATGTAGCTGGCGTAGAGATCGCGGATTTTCTGTTCGTCGCTGCCGGGTTTCAGATCCTTGCGCGCCTGCAACTCTTCGATGATCGCGTGGGCCTGTTCCTCGGCCTGATCGCTCAGCGCGTTGAACGAACCGAAGCGGGTGTCGTAGTCGCGCAGCTGGTAGTTGTCGAACCAGTGACCGTTGGCGTAACGGTCGAAATCGTCGCCCGGCTTCACCGACAGGTCGCGGTTGCCGAGGTCGATGCCGAAGCTGCCGAGCTGCGGCTTGGCGGCGTTGCGTGCGGTGTCGCCGGCGAAAGCCGCGGGCGCGGCGAATGCAAGCGCGAGGCCCAGGGCGAGCAGGGTCTTGTTCATTGAACGATCCGGAATGACGGGCAGACCGGCAGACTAGCCCACATCACCGATCCGGCATGTGCCGAAGGTAGGGGCTGCGGGTGCTCAGGGTGTCGGTGCGGGCACAGGGGTGCGATTGATCGTGTCGCGCGCGGTCTGCAGGCGTTGCCGCAGGTAGGCGTCGCGGCTCAGGCCGCCGGGATAGCTCTGCATCGCCAGCACCTCGGAGACGATGATGGCTTCCTGCGCCTTGTAGGCCTTGAGTTTGTCGTCGCGCCGCTGCTGGGCGAGCAGGGTCCGCTGTCGTATGGCGTTCTGCTCGTGGTGGCGGTTGATCACTTCCTGGACCTGCCGCGCGCGCTCCCGCGGATCCTTGACCGCGACCTGGATCAGGCCCACACGCATCATCATCGCTTCGTCCCCGGACAGCTCCCGGTTCTGCTCCCGACGGTCGATGTCGTCGCTCAGCGCGCGCGCTTGCGCCATGCGCGTCGCGCCGTCCAGTCGCGGGGCGTCGCGCAGGAATGCGCGGGCCTGGCGCTCGAACGCGAGCCGGCTCTGATCGGCGCGGGCCTCGGGCGTGGAGGCCGAGGCCGCGTTCGGATCCGCCGCGACCGGAGGCGCCGGTTCGGGCTGCGCAATCATCTTCGCCACCGAGTCCTGGCGCTGCTGTGCGGACAGCCACATCCCCAGCATGAGCACCGCGGAGACGACCAGTCCGATCGAGACGAATCTCATTTTCATTGCGACGTGGGGTTCCGTGGGCCGGGTAGAGGGTCGTGGAGGGCGGTGCCGGAGCCGCACTGCGGATCCGGAAAGACGCGATAGCGATTAGAGCAGTTGATCGATAGCCGGGTACAGCGGATTTGAAGCATGCGGATTCAAAGCACGCGGGTTCAAGGCAGCGTAGTCGAAATACTTTGCCGCGTTCGGCCGCGCTGTCGCGCTGCAGAGGCGCCCGCCGCTATTCGCCGGGCTTGACCGCCTCGATCGGCGCGCTGGTCGCCGCACGGCGCGCGAGCTGCGCCTCGCGGTGCGCCATGTAGGCGTTCGCGGCGAAGATCACACCGGCGCCTACCGCGGTCCAGCGGTCCAGCGGCTCCTGGAACAGCAGCCAGCCGGCGACCGCCACGATCGGCAACTGCATGAAACTGATCGGCGTCAACGCCGAGACATCGCCCAGCTTCAGCGCTCGCGTCCACAGCATATGCCCGCCGGTGCCGAGGAAGCCGGCGGCGATCACCCACAGCCAGACGATGCCGTGCGGCCATTCCCACACCATCAGCGCCGGCAGCAGCGACATCGGCACCCACAAGAGAGTGGTGATGAGCACGATGCGGTCGGCCGGTTCCACCTTCGACAGCAGCTTGATCTGGATCGAGACGATGCCGCTCAGCACCGCCGCCGCCAGCGCGACCAGCGTGCCCATCGTGAAGCTGTCGGTGCCCGGGCGGACGATGATGATCACGCCCACGAAGCCCAGCGCCACCGCCGTCCAGCGTCGCGCGCGCACCTGCTCGTGCAGGAAGATCACCGCCGCGATGGTCACGAAGATCGGCGTGGAATACGACAGCGCCACCGCCTGCGCCAGTGGCAGATGACCGATGGCCCAGAAGCCCGCCATCATCGACACCACACCGATCAGGCAGCGGAAGACGTAGCGTGGCAGCTGCGTGGTTCTCAGCAGGCCGGGGCCGTGGCGCAGCAGCAGCGGCAGCGCCGCCACCAGCCCGAAGAAATTGCGGAAGAACGCGATCTCGAAGGTGTGCAGGGTTTCCGAAGCGAGTTTGATCGCCACCGCCATCAGTCCGAAGAACACGGTGCTGCCCAGCATCAGCAGCGCCGCACGCATGTGCTGCGAACGCGGCGCCCTCATGCGTGGTGTTCGCCCAGGGTCGCGAAGACGAGGCTCATGCAGGTCAGCCCGGCCTCGGCTTTGCCGAATTCGGAAATGTCGACCGGAATCACCCGCAGTCCGGCGCGCTGCGCGTGCGCCGATACGCGCTCGAACGTGCGCGGGAAGGCCGCATTTGCGACCAGACAATCGCCGACCGGCAGCACGTTGGCCGCGAAAGGTTCGTCCGCATGCACGGCGGTGGTCTCGAAGCCGGCGAACGGCGCAACATCCAGCCACGCCGGATTGAGCAGCAGCGTGCCCGCATCCAGCGCGGTGCAGGCGGTTTTCAGATGCAGGCTGCCGGCGACCGGCACAGGCATCACCGAATAGCCGTGCGGCTGCACGATGGCCGCGAGCTGCGCGATGCCTTCGCGATTGGTGCGCGTGGTCAGGCCGACGAACAGCCGGTGCCCGATGCGCAACACGTCGCCGCCTTCGAGCGTGCCCGGTGCGCGGATGCGCGCAACGTTCGCGCGATGATTCGCGATAGCGGATTCGATGCGATCGATTTCCGGCTGCCGCGAGACGGCACCGGGTCGAGTCAACACCGCAAGTTCATCGAGGATCACTGCTGCATCCTCGACGAACACGCTGTCGGGCAGGGTGTCGATGGCGTCGAGCGCGACGACTTCGGCGCCGGCCGCCGCCAGCGCATCGCGATAGGCCGCGTGCTGGTGTTCCAGGCGCGCGAACGACATCGACGTGCGTTCGAGAAAGGTCAGCTCGCAGTGCTCGGCTAGCGCCGGCGCGGGGCGCCTGACCAACGCAGTGAAGCGATTCGTTGCGCGCGCAGCGGTCACCACCGCGCGCCGACGATCCGTGGCTCGGGCTCGATGGTCACGCCGAAACGTGCATACACATCCGCAGCGATCTCGCGCGCCAGCGCCAGCAGTTCGGCGCCGGTGGCGCGACCGTGGTTCACCAGCACCAGCGCGTGCTGTTCGGCAACGCCGGCGTCGCCGCTGCCGGTCGCAAAGCGACGACCTTTCCAGCCGCAGGCATCGATCAACCAGGCTGCCGACAGTTTGCGGGTGGCGTCGCTGTCGCCGCGGAAGGCGGGGAGCTGCGGGTGTTCCGCCAGCAATGCGTCGGCCTGCGCTGCCGGGATGATCGGATTCTTGAAGAAGCTGCCGGCGTTGCCGATCAATGCGGGATCCGGCAGCTTGCGTCTGCGCAGGCGGATCACCGCATCGGCGACATCGCGCGCGCCGTAGCCGCTGCGCGCGTCGGCGGCGAGCCCCATTTCTTCGCGGATGCCGGCGTAGTCGATCTTCAGCGCGGCGGCGTCGAGCGCGCGCGCCAGCGGCAATTCGAATTCCACCGCCACGATCAGCCAGCGGTCGAGATCGCGCTTGAAGGCGCTGTCGCGGTAGGCGAACGCGCAGGCGGCGGCGTCGAAGCGGTGGAACGCGCCGGTGGCGCGCTCGAACACGTCGACCGCGCGGATGCGTTCACCGACTTCCACGCCGTAGGCGCCGATGTTCTGGATCGGCGCGGCGCCGACGGTGCCGGGGATCAGCGCCAGATTTTCCAGCCCGGCGTAGCCCTGATCCAGCGTCCACATCACCAGACGATGCCATTCCACACCGGCGTCTGCGCGGACGATGGCGCGGTCGTCGTGGGTGTCGAGCGTGCGGATCGCCTGCGTATCGAGATGCAGCGCGAGCGCCGGACCTTCGACGATCAGCAGGTTGCTGCCGCCGCCCAGCACGAGCGGAGATTCGCCGGCGAATTCGTTCGCGAAGAGTGCCGGCAGATCGTCGGCGTCGTCGATCTCGATCAGAATCCCGGCGCTCGCTTCGACGCCGAAGGTATTGCGCGTGCGCAGCGGCGCGCGTTCGATCCGGCGGACGCTCATGTGTTGTTGGGCAGATGCCCGCGGCTGGGCGCTTCCTTGCGGCGGCGGATCGCGTCCACGCAGTCGTGGATCAGCGCCGGGCCGCGATAGATCAAGCCGGTGTAGCACTGCACGAGGCTCGCGCCTGCGGCCATTTTCTTCACCGCGTCGGCGCCGGTGAGGATGCCGCCGACGCCGATGATCGGAATCTGCTCCGGCAATCGCGTGCGCAGCATCCGCAGCACCGCGGTGGATTTCGCCATCAGCGGCTCGCCGGACAGGCCGCCGGCTTCCTTCGACAGCGGATGCTGATGCACTGCGATCCGCGACACCGTGGTGTTGGTGGCGACCACGCCGTCGACCTGCAGCTCGCCGAGCACGCGCGCGGTGACGTCGATGTCTTCGTCGGCCAGATCCGGCGCCACTTTTACCAGCATCGGCACGCGCCGGCCGTGGCGCGTCCACAGCCGCTCCTGCGCTTCCTTCAATTCGCCCAGCAGCCGCCGCAGCGCCTGTTCTTCCTGCAGCTCGCGCAGGCCGGCGGTGTTCGGCGAGGAGATGTTGATGGTCACGTAATCGGCCAGCGGGTAGACCTTCTCCAGGCAGTGGAGATAGTCCAGCGCCGCCGATTCGTTCGGCGTGTCTTTATTCTTGCCGATATTGATGCCGAGGATGCCGTCGCCCTTGCGCCGCGCCTTCTCGACGTTGCGCACCAGCGCGTCCACGCCGTCGTTGTTGAAACCGAGACGGTTGATGACCGCCTTGTTTTCCGGCAGCCGGAACATCCGCGGCTTCGGATTGCCCGCCTGCGGTTTCGGCGTGACCGTCCCCACTTCGACGAAGCCGAAACCCAGTGCGAACAGTGCGTCGATGTGCGCGCCGTTCTTGTCCAGCCCGGCGGCCAGGCCGACCGGGTTGGGGAAGGTCATGCCCAGCACCTTCACCGGGAACGACGGCGTGCCTTTGGTCAGCAGCGGATTCAGACCGGTGCGATACGCGGCTTCCATCATCGACAACCCGATGCCGTGTGCGCGCTCGGCATCGAGGTGGAACAGGAAGGGGCGGGCGAGTCCGTACATGCGGCGGCGCGCCTCAGCCCAACTGGCCGGACATGCCCAACCAGGCCAGCAATGCCGCGATGCCGCCGAAGAACATCACCGCGACCAGAATACCGATGATGGTGACGATGACCGAGCCCCAGCCCAGCACGAGGCCGGCGATGGCGTAGCCGTTGCCGTCGATCGCGCCCGCGGAACGGCGGATCTCGCCGCGCGCCATGTGCCCGGTGATGATTGCGCCGAGGCTGCCCAGCCACGGCAGCAGGGTCCAGCCGAGGATGCCGGCGGCCAGGCTGACGATGGCGAGCGTGCTGGTCTTGCGGGCATTCATGGATGCGTCGTTCATGGATGACATCTCCTGCGGATGGAGCACGTGCGAATGCTCTCGTAGAGCAAGGCCCGGGAGGCGCGAGCCTGTCCCGGGCGGCGTTGCGGAACGTCAGAGATCGAACTTGATGCCCTGCGCCAGCGGCAGCGAATCCGAGTAGTTGATGGTGTTGGTCTGGCGGCGCATGTAGACCTTCCATGCGTCCGAACCCGACTCGCGGCCGCCGCCGGTTTCCTTCTCGCCGCCGAACGCGCCGCCGATTTCCGCGCCGCTGGTGCCGATGTTGACGTTGGCGATGCCGCAGTCGCTGCCGGACGCCGCGAGGAAGGCTTCCGCGGCCTTGAGGTTGGCGGTGAAGATCGACGACGACAGGCCCTGCGGCACTGCGTTCTGCATGTCGAGGGCTTCATCGAGAGTCTTGAACTTCATCACGTACAGGATCGGCGCGAAGGTTTCGTGCTGGACGATTTCGGCGTCGTTGGTCAGCCCGGTGACGATGGCCGGCAGCACGAAGTTGCCCTTGCCCTCGATCGCAGCGCCGCCGGTTTCGACCTTGCCGCCGCTGGCCTTGGCCTTGGCGATGGAGTCGAGATAAGCGTCCACCGCGTCGCGGCTGTTGAGCGGACCCATCAGGTTCTTCGGGTCGGTCGGGTCGCCGATCTTGCTCTCCACCTGCTTGTAGGCGGTGATCAGCTTGGCCAGCACGTCGTCGTAGATCGATTCCTCGACCAGCAGGCGGCGGGTGGTGGTGCAGCGCTGGCCGGCGGTGCCGACCGCGCCGAACACGATCGCCGGGATCGCCAGTTTCAGATCGGCGCTGGCGTCGACGATGATCGCGTTGTTGCCGCCCAGCTCCAGCAGCGAGCGGCCCATGCGGCGCGCGACGCGCTCGCCGACCATGCGGCCGATCTTGGTGGAACCGGTGAAGCTGATCAGCGGGATGCGCTTGTCGTCGACGAACTGCTGGGCGATGTCGCTGCCGGCGTCGTTGAACAGGAAGAAGATGTCCGGGAAGCCGGCCTTCTTCAGCGCCTCATTGCAGATCTTCATCGAAGCGATGGCCGAGAGCGGGGTCTTCGGCGAGGGCTTCCAGATGGTGATGTCGCCGCAGATGGCGGCCACGAACGCATTCCACGCCCACACCGCGACCGGGAAGTTGAAGGCCGAGATCACGCCGACGATGCCGATCGGATGCCACTGCTCGTACATGCGGTGGCCCGGGCGCTCGCTGTGCATGGTCAGGCCGTAGAGCTGGCGCGACAGACCGACCGAGAACTCGCCGATGTCGATCATTTCCTGCACTTCGCCGTCGCCTTCCGGCTTGGACTTGCCCATCTCCAGCGCGACCAGCGAACCCAGCGCGTCCTTGTGGGTGCGCAGCGCGTCCGCGCACAGGCGGATCGCCTCGCCGCGCCGCGGCGCCGGGGTGGTACGCCAGATCTTGAACGCCGCCTGGGCGCGCTCGACGATCAGGTCGTAATCGGCCTGCGACGAAGCCTGCACCCGGCCCAGCACCTCGCCCGTGGTCGGATTGACCGGCTCGATCACCCCGGCGTCGGCGGTGGTGGACCACTCGCCATGGCCGAGATAAGTGCCGGATTCGCTGGCGCCGAGGCCGAGCGCGGTGAGGACGGGATGGGTCATCGGAAACTCCTGGGGCTGGCCGGACCGCCCGGAAAGCGGGCGCCGGCATCGTTCGAGTGGGGAAAAGACGGAAAACTGGCGGCCCCGACACGATTCGAACGTGCGACCTGTCCCTTAGGAGGGGACCGCTCTATCCAGCTGAGCTACGGGGCCAAGACCGGAATTATCGCAGGCTTGGGCGGAGGCCGGCACCCCCGCTGGCTTTCCCTCTCCCTGCGCATCGCGCGGGGAGAGGGTGCCCGGAGGGCCAGCCCTAGGCCTGAATCTTGGGGTGGGGGTAAGGGGCGCGCTCGTCGTAGGAGCGTCTTCAGTCCTGATCGCCACTACCTTGTGTCCGGATCGAGTCCGATGGCGCCCTACGAAACTCGCGAAGTTTAAGCCGCACGATACTGCAGTATCACCATTCTCCAAGCCCTTGATCTGCCATAGACTGGCGTCCATCTGTCTGTCTCAATGCGTCGTGGCGTTCTGCTGCCGATGCGCGCACGGCTCACTAATAAGGTTGCCCGTTATGAATGCCCCAATGCCCGTCGAGTACCGGCCGCCGACCCGTATTTTGGAAGTGCTGCAGAAGATTCAATACGACGAAGCGCTGACTGCTGACGACCCGCGGTATGTGAACACCGATGCAGCGCGAGGCATCCTGAGCGTGTTTCCTGCACTGGCGATGAAGTTCTCTTGGGATCCGGTCAATAACGATTTTCTGCCGCCCTCCAAGCGGCATGTGTTGTTCTTCGGGCATATGGGTAGTGGCAAGAGCACTGAGCTGCGTCGCTGCGCCAAGGAGTTCAACGCATCCGGCCGTTTTTTCGTCATCCAAGTGAACGCGCTGGACAAATTAAACGCTAGCGATCTGGTCTATTCCGACTTGTTGCTGGCGATGGCTGAGTCGCTACTCGAAGCCCTCATAGCGGCACGTATGGATTTCGATCAAAACGATTTGAAGCCGATCCGTGACTGGTTCTCCGCCGTGACTAGAACAAGTACCCAGCTGCGCGATTCCAGCGTCGAAGTCAAAGCGGGCCTCGATGCCTCCGCGGGGTTGCCCGGGTTGCTGAAGCTTTTTGCAAGCTTGACCTCAGTCATCAAGACCGGCGTCACGTATAAAAAAGAGTGGCGCGAGGAAGTAACAAGCCGCTACGGTGATCTTGCGGTTGCATTTAACGGCCTTGTGAAAACTGTTGAGGTTCGCTTGCGACAGAATCATCGTGCCGAGCGAGTGCTGTTTGTGGTCGACGGCACCGACAAGCTGATGCACATGGAGCAGACTGTCAATCTGTTCGTCTATAACGCAAGTCAGATCAACGCTATCGACACTCTCGCTGTCTACACCGCGCCATTGTCGCTGAAGTTCGACGGGCGATCGAACGTCAGCGTGTTGGCCGAGGTAACGTTGCCGATGATTAAATTGTACGAATCTGGTGGTGAGCGTTGCGAGGCTGGTTGGCGCGCGTTGACCGACTTGCTGTTGCTTCGCGCAGATCGTAGCTTGTTTGCCAGCGATGAGGACATCGCGCTTCTTATCGAACACTGCGGAGGTCACCCCCGGGAACTGCTGCGACTGCTTCAGATCTGCTGCGAATACGTCACTGATCGCATCGATACCGGCGTGGTGCGTAGAGCGATCATAAAGCTGGCGGCAGAATATCGTTATTTTCTCAATGCCGAGCATTACAAACGCCTAGCTGAGATCGATGCGGCTCCCAAAATCGTCGCGAACGAGAGTATTGATCAGCACTTGATTCATCGTCTTGCGCTGCTGCAATACAATGACGGTGCATGGCGCCGTAGTCATCCAGTTGTCCGCACTCTCGAAGGCTACAAGGCCGCTAAAGTCGCATTGGCTGCGAGCGCTTCAACAGGTTGATATCGGCAAGCCATGACCGACTCCGGTTTCGATCTTGAACGACTACGCTTGGAAACGGCGCGCAGGCTGCCGGCCGGGTGTTTCGACGAATTCCAGCGCTTGTCGAAGACGCTGATCTACGGCCCAGCATTTCAGTGGCTGCTGATCGATGCTGCCGACGAGCGCAATCGCAAGATAGTGATGGCTGCGCTGGACAAGCTACTGTCCACAGCCAAACTTCGGGTGAGCCACCTTTCTGTCGGACGCAGAATCGAAGATGTCGATGCTTTGGAAGCACGACTTCTGCAGCATGCGGCGCGATCGGAGGTGATCAATGTCATCGTGCCCGTGAACTGGTTCAACGCTGCGCGCTGGGATGCCTTCAACGTCCGTCGCGAGCGCATCGCCGCCAAAGCACGAGCGAAGCTGGTATTTTGGCTGGACCCAGAAGCGATTGCCGCTGCTTCGCGCGGTGCGCCCGATCTGTGGGCGTGGCGGTCGGGTGTCTATACCTTCGTCCCGGCGCCGCAAGTTTCAGAGATAGGCGCTGGGTTGCCGCAGATTGAGCATGCGCCTGCTATTGAAGGCTTTACGCCTGATACTCGCAGCATGGCTGAACGTCACCGCCGGATCGCCGAAATCGAAACCTGGGTCGCGACCCACCCGCAGGCCAGCGATGAGCTACTGGTCGCGCCCTTGGACGAACTGGGGCGGTTGTATGAAACCGTTGGTGACTACAACGCGGCACTACGACATCTGCGGGAGGTGGAGCTGGCGTTGCACCGCCGCCGAGACGACGTGCTTGCAATCGCTATCACGCAGGGCAAGATCGCGGACCTCCTAGAGGTGCGCGGGCAATTGGGCGAGGCACTGCGGATTCGCCGAGAGGAATCTCTTCCGGTATACGAGCGTCTTGGTGATGTGCGTTCAGTTGCGATCACGCAGGGTAAGATCGCGGACATCCTGCGTGCGCGTGGCGAGCTGGTTGAGGCGTTGCGGATTCAGCGAGACGAGGTGCTGCCGGTTGTTGATCGCCTGGGTGATGTCAAAGGACGAGCTGTCACGCAGGGCAAAATTGCGGACATCCTGCAGACGCGCGGACAACTGGACGAAGCCTTGAGGATCCGCCGAGAGGAACAAGTCCCGGTGTACCAGCGGTTGGGTGATGTGCGTTCGCTTGCGA
>CBIHKW010000115.1:0-13618 GCA_966203835.1 uncultured Thermomonas sp.
CTGTGCAAGCCTGGAGCCCGAGGATAGCCAGTTGCCCGCCGTCGCCGTGCCAGCAGTAATCCAGGTCCCGGATCGTGGCATGGGCATGGCGCACCACCTTGGTGACGAGTTCCTGTGTGCAGCGCAGCAGAACATGGGCGCGCTCGGGGTCGTCGAGCAGGAACGGCACCGGCAACAGCATCTCGATATGCAGCCCGGGCACGTTGTCGGCCAGCGGCAGCAGGGTGGCCGCCATGTCGATGGCGTCGTCCTCGCGGATCTGGCTGACCGCCTCGCGGACGTCGCTGAGCAGCAGTTTCGCCAGGGTATGGGCCTGGGACACGTGTTCCTGGGCCTTGCCCTCGGCCAGATGGTTGGCGACTTCCAGATTCAGACTGAGGGCGGTCAAGTGATGCCCCAGCAGGTCGTGAAGCTCGCGGGAAATGCGCGTGCGCTCGTTGACCCGGACGCTTTCGGCCAGCAGGGCGCGGGTGGCGCGGAGTTCCGAGTTCAGCCGCCGTTGCTCCTCGCGCGCCTGCGCCTGCTGCCGCGCGACCAGGCTGGTGGCGTACACGAATCCGGCGAATCCGGCATACAGCAGGGCCTGCATCACCGCTTCCATCAGGGTGAAATCGCGGCGCATGAACACCGGAACCACGGCCAATTGGCTCAGCAGCAGCCAGGCCACGCCCAGCCGCAGCGACAGCAGCCATGGCAGGGCGCAGGCCGCTACCATCAGCAGGACGCTGCCCAGCCCGCTCTCGCTGTAGTAGCCCAGACCGATGGCGGCCGGGGTCAGCACCACCAGCAGCACATAGTCGAACAGCCCCGGCCGGCGGGTGCCCAGGCCCCGGGTCAGCCAGGCGTAGGCGGCACCAAAGGCGCCGTACGCCAGCCAGCCCTGCCAGGGCATGGTCAGCAGCAGGAAGCGGTCGTCGTCCGAATCCGCCAACATCGGCATGATCCAGGTGTACAGCAGCGGCACGCCGACCACCGCCCAGGTGAAGAGGCCCGAGTAGCGCAGCAGCCGGCTGTGATCCAATCGTGTGAACATGCGGTGAGTGTAGGCGCTATGCCGCCGGCTGCACCCCACCGGAAGTCATGGATGGCGGCGACGGGAAAGCATGGCAATCTCGCCCGGTCGGGATGGGCATGCGATAATTCGGCGTCCCACCGGTGCCGGGCCCCCCGCCCCCATGCGCCACTGCCGGAGTCATTGGAATGTCGATAGTCATCCGCGACGTGCGCGAGCACGAGCTGGATTCCGTCCTTGCCCTCAATAATGCCGCCGGCCCCACGATCCTGCCTTTCGACCAGAACCGTCTGCGTCATTTCTTCGACTCCGCCGAATACTTCCGCGTGGCCGAGCGCGACGGCACTCTCACCGGCTTCATGATCGGCGTGGGCAATCAGGCCGATCACGACAGCAGCAACTTCCGCTGGTTCGCCGAGCGCTACCCGGATTTCTTCTACATCGACCGCATCGTGGTCGCCAGCCGTCGCCGCGGCGGCGGTGTCGGGCGCGCGTTCTACGCCGACGCCCAGAGTTACGCCGAAATGCGCTACCCGCGACTGGCCTGCGAAGTGTTCATCGATACCGCCAGCGACCCGGCCCTGCCCGACCCCGCCCTGCTGTTCCACGGCAGTTTCGGCTTCCGCGAAGTCGGCCAGCAGATGATGCCGGAAACCGGTCTGCGCGCCGCGATGCTGATGAAAGAGCTCTGCAGCTTTCCCTGGGTGCGCGAAACCTATGGCGCCCAACTGCCCGACGTGCCGTGGCTCACCGCGTCGCGGATCGGCGCTCTGCCGCAGCGCGCGACGGGCACCGCTGCGTGAGTGCGGCGACACCGGTGAACTACGAATTGGCGGGCGATCTCAAGATCGGTCAGGTCGGTATCGCCAACCTGCGCGTGCGCACGCTCGATGTCGAACGTCTGGGCGCGGAAATGCGCGACCGCGTTGCGCGCGCGCCGAAACTGTTCGAACGCGCGGCGGTGATCGTCGATTTCGGCGCCCTGCCCGGCACCCCGGACGTGGCGACCGCACGCGCCCTGCTGGACGCCCTGCGCGCCGCCGGCGTGATCCCGGTCGCGCTGGCCTGGGGCAGCGGCGACAACGAGCGGCTGTCGGTCGAACTCGGCCTGCCGCTGCTGTCCAAGTTCCGCGCGCAGTACGAACCCGCCGACGGTTCCGTGGGGGCGACGGAAGTCGCGATCACGCGCCCGGACGCGCCTGTCGCGGCTTCCGCCGCTCCCACAAAAACAGCCGCTCCTGCGAAGACCGCGGCGCCAGCCGCCAACGCCGAGCCGGGCATGGTGCATACCGCGCCGATCCGCTCCGGCCAGCAGATCTACGCCGAGCAGCGCGATCTGACCATCCTCAACACCGTGGGCGCCGGCGCGGAAGTCATCGCCGACGGCTCGATCCACGTCTACGGCGCCCTGCGCGGGCGCGCCCTCGCCGGCGCACGCGACAACGACAAGGCCCGCATCTTCTGCCGCGAGTTCCACGCCGAACTCGTCGCGATCGCGGGACATTACAAGGTCATGGAGGATCTTCCGGCGGAACTGCGCGGCAAGGCCGTGCAGATCTGGCTGGACAACGAACAGATCCATATCGCCGCGCTCGCCTGAGCGCGCGAACTCAATCATCGGGAGAAGTACATTGGCTGAAATCATCGTAGTCACATCGGGCAAGGGCGGCGTCGGCAAGACCACCAGCAGCGCCAGTCTCGCGTGCGGCTTCGCGCGCCGCGGCAAGAAAGTCGCGGTCATCGACTTCGACGTCGGCCTGCGCAACCTCGACCTGATCATGGGCTGCGAACGCCGCGTGGTGTACGACTTCGTGAACGTCATCCACGGCGAAGCGTCGCTGAAACAGGCGCTGATCAAGGACAAACGCTTCGAAACCCTCTATCTGCTGGCCGCGTCGCAGACCCGCGACAAGGACGCGCTGACCAAGGAAGGCGTGGAGAAAGTGCTGAAGGATCTGGCCGACGACGGCTTCGACATCATCCTCTGCGACTCGCCCGCCGGCATCGAAAAAGGCGCGTTCCTGGCGATGTATTTCGCCGACCAGGCGGTGGTGGTGGTGAATCCGGAAGTGTCCAGCGTGCGCGACTCCGACCGCATCCTCGGCCTGCTGGCGTCCAAGACCAAGCGCGCCGAAAACGGCGAGCGCGTGAAGGAACATCTGCTGCTCACCCGCTACAGCCCGTCGCGCGTGGAAACCGGCGAAATGCTCAGCATCAAGGACGTGGAAGACGTGCTCGGCCTGAAGACCGTGGGCGTGATTCCGGAATCGCCGGACGTGCTCAATGCGTCGAACAAGGGCGAGCCGGTGATCCTGGACATGGAATCGCATGCCGGCCAGGCCTACGACGATGCGGTCGCGCGGCTGCTCGGCGAGGAACGGCCGATGCGCTTCACCCAGTTCGAGAAGAAGGGTTTCTTCAGCAAACTGTTCGGAGGCTGAGCCCATGTCTCTCTTCGATTTCCTGAAGCCCAAGAAGAACACCGCCTCGGTCGCGAAGGAACGCCTGCGCATCATCGTCGCGCAGGAGCGCAGCAGCCGCGGCGCGCCCGACTACCTGCCGCTGCTGCAGCGCGAACTGCTGGAAGTGATCCGCAAGTACGTCAGCGTCGACGTGGACGCCGTGAGAGTCGAAATGGCGAAAGACGGCGACCACGACGTGCTCGACATTTCGGTGGCGCTGCCCGACGGGCGTCCGTCGCCTCCCTGATCTTTTTTGTGGGAGCGGCGGTTTTCAACAGCTGAAAGCTGGTCAAGCCGCGATCAACAATGTCCGACATACCGATCGCGGCTTCCGCCGCTCCCACAGAACCAGCGGTGCTCACCATCGGCGAGATCGACCTCGCCGATGTCGTCGCCCTGCTGGGCCGCTACGACCTGCGTTTCGAATTGATCGCCGACGGCGCCGCCATCCCCGGCAGTTTCTGGGGCGAGCGCGAGGCCGGACTGATCGGCAGCACCGTACATGCGCGTCGCGACACGCCGGTGCATTCGCTGCTGCACGAAGCCTGTCATCTGATCGTGCTGCCGCCCGAACGCCGCGCCGCGATCCACACCGACGCCAGCGATTCGCAGCTCGAAGAAGACGCGACCTGCTATCTGCAACTCCTGCTGGCCGACGCATTGCCCGGTTTCGGCATCGAGCGCGCGTTCGCCGATATGGATGCCTGGGGCTATACGTTCCGGCTCGGCTCGGCCAAGGCGTGGTTCGAACACGATGCTGAAGATGCTGCGGCGTTTCTGCTGCGATTACCGCACCTCAACAAGCTTCACAGCGGCGACTCGCGGCGCATGCGTTGATTGCATGGCCCGGCGGGAAGCCCAAAACATCTGTCATCCCGAACGCCCGCGCAGCGGAAGGAGGGATCTGCTTTGCATTCTCGGAGAGGACGGTCTTCAGGTCGCTGCGATTTTTGATGCATAAAGAAACAGCAGATCCCTCACCCCGGTAGAACTGGGGATTCGGGATGACACACTTAGACCCTGATTCGGGAGCCCCACCATGTCGAACGTGCTCTACATCGGCTACAAGAATTATTCGTCCTGGTCGTTGCGCCCATGGCTGTGCCTGCGCTGGGCGGGAATTCCGTTCGAGGAACGCATCCTCCGCCTCGACCAACCGGGCTACGGCATGCAGCAGATCGCCGAGGTGAAGGCTGTGTCGCCGAACGGCACCGTGCCGGCGCTGGACACCGGCGGGATGACGATCTGGGACAGTCTTGCCATCGCCGAATGGGCTGCCGAACAGGCCGGGCCCGGCGCGCTGTGGCCCATCGATCCCGCGCTGCGGGCGCAGGCGCGCTCGGCCGCGTGCGAGATGCATTCGGGCTTCTCCGCCGTGCGCCGCGACCTGTCGATGAATATCCATCGTCGTCTGGAAAAACAACCCGACTGGCCCGACGACACCCGCGCCAACCTCGCGCGGATCGAAGAACTGTGGACGACCCTGCGCGAGCGCAATGCGGCGCACGGCCCGCACCTGTTCGGCCGGCGCAGCATCGCCGACGCCTTCTTCACGCCCGTCGCCACACGCCTGCGTACCTATTCGGTAGCGATGTCGGAGACCGCCACCGCCTACCGCGACACGCTGCTGGCCGACCCCGATTTCATGGCCTGGGAAGCCGATGCCATCCCGAACAGTTGGGACGCATCGGGCTATTCGGTGATCGACGGCCTGTACGCCTGACACCGTAGTGTCGATCCGGGGCGGCGGCCCCGGACGGCTTGCGCTGCCCGCTGCGGGGCTCTAGCCTCCGCTTCCATAGCCACCCGGCCACTGGAGACACCTCGTGAACCATCGCAACACTCTTCTGGCCCTCGCCATCGGCGCCGGTCTGCTGTCCCTCGGCGCATGCAAGAAAGATGCTCAGCAGGGCGATACCGCCGCGCAGGACACCGCGACCGCCGCGAAAGCCGACAAGGATGCCGACGCCTTCGTCGCCAGGGTCAACGAGGAATTCAAGGCGACCTATCCGGACCTCACCGCCGCGCAGTGGCTCTCTTCCACGTACATCAACGACGACAGCCAGCGGGTCGCCGCCAAGGCGAATGAACGCTTCCTCGGCCAACTCAATGCGTGGATCAAGGCGGCCAAACCGTTCGAAGGCCAGAAGATGTCGCCCGACAGCGCGCGCGGGATCCTGCTGCTCAAACTCTCCACTGCGATGCCGCCGCCGAACGACCCGAAGAAGCTCGCCGAACTGACCCGCATCGCGAGCAAGATGGAAGGCGACTACGGCGCCGGCAAATCCTGCACCGGCGCCGGCGACGCCAAAGTCTGCCGCGACCTGGGCGAACTCAGCGAAGTACTGGCCAAGAATCGCGACTATCAGGCGCAGCTCGACGCCTGGCAGGGCTGGCACACCATTTCCCAGCCGATGCGCAAGGATTACGTCCAGTTCGTCGAACTTGTGAACGAAGGCGCCAAGGAAATGGGCTTCGCCGACGCCGGCGAGATGTGGCGCTCGGGTTACGACATGACCCCGGCCGAACTCGCCGCCGAAACCGACCGTCTCTGGGGCCAGGTCAAACCCTTGTACGAACAACTGCACTGCTACACCCGCACCAAACTGCAGACCCAGTACGGCCCCGGCAAAGGCGCGGTGGGCGGCGGCATGCTGCCTGCGCATCTGATGGGCAATATGTGGCAGCAGGACTGGGGCAATCTCTGGGACGTGCTGGAACCTTACAAGGGCGCCGGCAGCCTCGACATCAACAGCGCGCTGCAGAAGCAGTACGACCAGAATTACGCGCAGGCCCTGGCGAAAGCGGGCGTAGGCGCCAACAGCGCGGCGCTGGTCGACGCCGACCGCGAAGCGCAGTTGCTCACCGCCAAGCAGATGACCCAGCGCGCCGAGGATTTCTACGTCTCGCTGGGCATGCCGAAACTGCCGGAAAGCTACTGGCAGAAAACCCAGTTCATCCAGCCGCGCGACCGCGATGTGGTCTGCCACGCCAGCGCATGGGACATGACCATGGCCGGCGACGTGCGCACCAAGATGTGCATCAAACCGAACGAGGAAGAGTTCACCACCATCTACCACGAACTCGGCCACATCTATTACTACCTCGCTTACAACAAGCAGCCGCCGCTGTTCCAGACCGGCGCGCACGACGGTTTCCATGAAGCCATCGGCGACACCATCGTGCTCGGCATGACCCCGAAATATCTGGAATCGATCGGCCTGGTCGACGCGCAGCAGCAGAGCGACGAGGCACTGATCAATGCGCAGATGCGCATGGCGCTGGCCAAGGTATCGTTCATGCCGTTCGGCCTGATGATCGACCGCTGGCGCTGGGGCGTATTCGACGGCTCGATCAAGCCCGACAACTACAACAAGGCCTGGTGGGAACTGAAAGCGAAGTACCAGGGCGTGGCCCCGCTCACCGCGCGCGGCGAGGAATTCTTCGACGCCGGCGCGAAATACCACGTCCCGGGCAATACGCCGTACACCCGCTACTTCCTGTCGCACATCCTGCAGTTCCAGTTCTACAAATCCCTGTGCGACGCCTCCGGCCACAAAGGCCCGCTGTACGAATGCAGCTTCTACGGCAACAAGGAAGCCGGCCAGAAATACTGGGCGATGCTCGGCAAGGGCTCCAGCCAGCCGTGGCAGAAGACCATGAAGGAACTCACCGGTGGCGAAAAGATGGACGGCTCCGCGGTACTGGAATACTTCGCGCCGCTGCAGACCTGGCTGAAGCAGCAGAACGAGGGGCAGAGCTGCGGGTGGCAGGCGGCTGCCCCAGCGGCCCAAGCCAAGGCGGGCTGACCCAAGGCGGGCGACCCATCGACTTCCGGCGCCATCGACGGCGCCGGAAGCAGCCGAATCGCGCACAATAGCCGCGGCGATCGCAGTACGCGCAAGGATCCGGACCACGCGCGCGATCGGCTCCCATCGAAGATGGCGACAAACGCCCGGGCGCAGCCGCGCTCGCTGCCAAGGAGGCGACGAATGGAATCCGGCAAACATCCGCAAGCGCACCTGTACGCACCGACCCGCACGCAGCGCGCGCGGCCGTGGCGCATGCGAGAGCACGGCGCCGGACATGGGGTGCGTACGCAGATCCGACACACCGACCGCGGACGCTAGCGCGATGCAACTGCGCACGGATCGCATCAGAACGCTTGCCTCGCGCTCGCGCTTCCGCATCGGCGGCCTGCTGGTGCAGCCCGACCGGCTGATCGTCGCCATCGATGGTCGGGACATCGCGCTCGAACCGCGCATGATGGAGGTGCTGGTCGCGATGGCCGAACACGCCGGCGAAACCATCAGCGCCGACCAGCTGCTGATCGACATCTGGGGCGGCTCGTTCTACGGGGACAACCCGGTCCACAAAGCCATCGCGGTGCTGCGCAAGCTCATCGGCGACGACAGTCGCGCGCCCCGCTACATCGAAACCATCCGCAAACGCGGCTACCGCCTGATCGCGCCGGTGTCGTTTCCGGACGACTATCGCCGCAGCGCGGCCCAGGTGTCGGCGTGGGCCAACGGCAATCCCTACGTCGGGCTGGTGCCTTTCGACGGCGATCATGCCGGCGTGTTCTTCGGCCGCAGCCGCACCACCGCGGAATTGATGGCGGCGATGCGCAGCCAGATCGAGACCCGCCGACGCTTCGTGCTGATCGTCGGCGCCAGCGGCTGCGGCAAAACCTCGCTGCTGCGCGCGGGCGCGATCCCGCTGCTGACCCAGGACAGCGGCTTCGATGGCCTGCGTGCGCTGTCGGTGGCGTCCTGCGATCTCGCCGGCGTACACGGCGGCGACGTGCTGGCGCCGCTCGCCGCGGCGCTCGCGGCGTGGACGCTCGGCGATCGCCCGGTGTTCGCGCCGCAACCGCTCGCCGATCTCGTGCTGACACTGGCGCAGCGACCGGAATCGCTCGTCGACACCATTGCCGAAGCTTTCCGGCGCTATCCGCAGCGAGACATCGCCGAACAACCGCATGCGCACCTGTTGCTGGTGATCGATCACGCCGAGACGCTGGTCGCATCGTCGAGCATCGGCCCGGAATCGCGCGCCGCGTTCTCACGCGCGTTGCACGCCCTGTGCGAAAGCCCGCGCACGCTGGTCGCGATGATCGCGCGCAGCGATTTCTATCCAAAATTGATCGAGGCGATGCCGGAACTCGCCGAGCGCAAGGCCGGCGATGGCCATCTCGATGTGCTCACGCCGCGCTCCGGCGAAATCGCACAGATCATCCGCACGCCGGCGATGCTCGCCGGACTGAGCTTCGAGGAAGATCCGCAGACCCTTTCGCGTCTCGACGACGTGCTGCGCGACGCCGCACTGGCGCAGCCGGACGCATTGCCGCTGCTGCAGCACACCCTGCAGGCGCTGTACGAACACCGCAGCGATGCCGGCAAATTGAGTTTCCGTGCGTATCGCGACATCGGCGGCCTCGAGGGCGCGCTCGCGCATCGCGCCGAAGAAGTCTTCGCGGCGCTGCCGGCGAACGCGCAGGCGAGACTCGACGCGGTACTCGCGCAACTGATCGTCATCCAGCCCGACAGCGATGCCGTCAGCGGCCGCCGTGCGCCGCGGTCGGCCCTCGACGACGACGCCCGCGTACTGGTCGAGGCCTTCGTCCGCGCGCGCCTGTTCGTCGGCGAGCTCGGTCCCGCCGGCCCGGGCTTCGGCGTGGCCCATGAAGCTCTGCTCCGGCAATGGCCCCGCGCCCGCGACTGGGTGCAGGACAACCGTCGGCTGCTGCAGGCGCGCGCGCGCCTGCGCCGGGCCGCGACCCGCTGGGTCGAAGAGGGTCGCCGCGACGATCACCTGCTCAACCCCGGACGTCCACTGAGCGAAGCCCGTGAAGCCGCCGGGCATCTGTCCGACGAACTGCACGGCGACGAACGCGATTTTCTGCGCGCCTCCGAACGCCAATACCGGCGCAAGCGCTGGCTGCGCGCCGGCGCGATGATCGCGCTGGTCGCGTTCAGCGCCGTCTCGGTGCTGTTCGGTCTGCAGGCGCAGCGCGCCAAAAGCGAAGCCGACCAGCGTCGCGAAGACGCACTGAGACTCACCGATTTCATGCTGGTCGATCTGGCCGACAAGCTGCGGCCGTTGGGCAATCTGAAACTGCTGGACAGCATCAGCAGCGCGGCCCTGGCGACGCTCGACCTGCAGCCCGGAAAACGGCAGCGCACCGAAGACCTGATCAATCGCTCGCGCGCGCTGCGCACGCTCGGCGAAATACTGATGGAACAGGCGAAATCGGACGAAGCGCGCACGGCGCTCACGCGCGCGGATGCCGCCGCGCGCCAGGCCGTATCGCAGGCGCCGGATTCCGTCGATGCGCTCGCCGAATCGGGGATCGCCGCGTTCTGGCTGGGCAATCACTACTATCGACAGAATCGACTCGACGACGCCAGCAGGCACTGGACGACGTACCTGGATTCCAGCGAACGCCTGCTGCGCCTCGAACCGCACAAGGCCGACTGGCTGGTGGAACTGTCGTATGCGCTGAACAATCTCGGCACGATCGCGCGCGATCAGGGCCGCATCGGCGCGGCTCTCGGCTATTTCGAGCGCTCGGCCACGCTGAAGGAACGGGCGTGGCGGATGAAGCCCGAAGACGACAACCTGCGCTACGAGCTGATCGGCACCTTGTCGTGGATCAGCTCCGCGCAGGAATCCAACGGCGACCTGTCGACGGCAGCGGCCGGCTATGCCGAACAGATCGGCATGCTGCGCGCATTGCTCGCGGAAAATCCGGATGCGCGCACCTGGGAACGGCGGCTCGCAAACTCGCTGATCATCAGTGCGAACCTGGCCCTGGCGCGCGGGCTGACCGAAAGCGCCGCGGTACAGATCGAAGAAAGCATTGCCTTGCTGTCCGGATCGGTCGCGCAGGAGCCCGGCAATCGCGTATGGCAGCGCGACCTGGCGCATGCGCACATGGAAGCAGGCTGGATCGCCCATTTTCTCGGTGATCGCGAATCCTCGGGCAGACACCTGCGAACCGCGCAGTCGCTTTCGTCGGCACTGCTCGCCAGCACCCAGCCGCTTCCCGAATGGCAACGCCTGGACGCGCTGATCCGTCTCCGGCTTGCGCTCATCAATCCGACCGCGACCGGCGACGACCCTGCCTTGGACCGGGCGATCATCGATCTGCAGCGGCTGGCCGCGCAATCGCCCAGCGACATTCCGGGAACCGCCGCACTCGCGAACGCACTGGTCGCTCGCGGCCAGCATCGCCAGCGCAGCGGCCAGACGCGCGAAGCGCGCGCCGATTGGCTTGCCGCCAGCAAATTGCTTGCGCACAGCGCGCCTGCATCGAAAGACAAAGCGCTGCTCGCACCATGGCTCAGCGCGCAGATCCTGCTCGAACGCCGGGCCGAGGTCGAGCGCCGGATCGGCTGGCTCGACAGCATCGGTTATCGGCACCCTGCGTTCGCGTTGTTGTCGGCGGAATCTTCGATGCCGCCGGAGCCGGCCGCAGACGCAAATGATCCAGAACAGCACCCTCGTTGATCCCGTCGATTCGAAATCGTGCCGATAGACTGCCCGCTTCCGCTTCCCGGCATTCGACGGTGCGATCCGACCACGCGCACCGACGGCCCATCCTCACCGCCCGGGCATGCACTGCAACGGCACGACACCTCACCGCTACCGATGCCCTCACCACAGGAGTCACGCCATGATCCTCCGCAGTTTCCACACCGACGCTCACACCCATAAAAAGAACCACGATTGCCTGCTGACGATCACCGAAGTCAAACCCGGGCATGGCACCACGGGAAACCAGCTGAGTTACCGCTACAGGTTCAGTCTGCCGCCGATCGCGATCAACAGCGACGACATCCTGACGGTTGCCGTCGCTGACCCCGAGGGCTCGTCCAAACGCTATGTCATCCACAGCTATGCGAGCACCAGCCCCGGCATCGCGATCCCGCGCGGGATCCAACTGCCGTTTCCCGCGGAAAAGCACATCACCTCCATCGATTTCGATTTGAAGCTCAGACCCAACGAACTGGCGCTTCTGTCCATCATCGTGATCGATACGTTCAAAACGCCGACCGAGCCCTACGACCTGATCTGCTGCGACCCTCAGGTCGGCAACGACGCGAAAACCTGAGCCCGGCGAGCGCGGACGCCCGCTCCCACTGCCCGGAACAGACACGCCTCCGCGCATCCGCACAGCCGGCATCGCTGGCGGCGTCATCCCGACGCGGCAGACCGCCTGCCGCGTCTCCCGCGAAGTCTGGCGCCCCATCGGGGCGCTGGCCCGGTCCCTCCGGACCACGTTTCCGTTCTGCACGATGCGCATGCGCTCGGCTGTGCGCCCCGGCACGGCGCTCGACCGCATTGCTTTTATTTCAGTGAAAACAATGCGTTACAAACCGTAAGGTTTCCGGAAGGTCGCATCGGCCGGCATCCGCCAGTGTCCGGTCCAGGCAACGCAGCACGGCTGCAGTGCCGACGCCGCCATCGCGCCGCGATGGCCAGCCTCGCCCGGGAGACCCTCATGACCTTCTTGTCCAACACCCATTCGTCCAGCCTGCATCGGGGCGGAGCCCGCGCCGCAGAGGACTTCTTCGCCCATCCCCTGCCGCCGCCGGCATTGCCCACCGAACACATCCGCGACATCGCCGCCGCTGCGCCGGGACGGGTGCTGCTGGACTCCGGCCTGCTTCGCGAACTGCGCCTGACCCGGCTGATGAGCCAGCAGGATCTCGCCGACGACTGCTGGCGCCGCAACATCCAGGTGTCGATCGCGACCATCAAGCGCGCCGAAGCCGGACGCGCCGTCCGCTTCCGGATCGCCCGCGAGCTGGCGCGCTACTTCGAGGTGCAGACGACATCCATTCTCCGCCGCATCGATGGACTGGCTGCGCAGTGAGCGATGCGGAACCGGCGCGAATCGCCCCCGCCGAATCGAAGCGTTCGACAACCGCATGCATCCGAAGTGATCCCGGATTGAACTCATTTCGTTGTTTCGATTTCCGCAGAATCCATCTGTCGGCAGCATTCTCCGCCCTGGCATTCGCAGCCGATATCGCGAACAGGGACATGGAAGACAACCGGCGCAAACGGCTTCATCAGCCGCGGTAAATGCGATCGCGGCACACACCCCGACCTTCACTTCTTTATGGATGAGAAAACAATGAGCAAGTACATTCTCCAGAGTCAGCAGAACACCAATCTGTGCATCGGCGCGGCTTCGGATGCGGCAGGCGCGCTTGTGACCTTGCAGATCCTGTCGGGCATCGGCGGCACACTGTCGCAGTGGAACATGGACCAGAACACGGGCTACATCACGCTGGCTGCCGACCCGAACCTGTGTCTCGACATCCAGGGGTTCAACGGCCAGCAGGGTCAGGTCATCGTCGCCAACCTCGTGCTGGGCAGAACCAGCCAGCGCTGGAACTGGGTCGGCAGCCCGCCGTACATCACCAACCAGGCCTATCCGAGCATGGTGATCGACAATTCCGGCGGCAACGCGAATCCCGGGAATCCGATTCTGGTCTGGCCGTTGAACGGCGGACAGAATCAGAAGTGGTCCGCGCTTGGCGTGCCCGCGCTCGAGGCCCTGGCGGAAGCTGCCGCCTGATCTTCGAGCACAGCCGCAAAGCGGAAACGCAGGCGGCATCCGTTTCGCGGATGCCGCCGAAGCGCCGCACCGGACATGCGACAGCGGCGGAATCGCCTTCGGCGGTTCCGCCCTGCGACGCAAGGCAATCGATTCAACCGACAAAGAGGTCGAAAAATGAAATCAATCAACAGCCATGTTTCGAAGATCGGAAGCGCCAGCGCCTTGATCCTGCTGTGCGCCAACGCCTGGGGGCAGAATGTGCTTCCGCCCGGCGCTCAACCCACAGGCGTGACGATCACGAACGCATCGAAATCTCCGGTGTTCGCCAATATCGTGTTGGGACAACCGCCGGCCGCACCGCCCGCCGGCTGCAGCAATCTCGGCGCTCAGATCGTCAGCCTTGCGGATCCCAAACTGATCTTCAGTTCCAGCGTGCGCGGGAAAAAAGTGAAATTCACGCCTGTCGGCGGCGTCACCGACAAAGGGTCGTACCGGATGGCTGCCGGCGAAACCATCACCTCTCTCCCGAAAACCGTTCCCTGCGGGACATCCGCCAAGTCCAGCTGCAGC
>CBIHKW010000116.1:0-13546 GCA_966203835.1 uncultured Thermomonas sp.
TCACTGGTCTGACCCAGCCTGCGGTGGGCAGCGTTTCGGTCGAAGGCGATCAGATCCGCTTCTCGGCGCCGTGGAGGTCGTGGAGAGGCACGGTCAAGTTCGGTTACACGATCAGCGACGGTAACGGCGGCACGGCCAGCGCCGTGGTCAAGGTGACCCGGTTCTGATCGCTAGGCCGGATCGGCATGCGCTGATCGGCATCCTGCAAACCACCACCGCCGACGGAATGTCGGCGGTGGTCTGCGCCCAGTGCCTCCGGACGCTGCGGAGGAAACATTATTCGGCGCCGCGGCCGCTAAAATGCCGCATGCCCCGACTCAGCGCACCCTCCGACAACACCGACTTCGACCCGTCCAGCCAGCGGCACGCGGAAGCGAGCGAACGCCCGACCCGCATCCGCGTCGATCTGGATGCGCTGACCCACAATCTGCACGCGCTGCGTCGGCATTGCGGCGTGCCGGTGATGGGGATCGTCAAGGCCAACGCCTACGGTCACGGTCTGGTGCCGGTGGGGCTGCACCTGCAGGCGCAGGGCGTCGAGCAACTCGGCGTGGCGTTCGTGGAAGAGGGCATCGCGCTGCGGCAGGCCGGCGTGCGCGTGCCGATCCTGGTGCTCGGCGGCATCTTCGGGCCGCAGGTGGCGCGATTCATCGTCCACGATCTCGAAATCACCGTCTCGTCGCTGGACAAGCTGCGCCAGGTCGAAGCCGCGGCCGAGGCGCTCGGGCGCAAGGCGACCGTGCATCTCAAGATCGACACCGGGATGGAGCGCATCGGCGTACACAGCTACAGCGCCGGAGCGTTCGTGGAAGCCGCGGCAGCTTCGACGTGGTGCGTGGTGAAGGGCGTCTACTCGCATCTCGCCTGTGCGGACGATCCCGCATCGCCGATGACCGCGCTGCAGCTCGAACGCTTCCTGGAAGCCTGCGCGCATTTCGAACGCATCGGTGCGCCGATGCCGCTGCGTCATCTCGCGAATTCCGGCGGTGTGCTGCATTTTCCGGAGACGCATCTGGATCTGGTGCGCCCCGGCATCGCGCTGTTCGGCGTGCTGCCCGATCCCGCATCGCGGCCGACGGTAGACCTCAAGCCCGCGCTGTCGCTGGTCTCGCAGGTCGTCTATTTCAAAGTGGTCAAGGCCGGACATCCGGTCAGCTACGGCGCGACCTGGGCGCCGGCGCAGGACACGCGCGTGGTCACCATTCCCATCGGCTACGGCGACGGCTATCCGCGCGCACTGTCGTCGCGCGGCGAGGTGCTGATCCGCGGGCAGCGTCACCCCATCGTCGGGCGGATCTGCATGGACCAGTTCATGGTCGACATCGGTTCCGGCGGCAGCGCCTACAACGAGGATGAGGTGGTGCTGATCGGCCAACAGGGCGACGCCGAGATCACCTGCGAAGCCGTGGCGCAGGCAGCCGGCACCATTCCCTACGAGATCCTCACCGGCTTGAACGACCGCATTCCGCGCGAGTATCGCGGCACCGGCGCGGCGCAGACCTGATACGCGCCGCATGACGCCCGGCGCACGGATCCGCAATCTGGTCGTGGTGCTCGGCGATCAGCTCGACGCGGACTCGGCCGCATTCGCCGAGTTCGATCCCGCGCGCGACGCGGTGTGGATGGCCGAAGTCGCGCACGAATCCACCCAGGTCTGGAGCACCAAGCCGCGGATCGCGATGTTCCTGGCGGCGATGCGTCATTTCCGCGATGCCTTGATCGCGCGCGGCTGGCGGGTCGAGTACCGCGCGCTGGATACGCATGATTTCGCGACGCTCGAAGCGGCGCTTGCGGCCGACCTGGCCGCGTTCAAGCCGCAGCGCGTGGTCGCGGTGCAGCCCGGCGAATGGCGCTTGGCGCAGTCACTGCCGCAGGTCTGTCGCGATGCCAATGTGGATTGGGCCGAACGTCCCGATCTGCATTTTTATTCGACGCCTGACGACTTCGCCGAGTGGGCGAAAGGCCGCAAGGAACTGCGGCTGGAATATTTCTACCGCTGGCTGCGCAAGCGCGAAGACGTGCTGATCGAAGACGGCGAGCCGGTCGGCGGACAGTGGAATTTCGACGCCGACAACCGCGGCACCTTCGGCAAGCAGGGTCCCGGCGCGCTGCCGGCGCCGCGCGCGTTTCCGGCCGATGCGATCACCCGCGACGTCATCGATCTCATCAATACACGCTTCGCCGATCACCCCGGCACGCTCGACCGCTTCGACTGGCCGCTGACCGCCGCACAAGCGCAGGAGGCGCTGGACGATTTCATCGAGCATCGATTGCCGCTGTTCGGCCGCTACCAGGATGCGATCTGGTCCGGCGAACCGTGGCTCTACCACTCGCGGTTGTCGGCGGCGATGAATCTCAAACTGCTGCCGCCGCGTCGCGCGGTGGATGCCGCGGTCGCGGCGTGGCGGGCGGGCAGGGCGCCGATCGAAGCGGTGGAGGGCTTCGTCCGCCAGATTCTGGGCTGGCGGGAATTCGTCCGCGGCGTCTATTGGCTGCGCATGCCGGACTTCCTCGACGACAACTCGCTCAATGCCGATGAGCCATTGCCGGCGCTGTTCTGGACCGGCGACACACAGATGGCGTGCATGCGCGATGCGCTGCGGCAGACGCTGGATCTCGGCTATTCGCACCACATCCAGCGGCTGATGGTGACCGGATTGTTCGCGCTGTTGCTGGGCGTGCGGCCGCGCGAGATCCATGCGTGGTATCTCGCGGTCTATGTCGATGCGGTGGAGTGGGTGGAGTTGCCCAACGTGCTGGGCATGAGTCAATACGCCGACGGCGGCAGAATGGTGTCGAAGCCGTACGCCGCATCGGGCCAGTACATCAAACGCATGTCGAACCACTGCGCCGGCTGCCGTTTCGACCCGGGCGAAGCGCTGGGCCCGAAGGCTTGTCCATTCACGACGCTGTACTGGGATTTCCTCGACCGGCACGCCGCGCGCTTCCGCGACCATCCGCGCGCCGGCATGCAGTGGCGGAACCTGGATCGACTGGCGCCCGAGCGCATCCAGGCGATCCGCGAACGCGCATCCGCGCTGCGCGCGACGCTGGCGAAGACGGCATCCTCTATCGCCGGTGAGCCGTAATCCTTTTTTTTCCAGACGCGGTATGGGCCTTGCGATGCGTGCGTCCCTTCGGATCTGCCCGGTCATCGACGCGATCAACAACGGGCACGTTTCCGGCGAACTGGCGCGCAAGACGGTTTCCGCGCAGTATCCGCGGAGACGCTGCGGCGATGCCGCCGAGCTTCCAGCGTTACCGATATCGAAGCGTGCCGCATGGATCAGCGGGCAGATCATCGCCGTGGACAGCGGTTTCCTTGGCGTACGACCCCCAGTGAAGGTGAGTTGATGGCGAACGCGATCGTCTGGTTCCGCAACGACCTGCGTCTGGCCGACAACCCGGCGCTGCAGGCTGCGTTGGACGCCGGCTATGCGCCGATCCCGGTCTACATCCACGCGCCGGAAGAAGAGGGCGCCTGGGCGCCGGGCGCCGCCGCCGAGGCTTGGCGCCATCGTTCGCTGGCCGCGCTCGATGCCGATCTGCGCAAGCGCGGCTCGCGGCTGCGCATCTTCCATGCGCCGACCTTGCAGACCCTGCAAACGCTCGCCGCCGCATGCGATGCCGAAGCGGTGTTCTGGAACCGCCGCTACGAACCGGCGATCGAGAAACGCGATACCGCGATCAAATCCGCGCTGAAGCAGCAGGGTCTGCGCGCTGAAAGCCACAACGGTGCGCTGCTGTTCGAACCCTGGCAGATCGCGACCAAATTGGGCGGGCCGTACAAAGTCTTCACCCCGTTCTGGCGCGCCGGCAGCGCGATCCTGCATCTGCAGATGCTGCACGATGCACCGGCCACGCTGCCGGATGTCGACGATGGTCCGCACGGGTTACCGCTGGATGCTCTGAAGCTGTTGCCGTCGTTGGGCTGGGACAGCGGCTTCTGGGAACACTGGCAGCCGGGCGAAGCCGGCGCGCGCGCCACATTGGACGTGTTCGCCGAGGGCGCGCTGCGCGATTACCGCAGCGAACGCGACCGTCCCGACCACGCCGGCACCTCGCGGCTGTCGCCGCATCTGCATTTCGGCGAAATCGCGCCGTGGCGCATCGCCACCGTGCTGCTGTCGCTGCGCACGCCGCGGCTGGCCGAAGAGATCGACGGCTACCTGCGGCAACTGGGCTGGCGCGAGTTCGCCCACCATCTGCTGCATCACTTCCCGCAGACCACCGAGCAGAACCTCAACCCGCGCTTTGCGGATTTTTCGTGGGCGAAGGTCAGCCCGTTCATGCGCGATGCCTGGCGTCACGGCCGCACCGGCGTGCCCATCGTCGATGCCGGCATGCGCGAGCTGTGGCACACCGGCTGGATGCACAACCGCGTGCGCATGATCGTCGGCAGCTACCTGTGCAAGCACATGCGCTATCACTGGCGCGAGGGCGCGCGCTGGTTCTGGGACACCCTGGTCGATGCCGACCTCGCCAACAACACCTTGGGCTGGCAGTGGATCGGCGGCACCGGCGCCGATGCCGCACCGTATTTCCGCGTCTTCAACCCGGTGACCCAGGCCGAAAAATTCGACCCCGACGCGACCTACATCACGCGCTGGGTGCCGGAACTCGCGAAACTACCGCCGAAACTGCGTTTCGCGCCGTGGACCGACCCGTCGACGCTCACGCGTCTCGCGCCCGACTATCCGCGACAACCCATCGTCGATCTCGCCCGCGGGCGGCTTGCGGCCTTGGATGCGTATCGAAGGATCGGCGGCGACGACGAGTGAGCGACTGCGGTTCGGGCTGAGCGCCGTTCGCGTTGACCGCGGCTGCCCCGCGTGATTCACTCGCGACGACCCGGGGAGACATTCATGGCCGAACAGAAATCCGCCGCATCCAAGCCTGCATTGAAGCGCCCGCGTCGCGAATCGATGTCGCGCGTCGACACCGCATGGCTGCGGATGGAGCGACCGACCAACCCGATGATGATCACCGGCGTGCTGATGTTCGACGAGCCGATCACGCTGGCGCGGCTGAAGAAGGTCGTCGAGAAACGTTTCCTCGACTATTCGCGCTTCCGGATGAAACCGGTCGAAACGCCCGGCGGCATGGCCTGGCAGACCGACGACGACTTCGATCTCGACTGGCACGTGCGGCTTTCCGCGCTGCCGGGCCGCGGCGATCAGAAAGCGCTGGAACGTTTCGTCAGTGCGCTCGCCTCCAGTCCGCTCGACAAGACCAAGCCGCTCTGGCAATTCCATCTGGTCGAGAAATATCACGGCGGCTCGGCGCTGGTGTCGCGCATCCACCACAGCTACGCCGACGGCATCGCCCTGGTGCAGGTGCTGCTGTCGCTCACCGATACCGCCCGCGAGCCGGGCAAGGGCGCGGATCTGGGCAAGGCCTGGCTGAAGCAGGACGGCGCCAAGGTCGCGCGCCGCGTCGGCGCGGTCGAGCGCTACACCAAGCTCGGCACCAGGATGCTCGAAAAGGGCATGGACATGTATCGCGACCCGACCCTCGCCGGAGTGCTGGCGAAAGAGGGCGGCGACATCGCCCGCGAACTCGTCCAGGCGCTGGCGCTGCCCGACGATCCGCCGTCGCTGCTGCGCGGCAAGCTCGGCGTGAGCAAGCGCGTGGCCTGGGCGCCGCCGCTGGATCTGGAAGAAGTCAAAGCCGTGGGCCGCGCCTGCGGCTGCACCGTCAACGACGTGCTGATGGCCACCGCCGCCGGCGCGCTGCGCCATTACATGATCGAACGCGGCGAGCAGGTCGACGGCATGACCCTGCGCGCCACGGTGCCGGTGAATCTCCGTCCACTGGAGCACGCGCGCAAGCTGGGCAATCACTTCGGTCTGGTCTTTCTCGACCTGCCGGTCGGTATCGATAACCCGATCCGGCGGCTGGAGCACGTCGCCGAGTGCATGAATCAGTTGAAGAATTCACGGCAAGCCATTGTTGCCTATGGGTTATTGGCTGCGCTTGGCATGGCGCCGGCCGCAGTGCAGGAGATCGCGCTCGAACTGTTCAGCCGCAAGGCGACCGCGGTCGCGACCAATGTGCCCGGCCCCCAGCAGCCGCTGTATCTGGCCGGCGGCAAGATCAAGGAAATGATGTTCTGGGTGCCGCAGACCGGCACCATCGGCATCGGCCTGTCGATCCTCAGCTACAACGGCAAGGTCCACTTCGGCCTGATCGCCGACGGCAAGCTCGTGCCCGATCCCGAAGCGGTGATCCGCCGTTTCGGCGCCGAATTCGAGAAGTTGCTTTACCTCACTCTGATGGGGCGTTGGGAAGAGCCTATGGATTCGGTGGCGGCCGAGGCGTTGTTGGATTGATCTGCACCGACGCGGACTGCGTTTCGACGGCCGACCATCTCCATAGGGTGCGCCTGCGGCGCACCGCTCTGATGGGGCTCGGCGAGAAAGGTGCGCCACAGGCGCACCCTATGAAAGCCTCATGGCCATTCCGCATTCCGCACGATGCCCCGCGCAAATTGCATAGACAGCCTGCTGTCAGCTTCCCGCGACTAAGGTCACTCCGCTTGCCGGCGCCTTCAAGACCGGTCTACAGGAGTCTCCGATGCACAAGTCGTCCCATGCCCCGATTGCTCTCGCGATTGCTGCCAGCCTGCTCCTCAGCAGTTGCGCCACCTACACCGGGCAGACCAATGCCCCCGACGACCCCAACCGCACCCAGCGCGGCGCCCTGATCGGCGCGGCCGTCGGCGCGGTGGCCGGCCTGCTCAGCGGCGGCGACGCCACCGAACGCCGCCAGCGCGCGATGGTCGGCGCCGGTGTTGGCGCAGTGGCCGGCGGCGCCGTCGGCGTCTACCAGGATCGCCAGGAAGCCGACCTCCGCCGCCGCACTGCCGGCACCGGGATCGAAGTCACCCGCGAGGGCGACGTCATCAAACTCAATCTGCCGGATGGCGTGACCTTCGATTTCGGCAAGGCCAACCTCAAGCCGCAGTTCTATTCGGCGCTGGATCAGGTCGCTGCGTCGATGTCCGAGTACAACCAGACCATCGTCGAGATCAGCGGCCACACCGACAGCGTCGGCAGCGATGAAGCCAACCAGCGCCTGTCCGAACAGCGCGCCGGCTCGGTTTCCAACTATCTCGCCGGCAAGGGCCTGATGCGCGAACGCTTCGAAGTGGTCGGCATGGGCGAACGCTACCCGGTCGCCAGCAACGACACCGATTCCGGCCGCGCCGTGAACCGTCGCGTCGAAATCCGCGTGGTGCCGTTGACCCAGGGCGGCTGATTTTTACCAGCCTCGCGATGTACGACGGGCCGCCTCAGGGCGGCCCGTTTCGTTCAAGGACTCATGGCCTGAAAGGACTCATGACCTGTCCAACCAGCGCCGGCCACGCAGGGTCAACCGATAACGTTGGGTCGGGCTGCGCGGCGAATCGGGCTGTGTCGGCGTTACCCAGCCATCCGCGATGGCCGGGTTCAGGTAGTTCTGACGGAATGTGGGCCGGTGCGACAGGCCCAAGGCGGTCATCAATGCGGCAACGCTCAACTCGTCTTCGCCCAGTGCGGCGATGATGCGCTGCAACGGCTCGCTTACTTGATCGCTTACTTGATCGCTTACTTGATCGCTTACTTGGTCGGTCGAAGCCGCCTCGCGCAGAGCGTCGGCCAGCGCCTTCAGCATGAACTCGACGAACACGGTCGCATCCGAGCGCCGGTCCGCTTCGGCCAAGACCCGGTAATAGGCCTCCTGCCGATCATGAATCACGGTCTCCACCGGCAAGTAGGCCAGCAGCGGCTTCCACTGGCGCAGGATCAGCGTCTGCCACAGCCGCCCCATACGGCCGTTGCCGTCTTCGAACGGATGGATGAACTCGAATTCGTAGTGGAACACGCAACTCGCCACCAGCGGATGCGCGTCCGTTCGCGCCAGCCACTGCAGCAGATCGCCCATCACGTGCGGCACGCGTTCGGCTGGCGGGGCCATATGCACCAGCGTGCCTTCGAGAAAGATGCCGACACCGCCGCTGCGGAACCGACCGGGTGCGTCCACCAGCCCCGACATCAAGGCGCGATGCGCTGCGAGCAGATCCGCCTCCGAAGCGGGATCCCAGCCTTCCATCGCGTCGTAAGCGGCGAAGGCATTGCGCACTTCATGGATCTCGCGCGGCTGACCCAATACGCGCTTGCCGTCGATCACCGCCGTGACCTGTTCCAGGGTCAGCGTATTGTTCTCGATGGCAAGCGAGGCTTGGATCGTGCGCAGCCGATTTTCGCGACGCAGTTGCGGCGTCAGCGCCCGATCCGCCAAGCCTGCATAACGTCCGATCGCCTCGCTGATCTCTGCCACCAGCCCGAGGATGGTCGGGGTGAGCGAGTAGGGCGGTTGGTAGAGGTTTGAACGGGTCATCGAAGCCTCGGCGCAAGCCCGCATGGTAGCGCGCGTGCTGCGGGCCCGCGCCGCGCACCGCACCGGCATATCACTGGCATATCAAACGTAAAACTGCAGTTCTGGTGCCGATAGCAGCCGAACCATCACTCGCCGGTCATCGCCAATGCCAGCGCCTGCGCCACTTCGATGCCATCGATCGCGGCGGAGTAGATGCCGCCGGCATAGCTGGCGCCTTCGCCGGCGGGATAGAGGCCGCGGGTGTTGAGGCTCTGGTAATCGGCGCCGCGGGTGATGCGGATCGGCGACGACGTGCGCGTCTCCACGCCGGTCAGTACCGCGTCGTGCATCGCGAAGCCCTTGAGCTGGCGGTCGAGCGCGGGGATGGCCTCGCGGATCGCGACGATGGCGTAGTCGGGCAGGGCGGTGGACAGGTCGCCCAGGCGTACCCCGGGGGTGTATGACGGTTGCACATCGCCGAAGTGTTTCGACGGCCGGCCGCGGACGAAATCGCCGACCAGTTGGCCGGGCGCCCAGTAGTCGCCGCCGCCGAGCGCGAACGCCTGGCGTTCCCAATGGCGCTGGAACGCGATGCCGGCCAGTGGCCCGCCGGGGTAATCGGCGGGACTGATGCCGACCACCAGACCCGCGTTGGCGTTGCGTTCGTTTCGCGAGTATTGGCTCATGCCGTTGGTGACGACCTGGCCGGGTTCGGAGGTGGCCGCGACCACGGTGCCGCCGGGGCACATGCAGAAGCTGTAGACGCCGCGGCCGTTGCGCGCATGGTGGACGAGGCGATAGTCGGCGGCGCCGAGCAGCGGATGGCCGGCGAACGCACCGAAGCGCGCGTGGTCGATCATCGACTGCGGGTGTTCGATGCGGAAGCCGATCGAGAACGGTTTGGCTTCGACGTAAACGCCGCGTGCGTGCAGCATCTCGAAGGTGTCGCGGGCGCTGTGGCCGATCGCCAGCACCACGTGCTCGCAGGGCAGTTCTTCGCCATCCTTCAGCACCAGACCCTGCATGCGACCATCGACGATGCGCACATCCTCGACCCGCGCGCCGAAGCGAATTTCGCCGCCCAGCGATTCGATGGTCGCGCGCATCTTCTCGATCATGCTCACCAGCCGGAACGTGCCGATGTGCGGCTTGCTCACGTAGAGGATTTCCTCCGGCGCGCCTGCCAGCACGAATTCCTCCAGCACCTTGCGGCCGTAATAATGCGGATCCTTGATCTGGCTCCAGAGCTTGCCGTCCGAAAAGGTGCCGGCGCCGCCTTCGCCGAACTGCACGTTCGATTCGGGATCGAGCACCGCCTGGCGCCACAGGCCGAAGGTGTCGCGGGTGCGCTCGCGGACGGCCTTGCCGCGTTCCAGCACGATCGGCTGGAAACCCATCTGCGCCAGGATCAGCGCCGCGAACAGGCCGCAGGGGCCGAAACCGATCACCACCGGTCGCGATTTCAGCGTGGTCGGCGCCTGCGCCACGAAGCGGTAACGCATGTCCGGGCTGGGCGCAGCGTGAGCGATGCCGCGCCCGGCCACGGCCGCAGCGGCCGGCTCGCGCAGTTCGACATCGATCGTGTAGATCAGCAGGATCGCGCTGCGCTTGCGCGCGTCGTAACTGCGCTTGTGGACCGTGAAACCCACGATGTCGCCGTCGTCGACGCCCAGACGCTGCAGAATCGCCGCCCGCAAGGCCTCCTCGGGGTGGTCCAACGGCAGTTTGAGTTCGGTCAGACGCAACATTCGACGATTCGGGCGGGATGAAGTCGCAATGCTCGTTGAGGTCGGGGGTCGGGCGCAAGCGCGCGCTGTCGTCGATGTGCTTTAGATATTGGGCGGCCGCCTACAATGGCCGACCGCACGACGAACCGGATGTTTCCCGATGGCGCCAACCCCGACCGCTCCTGCGTCGGCCGATGCCGGCTCTGCAGATGCTGGCTCTACAGATGTGATCGTGATCGGCGGCGGCGCCGCAGGCCTCATGTGTGCGCGGGTCGCGGGCCAGCGCGGGCGCCGCGTCCGCGTGATCGAGCACGCGAACCGCTGCGGCAAGAAAATCCTGATGTCCGGCGGCGGCCGCTGCAATTTCACAAACACCGGCACCACTGCGGCCAATTTCATCTCCGCCAATCCGCACTTCTGCAAATCGGCGCTGGCGCGCTACACGCCGCAGCACTTCATCGAGATGGTCGAGCGTCATGGCATCGCCTATCACGAGAAGGAACTCGGGCAATTGTTCTGCGACGACTCATCGAAGCTGATCGTGAAGATGCTGCTGGACGAATGCGCCGATGCCGGCGTGCGTATCGAGACCGGATGCAGCGTGCAGAACGTGCAGCGCACCGATGACGGCTTTCGCGTTCAGACCACAATGGGCGAGTTGCGAGCGCCGTCGCTGGTGATCGCGACCGGCGGTCTGTCGATCCCGAGCATGGGCGCGACCGGCTTCGGCTACGAGCTTGCGCGCCAGTTCGGCCACACCGTGCTGCCGACGCGCGCCGGACTGGTGCCGCTCACGCTCACCGGCAAGCATCAGGACCATCTTGCCGATCTCAGCGGCGTCGCGCTGCCGGTCACCGCGCACTGCAACGGCCGCGAATTCAGCAATTTCATGCTGATCACCCACCGCGGCGTGAGCGGCCCGTCGATCCTGCAGATCTCGTCGTACTGGAACGTCGGCGACGCGCTGTATCTTGATCTGCTGCCGCAGGACGATGCCTTCGATGCGCTCAAGCGACTGCGCGCGAAGCGACCCGCGGCGGAACTTCGCACCGTGCTGGGCGAACTGTTTCCCAAACGCTTCGCCGAACGTTTGTGCGAAATCTGGTTCCAGAGCCGCCCAATGAAACAGTTCAACGATCCGGAGCTGCGCGCGATCGCCGAACAGCTACAGCGCTGGCCGCTGATCGCGAACGGCACCGAAGGTTATCGCACCGCGGAAGTGACGCTGGGCGGCGTGGACACCGACGAAGTCTCGTCTTCGACCATGCAGTCGAAACAGGTGCCGGGGCTGTATTTCATCGGCGAAGTCGTCGATGTCACCGGTTGGCTCGGCGGCTACAACTTCCAGTGGGCGTGGGCGTCGGGCAACGCCGCCGGATTGGCCGTGTAGGGCGGGCCCAGGCCCGCCACTGGGATGGAGTGGCTCAGGAAGGGGGTAAAAAAACCGCTTGCATCCTGCGAGACATCAAAATATGATAATCGTCATATGAAACGAGCCGCCACCCGGTCAAAAGAAGCTACGCACGATCGCATCGTCGACGCTGCCGCGCGCGCCATCCGGCGCAGTGGATACAACGGCACCGGCGTCGCCGAGATCATGAAGGACGCCGGTCTGACCCACGGCGGCTTCTACGCCCATTTCCCGTCGCGCGAGGCGATGCTTGCCGAAGCTGCCGACCGTGCCGGCGGCGAAAGCGTGGCGATGATGGCGCGCATCGCCGCCAGCTTGCCGCAGCAGCAGGCACTCGCCGCCATGATGCAGGCCTATCTCTCGAAGGAGCACCTGGAAGGGATCGAAACCGGCTGCGCAACGGCTGCACTTGGCTCGGAGATGCCACGCCAGGCACCTGAGGTCAGGCGCGCCGCCACACGCCGCATCAAGGAGATGATCGATCTCGTCTCCCGGCAGTCGCCCGAATGGGGGCAGCCGGGCGCGCACGAACGGGCTCTCTTCACTGTCGCGACGATGGTCGGCACCCTGGTGCTGGCGCGTGCTGTCGACGATGCCAAGCTTTCCGATGCGCTGTGCGAGGCCGCGCTGAAGCATCTCGCTCCCACCCAGAACTGACCCGCCCGGAATCCGCGGGCATGCGCCGACTTTTAATATGACGATCATCATAAATATGGCGAAACTCCTCTCTCAACCCAAGGTGCTCCCATGAAAGCCAATGGCTCCATCGCCCTCGTAACAGGGGCTTCATCCGGTATCGGCCAAGCCACTGCTCAGCGGCTCGCGATGGCGGGCTACAAGGTCTACGGCACCAGCCGACAAAGCGCCCAGTCGGGCCAGAGATCCTTCGCGATGCTGCCGCTCGACGTGACCAGCGATGCATCGGTCGGCGCTGCTGTGCAGGAACTCGTTCGGCTGGAAGGCCGCATCGATCTGCTCGTGAACAACGCAGGCTTCGGCGTTGCGCCCGCCGGAGCGGAAGAGAGTTCGATCGAGCAGGCCAAGGCAATCTTCGAAACCAACTTCTTCGGGCTTGTCCGCATGACCCGTGCCGTCGTGCCTCACATGCGACGCCAGGGAAGCGGCCGCATCATCAACATCGGCTCGGTGCTGGGTTTCCTTCCGATGCCTTACGGGGCGCTCTATGCCGCAACCAAGCATGCGGTTGAAGGTTATTCGGAGTCGCTCGATCACGAATTGCGCACACGAGGCATCCGGGTATCGATCATTGAACCGGCCTACACGAAGACACAATTCGATGCGAATTTTCTGCCCCCCGATTCGAAGCTCGATGAATATCGCGAAGTTCGCGCGCTTCTGGACAAGGTGCTCGCGAAGGTGATGGCAGGCGCAGACGAACCGACCGTCGTTGCCGATGTCGTGCTGCAAGCCGCCATGGCTGCCAGACCAAAACTCCGTTACACGGCCGGCGGGCTCGCGAATCGCCTGCGCCTGCTTCGCAGATTCGCACCGGCCGGGTTGATGGATGCCGGCATTCGCAAGGATCTGCGGCTCGATACGCTGCCGGCGCTGGGATCCCGTACGCCGGCTCTTGAGAAGTAGTACGAATCGTCCTGGGAAACAAGAAAACAACATGAAAGCGCTCACATTCAAGCGCTATGGCAAGTCGCCCGGGATCGGATTCGCCGACGTTCCCCGCCCGGTGCCGAAGCCCGACGAAGTGCTGGTCCAGGTCCATGCCGCCGGCCTGAACCCGATCGACAACATGATTCCGACCGGAACCTTCAAACCCGTCATGCGGTTCAAACTGCCGGCCACGCTCGGTAGCGATCTGGCCGGTGTGGTGACCGAGGTCGGCAGCCGCGTGACGCGCTTCAAGCCGGGCGATGCCGTCTTCGCCAGCATCTTCGACCTTGGCACGGGTTCGATCGCCGAATTCGCGGCGGTACCGGAGACCGCTGCCGCACTGAAGCCGACCAATCTGGACTTCGTGCAGGCAGCCTCGATCCCGATGGTCGGGCTCACCTCGTGGCAGGCGCTGAAGGAG
>CBIHKW010000117.1:0-13513 GCA_966203835.1 uncultured Thermomonas sp.
TATCTAGCCGCTGTCCATTCGCACTCGCAATTCGATAGATTTCAGCAGCCCGCCGCGCATCTTTTTCACGTATATCGAACTGTTGGAAATCGTTGAGGATGCTTTCCAGATCTGCTACAGGGATTGTTCGCACATTCCGCAAGACTTCGTACCTAATCAACGAAGATGTGGCTAACCACACATCAGGGTCTCGTAGAAGACTTTCGATTTTCTCTTTGGCAGCGGCATGCGCTGGATTCGTTTCAGGCTCGCCATCGAATGCGCCGATCAATAGATTAGCATCAATCAGAATTGTCCTTGGCATAAATTAATCCTTTTTCCCAGCCAATAGATCGAGTAACTTTGCTTTCGCGGACGTCTGATCTTCGTGAAGCATGCTTTCACGCTTAAGCGCATTCAAATCGACGCCAAAACCGCTTTCTAAAACATCAACAAATCCGCGCTTATTCGGCGAATCAATCGGCGTACTCGTCACCAATCCGTTCTCATTTCTATTCAATACGAATGCCTCGCCTTCGTTCAATTGTGAAAGCACTAATGGCGAATGCGTTGCGATAAAGAAAATGGTGTTGGGAAGCATTTCCTTTAACCGAGGTACTATTTTTGACTGCCATTCCGCATGAAGATGGCTTTCAATCTCGTCAATAAGAACTATGCCGCGAACGTTTTGCAGGTCAACCGCATTTGTGAAATTCGCATAACCGGATATTATTGCCTGCACCATTTTTATAAGCGAAGCAAAACCTGAGCTTAGTTCGCCCAACTCTCTCAAATTCCCATCGATTTTTATATAAACCCTGCCAGATCCATCAATTTCTAAACTGTCACCATCAATTC
Source organism: uncultured Thermomonas sp. (assembly GCA_966203835.1). GTDB lineage: Bacteria > Pseudomonadota > Gammaproteobacteria > Xanthomonadales > Xanthomonadaceae > Lysobacter_I. Next base: position 838 of record CBIHKW010000117.1, read on the forward strand.
TAGAATCAATAGCGTTAAGCAACCTCATCACAACATCGATCTCAATCTTACGATTGTCCGAGATTTTTTGGTAAGGATTCACTGATTGTGCGCGCGACACAAACCATGACTCTACATTTTGCGACATGCCGACAGCAGCATATTTTTTATTGATGATAGCGCCGTGCAGGGACATGAAATAATCTTTTCTTCGAGCCTCGAACGAACCAAGGAGCTTGACATCCTTCACTTTGTCGCCAATAAGGGAGCGCTGCTGCGCACCGAGGAAAACCACTGGAAAATGGTGAAAATTCTGACCCGGCATAGGCCTAACAACAGATGTCACAGGGGATGCGCCAGGCCCTTTAATATCAATGACAGAATTTCCATCTATCGAGACAGAGCGAAAGATAGCCCAATCCTTATTCCACCCAAGAGCCGTAATCTCGGAATAGAATTCTTTATTCGTAAGAATAAGGGACTGGAAAATTGCTTCCAGACATTTCGTCTTGCCGATGCCATTTGGTCCAAAAATTACTCGTACATTTCTGTTCGGTAAAAATTTTAACAACACATCGCCGACGCCTCGCAGACCGTCAATTTTCCAGTAGTCATACATAGCGTTTCTCCAATGCATTAGTCAGTAATATCTTTCCCGCCACTCGTCGGGCGGCAGCCAGGTGATGCGGTTCGAATCGGAGGCTTCGATTTCTCCGGCCTTTACCGCCGCCAGCACGGCAGCCTGCATCGCGCTCCAGCTTTCGGCGCCGTCGCCGATGCGGGCGCCGAGCCGATTATTGTGCGCATCCATCGCGTGTGCGGCATCACCGCGCCCGCCGTTTTCCATCACTGCGGTAACCCATTCCACCCAGCGCGGCGAGCCGGTGTAGGCCACGGTCGCGCTGGCGAGACTGTGGCGATAGGCGTCGGAAGGGCCGTGGCGTCCGCCAGGCAGATCGACCGACAGCCAGTGCGCATAGGTGGTGCCCAGAACGAAGGCCGGATACGACCCGATCAAAACGGCGACGGCCAGCGGCCAGCGCAGTCGCTGCAGCAACCGGCGCGGCGCGGCCATCTTCACAGCTTGTCCAACGTCACGCCGCACTCCTTTTCGGCGCGGGCCTGCAGCGTTTTCTCCATGCCGGGTGGGAACTCCACGTCGGGAAAGCCTTTCTTCATCACGCTCGCGGCCGGGCTCTCCATGAACGCGACGATATCGGCCTTTTCGGCGTCGCCCATGGCGGCGAACATCCCGGCCATGTCGGGCTCGGGTCCGCCGTTGATCTTGAACAGCACGGCTTGGCGCATGCCGTCGATGAAGACCTTGCCGCCTGAGCTCACGGAAAACGCTTTCCAGCTCGCCAACGTTCCGGTGTCGCCGAACAGCTCGATGAAGGCATCGTCGAACAATCCGTGGAACGCGGGCGAGGCCATGTCCAGCAGGCATTCGCGCTGCGTGGGCGTCATCGTCTGGTATTCGGGCTGTTCCTTGAACGCTTCTTCGATGATCCTCGGAATCGCCACGTCGAAGCCGAACAGCGCCTGGGCCTCGCGCGACTGTGCGACCGTCAGCCGGGCCGGCGTGGCAGCCACCGCGGATTCGGCGAGAGCGGATCCGACGAGGGCGGGCTCGGCGAAGGCCGGCATCGCCAAGCACAACACAACCGCGAACGCGGCGATCCGGGCAAGAAGAGAGTCCCGGGCCATCACGCAGCACGCTCCATCATCGCCACGAAGCGGTCGAACAGCGGCGCGACATCGTGCGGGCCAGGGCTGGCTTCGGGGTGCCCTTGGAAACTGAAGGCCGGCGCATCGCTCAGCGCGATGCCCTGGTTGCTGCCGTCGAACAGCGAGCGATGGGTCACGCGCACGTTGGCAGGCAGCGTGGCTTCGTCGATGGCGAAACCGTGATTCTGCGAGGTGATCATCACCCGGCCGCTGTCGATGTCGATCACCGGGTGATTCGCGCCGTGGTGGCCGAACTTCATCTTCAGCGTCTGCGCGCCGGAGGCCAGACCCAGCAACTGATGGCCGAGGCAGATGCCGAAGGTCGGAATTTTCTGCGCGATGAACTCGCGGATCGCGGCGATGGCGTAATCGCAGGGCGCCGGATCGCCGGGACCGTTGGACAGGAACACGCCGTCCGGATTCAGTGCGAACACGTCGGCGGCGGAGGTCTGCGCCGGCACCACAGTCACGTCGCAGCCGCGTTCGGCGAGCATGCGCAGGATGTTGAGCTTCACGCCGAAGTCGTAGGCCACGACCTTGAACCTGGGCGTGGCGCTCACGAAGGCGTTGCGATCAAGATCGAGCTGACCTTCGGTCCAGGGATAGCGTTTGTCGGTGCTGACTACTTTCGCCAGATCCATGCCTTTGAGGCCGGGGAACTTGCGCGCGGCTTCCAGCGCCTTGTCGACATCGACATCACCCGCCATCACCGCGCCGTTCTGGGCGCCGCGATCGCGGAGCAGTCGGGTCAGTTTGCGGGTATCGATCTCGGAAATCGCGACGATGCCCCGGGCTTTCAGCCATTCGGGCAATGCGATCTGGTTGCGCCAGTTGCTGGGGCGTCGCGGCACGTTGCGGACGATCAGGCCGGAGGCCCAGACCTGTTCGGCCTCGTCGTCGATCGCGGTGCAGCCGGTGTTGCCGATGTGCGGATAGGTCAGCGTCACCAGCTGACGGGCGTAGGACGGGTCGGTCAGGATTTCCTGATAACCGGTCATCGCGGTATTGAACACCACTTCGCCCACGGACAGGCCGGGCGCGCCTACGGATTCGCCCTCGAATACGGTGCCGTCTTCGAGGACAAGGATTGCGGTATCGCTCACTGGAATTCGCCTCGTTTTGCCGGCGGCAGGTTGCACGAAGCCTCGGACACGGTGCGGAACCGGTCCGGGGCAAGGGGTAGTCAGGCGAGCGAGAATTGTACCGGCGAGCCCCCGCCTCCGCCAGTGAAATCTTCGCCGGCCCCGGGTCCGGATTCCCCCGGAAAAGAAAGACCCCGGCCGAAGCCGGGGTCCGTATGCAACCGCTGCGGTCGAAGAGTCCCGCGAACGGGAGGTTACGGCGTCGCGTTCAGCGTGGTCAGCGCGTTGATGATGCCGGTGCCGAGCGGACCCGGCGCCGGCACCGCGCCGAACGGCTTGATGTTGGCCTTGATGATGACCTCGGCCTGCGCCGGCGTACGGTCGACGCTGGGCTTGGAGTGCATCAGCGCAACCAGACCGGCCACGTGAGGCGACGCCATCGAGGTGCCATTGTAGGACACGTAATTATCGGCGCCCGGCACCGTGGTTCCGGCGTTCAGGGTGGACCGGATGCTCACGCCCGGCGCGGAAACATCGACGCCCGCGCCATAGTTCGAGAAGCTGGCCTTCGTCGCCGTCGAACTGGTCGCACCGACCACGATCAGGCCAGCGCCGGTGCAGCCGGCCGGAGTGAAGCCGGAGACGTTGGCATTGCTGTTGCCGGCCGCCACGACCACCGTGGTGCCACGGCTGAGCGCACCGTTGATCGCCAACTGGATGGCCGAACCGGCCGCACAGGCGCCGCCGCCGCCCAGACTCATGTTGATGACCTGAGCTCTGTTGACGCCCACCGCCGGCACACCGGCGACCGCGCCGCCCGACGACCAGGTGATCGCATCGGCGATGTCGGCATAGGTGCCGCCGCAACGGCCGAGCACGCGCACCGCCAGCACCTTGGCGTTGAACGCCATACCAGCCACACCGGTAGCGTTGTTGGTCACCGCAGCGACGGTCCCGGAGACGTGGGTGCCATGCCAGCTGGAGTTGGTCGCCGGAGAGCCGGCATAACACTGGCCCGCCGTGGTCCAGTCGCCCGGATCGAGCGCGCTGGCGTCGCGGCCGTTGCCGTCGTTGGCGGTGGCGACATTGGTGATGAAGTCGTAGCCGTTGATGATGTTGGCGTTGAGATCGACGTGCGGGCGGTAGCCGGTGTCGAGCACGGCCACGATCTTGCCCGCGCCGAAAAAGCCCAGATTCCAGGCCTGGTCGGCGTTGCTGCCGCCGGCGCCGCTCTGGAAGCCGTACTGCAGGCCGAACTGGGTGTCGTTGGGGGTCAGGGTCGGATACAGACGCAGGTTGGGCTCGATGTACTCGACATCGGGATTGACCGCGATCTGGCGCATCAGCGTCTCGGCGTCGACGCGATCCAGGGGGCGACTGACCGCCACCAGTTCCGAACCGACGCTGAGCGTGCGCTCGCGCCTGAGCGTGAGCGGCTTGGTGCGGCCGAAGGCGCTGGCGGCGGCCTGATTGAGCGCGCGCTGCTGGTTGAGCACGCTGGCTTTGCTGGCGCTGCCCTTGCGGTAGGTGACGATGAAACCGTCGACAGGCTCGTTGTTGCTCAGGCCTGTGACGTTCACGCGGTCGGCGGCGGCGGCACCACCCGATAAAACCAGCGTGGACAACGCGACGACGAGCGCCCGACGGCGCAGATACGGGTTCTTGGACGACATTCTGAAATCTCCATATTTCATTCGATTGAGTGCCGCTGAGCGGCACGACTGTCCACAGCCTCGAATACAGCGACGACCTTGACGACTTCCTGCATCCCAGGCCGGGCAACGCGATGGGCATGTCATATGCCCGGGCCGACCATGCGCCGGCTGCGGCAGCGCTGTCAAGTGCAGCCGCAGCCCTTGTGGGATAGAGGTTTCAGCGCATCGACCTGTCGATTCGGACAGGGTTCAGAGCAGGTCGCGGAGGCGGTAACTGCCCGGCGAACGGCCGACGATCCGTGCCGCCGCATGCAGCGCCCCGCGGGCGAAGATGTCGCGGTTGGTGGCGCGATGGATCAGTTCGATCCGCTCGCCGGGACCGGCGAACTGGACCAGATGTTCGCCCACGATATCGCCGGCGCGCAGGCTTGCGTAGTGCGGGGCCGCACCACCGCGTTCGGCGGCTGCGCCGAGCGCGAGCGCGGTGCCCGAGGGCGCGTCCAGCTTGCGGGTGTGATGGGCTTCGACGATGTCGCAATCCCAACCGGACAGCGCAGCCGCGGCGCGCTCGACCAGTTCGTCGAGAATCGCCACGCCAAGACTGAAATTGGCCGACCACAGCACCGGAACCTGCTGCGCCGCGACCAGCAGATCCGTGCGCTGGAGCGCCGCGAGCCCGGTGGTGCCGGACACGAAGGCCGCGCCGCGACGGACACAGAGCGCCAAAAGGGGATCGAAGGCGACCGGGAGGCTGAAATCCACCGCGACATCGAACGCCGGAACGTGTTCGAGATCGGCGGCCGGATGGAATGGCGCGCCCAACAGCCCCGCTTCAGCGCCGGGCGGCGCCACCGCCGCGACCACGCGCAGGTCGTCGCGTTCGGCCACCAGCCGCAACAGGGTTTGCCCCATGCGTCCGCTGGCGCCGTGGATCAGGAGTCGATGAGGGAGTCGATGGGATTCGGACATCCGCGCAGGGTACCGGTGGAACCGCAGGGACTCAATTGTTCAGCGAACTTCCAGCGGACTTCATGCATCGACCATCGCTGCGAGAACGGACGGCGGCGCACACTGTCAACGATCGTCCGGCAGTCGGATGATGGCCGGCGGCTCGCCGATCATGATGGCGAGCCCTGCCCAGACGTCCACCAGAGCGTTCAATCCACGTCCGCAGCCATCGCGACGCGCTCCCGATGCGCCGACCTCGCACCAGTCGAACGTCCCGCCCATTCCTTCGAGCTCGACGGTGACACCCGGCACACCGAGCGCACGGGCCAGCGCGACGAAGCGATCGGGCTCGAACGCGCCATCCAGGACCACGCAGGGAGCACCGGTGACCGGAGCGAGGCGCGCTCCGAATCGAATCGCCCCCGCGTCAAAAGCGGGGAGCATCGCCGAGACCGTCGCAGCATCGACATCCAGCAGCGCCGAGCGCCGCAGTCGTGCGCCGCAGCTCGGCTCAGGTGGGCCGTCGTCAGCCGCATCCCTGGCAACGAGCCACGAATGGACGACCATCGCATCGGACCAGCGCAGATCCGGCGCCGAGCCGCCGTTGAGCGCCGCGCAGGAGGCCGTCAGCGCCGACCAGACACCGTTCTCGCCCGGTGCCGCCGATGCCTGCGCAGATGTCGATCCGACACGCCATCCGGGCGCTCCGCTTTCCCAGGCTGCGCCTTCGATCCACACTCCGGATTGGCAGGCTGCGAACGCATAGACCTCGCGGTATCGGTCCGAAAGCAGCCCCAGGCCCCAGCCGCCGAAAATCCGCGCCAACGCGCACAGCATCGATGGCTGCCATGCGGCGGGCGCCGTGCTGTGGACATGCAGCGAAACCTGCGGGTTGCAGGCGTCCAGCCGAGGACTTTCGAAGAACGTCCATGCGTCGACCTGACCGCCGGATGCGTCGGCGAACTCGGCGATCGCGCGGGACAGCTCCGGAAACACCGCACCGTTTGCGTGCGCGATCCGATGCATGACCTGCTTGCCGCGCATGCGCGCGAAGCGATCCAGTCCGGCCGCGAACTCGCTCAGGTCGACGTCGGGAAACACATGAAGTACGCGGCTCATCGGACGGCTCCTGCGATCACTGCGGCTCAGCCGAACCATCGGCGCGCCAGTGGACGACCAGATCGGTCGTCACCTCCTCGCCGAACAGCCGGGCGTGAATCTCGCCGACCAGGGCCAGCGGAGCGCACCTTGCATCCTGATCGTACGACCAGGCTCGGCGCATCGGCGAAGGATCGCGCAGCATATCCCGATAGTGTTCGCGCCCCTGCATGACCATCTCACAGGCGCATTCGAACACGCGCTCATCGGATAGCCCGGCCGGAAAATCGTCCGGATACGCCGCCGAAGTCAATCGGGTCGCCATATCGCGCACGTAAGCACTGAAAAGCGCGAGGCCTTCCGGATCCAGCGCCTCCAGTTCGGAGCGCAGACGGGTTGGATCGCCGGAAGACGCATGAATGATGCGCCATACCCAGTCCGGAGGGTCGAGGATGACGGATGCGGACATGTCGGATGCCCCTTCAGACTTGCGACGAAACATGCAGGACCCGGGCGGTACCGCTGCTGTCGATGTCGCGTGTCGCTGCGGCCAGCGCCTCGTCATCGATCACGGAGTCGAAACCGATGCGGAAATGCACCTCGCCGGCGGGCGTGCGCGAGGAATGGATCGAGGACAGGCTGATGCCGTGGCGTTCGAACACATCCAGCAGCGTGCGCAGCGAACCGGCGCGATCTTCGGGCAGATGCACGCTCATCGACGGACTGTCGACCAGATCGGCCAGCAGATAACCGACACGCTCGAAAGTGTAATTGCCGTCGGCCAGCGTGCGCGCATCGAACTGCTCGCGGTTCTGCTGCAGGAAACGCTCGCGGAAGGCCCGGCGTGCGCTTTCGTCGCCCTGCCCGACCAGATCGCGCAGCGCGCGCAGCTCGCCAAGCAGGCGATCCAGCATTTCCAGCGCATGCGGATTGCCGAACTGGATGTCTTCGTAGATCTGCGGATTGAGCGAAAGAATCCGGGTCATCACCGCCACATCAAGTTCGAACGAAGCGGAACGCAGCGGCAGCAGCGCCGCCGGCGGACCGAGCACCGGCGCGTAACCGCGCAGCACTCCGGCTTGTGCGAGATGCGTGGCATGCACCATCGCCTGCACCAGCGCCATCGCCCGATCGTGGTGCTCCGGCGACACCCGCACGCACTCGGCCTGCAAGGCATCGAGCAACTGCGCGAGCCATGGCCGCCAGGTGTCCAGCCGGGCTTCGCAGACCACCAGCACCCTGCCCTTCAGCGTCGGCGCCTTGGGTGGTGCGGTCATCGGATGCAGGCCGGCGACTTCGGCCTGCGAGCGCAACATCGCCGCGATCGGCGCCTGTTTGATCGAGGTGATGTCCAGCCACAGCCGCCCGCGCTCGCGCCCCGCCGAACGTACGGCCCATGCATCGATGGTGGCTTCGGTCAGGCGGATGGGCGCGGCGAACAGCAGCACCTCGGCATCGTCCAGCAGCCGTTCGACAGGATCCGATGCGGCATCGGCGGGGTCGTGGCCGAGTACCCGCAGTCGCATCCGGGTTTCGAAAAACAGCCGCAGCCAGCGGCCATAAGCGCCTGCGCTGCCGACAATGCCGATGATGGGCTGTGAATGCATTCGCTCTGGTCCGAACCGCTGGGTTCAGCATTCTGAAGCCAATGGCGCCTTCGGTAAAATCGATATGTTCATCCGATAAAAACGTTATAGCCATCACACATGCGATTCACCCACTTCCTGCACATGCCGATGCCGTCGTTTCGGAGTACGCTTCAAAAGTAGATGATCGATGCGTCTGGGCAGGGGGCCTCATGACCGCAGAATTGACCGCACGTCGTTTCACCGCACCGTTGCCTGACGGCATTCCTCGCGATTGGTTGCCGTCGTCGCCGACCATCGCCGCCGCGCTCGACACTTACGGTGTTCTTGTTCCCGCGAACGAAGCGTTTTACATGCGCACGATCAACGCCAGCCTGCCGCTGATCGCCGATCCGGCATTGCGCGAAATCGCCCAGGCGTTCATTCATCAGGAAGCCGAACACGGCGTCGCCCACAAACGCTATTGGCGGAATCTCGATCAGCAGGGTTATCGCTTCCGCGGTTTCGAGCGAGCGGTCGACCGTTTGACTTTCCGCATGGTGGAACGCTTTGCGCCGCTGCCGCTGCGCCTGTCGATGGTGAGCTGCGTCGAACACATCAATGCGTACATGGGCCATGAATTCCTGTCGCAGCAGATTCTCGCCGACGCCCACCCCAAAGTGCGGGCGCTGCTGGAATGGCATTTCGCCGAAGAGATCGAACACAAAGAAGTGTCGTTCGACGTCCTGCAGGCGGTAGCGCCCGGCTATGCCATCCGCCTGATCGGCCTGATGCTGACGGCACCGTTGTTCTACCTGCTGCTGACGCTGGGGATGTTGCGGTTCATCGCCCAGAACAAGCGCCTGTGGCGGGCATCGACCTGGGGGCAACTGCTGCATCATCTGGGCGGAGGCCACCACATGCTGGGGCGCACCCTGAAACACCTGTGGGCTTACGCGCGGCCTTCGTTCCATCCATCGCAGTTCGACAACGCAGCGCTGGCGCAGTCGGTGATCGATCGTTATTCCTCGGCCGAAACCGGCTCCGATTGGTTGGCGCCGGCCAAACGCGGCAAATCGTCCGCGCAGGTGCCGATGGCGGCGTGACCCGCCGCCATCGATATCACTCAAGGCTTCGGCCAGATCAAGGCTTGGCGGATTCGCCGTAGAGATAGACGATCTGGGCGCGCAGGTTGGTCAGCGCTTTCCGCATCAACTGCTGGTAGCCGGTGTTGTACTCGGCCGAGCACACCGGCCCGGGCGTACGATCGTCCAGAACACGCTTCACGACGATGCGATTGCCTTCCCGGCGATGGGTCGCGGTATAACTCACCGGCCCTTCGCTGAATGAAGCATCCGCCGGTACCGCGACGATACGCAGAGCATCGGCGAACTCGTAGACGTATTCCTCTTCCGAACGGATGCCGCCGCAGGCGCTTTCGCCGGCCTGCTGTCCCGGGTCGGGCTGCTGGGCGGAGACGATGCTGCCGATCGATGCGAAACCCAGGAACCAGGGCGACACACTGAAGCCGCCGGGTACCGAGATCAGCGTCTCGACGTCGTAGCTGGCCTGCACCTCGAAATGCTCTTCAAGCGGCTTCGGATCGTCGAAGCGGATCGTGCCGCTCGCCAGCATTCCGCTCGAACGGAAGTAGTTCTCGACCAGTTCGTCGCGGGCGCTGTCGTCGATGTCGCGGAACTGTTCCCGCGCCGCGACCGCGAGGCGTCCGTTGAGGGCAAGATCGGCCGTGCCCTTCACCGAACCGTCCGCGGCGATTTTCAGCACGGCCTTCATGCGCTGCCAATCGTTCGCGCGTCGCGGCGCCGGGGTCATGGCATCGTCTCGATAGCCATCGACCAACAACACGCGCTTGCCGGCGACGCTCTCGGGCAGACTGCCGAACGGCACCACGGCCGCGGTGGAATCCAGATACAGATCCATCGCCGGCACGTAGGTGATGACGTGATTCACCATCGAGGCGACCGGAATCTTCGGCAGCGAATAGGTCTGGCCCGAGTTCACGAGCGCCTGGGTGCTGTCGATGCCTTTCGCCTTCAGCAAGGCCTGCAGCAGCGTGGCGTGGTCCTTGCAGTCGCCCATCTTGTTGTCGAGCACTGCATCGAGGTCGCGCGGCACCACGGCGCCCAGACCGATGCAGTTGCCGGCATAGGAAATCTGTCGGGACACCCACTCGTACAGGCGCTTCGCGATCTCGCGCGGTTCTTTGGCGTCGCCGGCGACTTCATCCGCCAGCTTGGCGATGCGCGGCGTGACCGCCGCTTTCGCCTTGGCCCGCGTACCGTAGGCTTCGGAAATCTGCGCGTAGCTCGCGAAGGTCGACAGTGCATAGCCGGGATAGCGCTCCACATCGAAGGTGGAATCGCGCATCGACTCCGGATCGACCGGCTCGCGGTTCTGCCACTGCCATTCGATCGTGCGGCGCCCGTTCTCGGTGCGATTGCGCACTTCCTTCAGCTGCCAGGCAACGTGCTTGAGCGGCAGCGACTCCGGCGCGTCGACGGAGATCACCACGTCGCCGTAATAGCGCGCCGGGCTGAAGCTGTCGATCATCGAGAACTGGCCCGGGAACATCGGTTCCTTGGCGGTGAGCCGGTACGACAGCACAGTGGTGTCGCCGACCGCCAGTTCGGGGAACACGACCGTGAGCGTGGTGCGGTCCGAATAGATCGGCGAGTCGCCGTTCTGGCCGCTGTTGCTGCTGATCTGGAAATTGCCGGCCGGGACTTCGATCTTGCGGCCGTCGGGCTTGAGCGTGTAGGCCGAAAGAATGTCGGCCTTCTGGATGCTGGTGCTGTAGCCGATCGCACTGTCCTTGGCGGCGCCGACGCCGACTTCCTTCAGCACTTTGATCGCGGTCTCGACGGTCTCGGTGTAGCTGCCATCGACGTTCAACGTGTAGCGATGATGCTCGCGCTCGATCCGGAGCGGCTGTTCGTCGGGTTTCGCTGCTGCGGCGGTTCCCGCTCCGAACGCGGCAGCGGCAACGAGCAGGATGGACGCGACGTACGGTCTGATCGGCATGGGTCTGATCGGCATGGGCTCCCCCGGTAATGTTCGATGGCGTCAGTGTCTCGATGCAATGTGAAGCCGGCGCGAAGTCGGCGCCGACAATCGCTAGCCGCAAACAGCCTGCTAGGAGGTCATCCGCTCCCAGAAGCTCTTCACCCCATCGATGAAGGTGCTGGAGCGCGGCGAATGGCGGCGCGCACCCTCGCCCAGAAACGTTTCTTCGAACTGTTTCAGCAGATCGCGCTGCTGCGGAGTGAGGTTGATCGGAGTTTCGACCACGACGCGGCAGTAGAGGTCGCCGGTGCTGCGGCTGCGCACAGATTTCACGCCCTTCTCGCGCAGTCGGAAGACTTTGCCGGTCTGGGTTTCGGTCGGCACCTTGATCTCGGCCTCACCGCCCAGCGTGGGCACGCGGATGGTGTCGCCCAGCGCGGCCTGCGAGAAGCGGATCGGTACTTCGCAGTGCAGGTCATCGCCGTCGCGCTGGAAAATGGCGTGTTCGCGCACGCGGATTTCGACGTAAAGATCGCCTGCGGGGGCGCCTGCTGGACCGGCTTCGCCCTCGCCCGAAAGACGAATGCGATCGCCATTGTCCACGCCGGCCGGGATCTTCACCGACAGCACTTTTTCTTCTTCCACCCGACCCGCGCCATGGCAGGCTTTGCAGGGATTGACGATGCGTTTTCCGGTGCCGCCGCAGTGTGGGCACGGCTGCTGCATCGAGAAGATGCCGCGCTGGAAACGCACCTGGCCGCGGCCCTGACAGGTCGCACAGGTGTCCACCTTGCCGTCTTCCGAACCCTTACCCTTGCAGGGTTTGCACTCGGCCATCGTCGGGATTTCGATCTGTTTGTCGACGCCGGCAACGGCGTCTTCGAGATCGAGTTCGATCACATAGCCGACATCGGCGCCGCGACGCGGGCCGCGTGCGCCGCCGCCTCCACCGAAGATGTTGCCGAAAATATCGCCGAAAATATCGTTGATGTCGGCATGGCCCTGACCACCGCCACCGCCGCCCGTACCGTGCTCGAATGCGGCATGCCCGTGTGCGTCGTAGGCGCGACGCTTGTTCGCGTCGGACAGCATTTCATAGGCTTCCTTCGCTTCCTTGAAAGCGGCTTCGGCCCCGGCATCGTCCGGATTGCGGTCCGGATGAAGCTTCATCGCCAAGCGGCGATAGGCTTTTTTCAGCTCTTCTTCGCTGGCGTTGCGGGCCACGCCCAGAACTTCGTAATAGTCGCGCTTGCTCATGGGCGGGAATCACACATCGGGAGTGGAAAATCGTTCAAGGCAACATCCAGACGGAGGATGCGAATCGAGTCGGAACCATCAAATCAAAACAGCGCAACCGTAAACGACAGAAGAGCCGAGGCGTGCCGCGGCTCTTCCGGTTTTCGACCTGCTCGGCCATTCGGCCGGATCAGGGCTTGGTGTCGTCCTTCACCTCGGTGAATTCAGCGTCGACCACATCGTCCTGCTTCGACGATGCGGACGGACCGGCGTCGCCACCGGCCTGCTGGCCTGAGCCGGCAGCACCCATCATCGCCTGCGCCACTTCTTCCAGCTCCTTGGACTTCGCTTCGATCTGCAC
>CBIHKW010000118.1:0-13374 GCA_966203835.1 uncultured Thermomonas sp.
CGATGAAGACGTTGCAGCCGGCCAGATCGGCGGCGTCGCAGCTGAAGCTCAGATCCCTGGAGGCGCGCAGTTCGTCCGCGGTGACTTCGAGGGTGCGGTCGTGGAACGCCTTGAGTTCGCCGACGCGGTGCGCGTCGATATCGAAGCCGACCACCGGGTAGCGTTTGCCGAAGGCGGTGGCCAGGGGCAGGCCGACATAGCCCAGTCCGATGATGGCGATACGGATGTCGTCGTGGACGGGAAGAGCGGCCTGCATCGTGCGGAATTCCAAGGTTCGTGAGGGGCGGAGTTTACCAGCCGCATGCGAGTCCGCCCGGCGGGTGCGCGGGCGAGCAGGCAGGGTGGGGATGGCGTCGCAGATGCGGTTGCCGGCTGCGGCGCTTTACCGCAGCATGACGGCTATCGAAGTCTTCGGCGCTGCTCCCCCCACAGCAGGCGTCGGCTGTGTTGACGCGGAAAACGCATGGTTCCGGCCATGTCGCGCCGGCCGTGTCGCGCGCTTTGCCGCATTGCATGCCGGTTTGCGTTTGACATCACGTCGAATCATCAGCGTCTGCCCTGCTGCAGTCGCATCCCTGTCTTTGTATCGATCTCCCATCTCGAAGAGTCCTCATGCGCGTTCTGGTTTGCGGCGGTGCCGGTTACATCGGAAGTCATACCTGTGTGGTGCTGGCCGAACGCGGCCACGAGGTGGTCATCGCCGACAACTTCTGCAACAGCTCGCCGGTGGCGCTTGCGCGGCTTGAACAGTTGACCGGGCGTGCGCCGGATGCCCGCAACGTGGATGTGCGCGATGCCGCCGCATTGGCGGCGCTGTTCGCGGAGCGGCGGTTCGATGCCGTGATCCATTTCGCCGCGCTGAAGGCGGTGGGCGAATCCTGCGAGCAGCCGCTGGCGTATTTCGACAACAATATTTCCGGCACGATTTCGCTGCTGCGCGCGATGCGCGAGGCCGGGGTGGGGCGATTGGTGTTCAGTTCTTCGGCCACGGTCTACGGCGAGCCGCAGGCGGTGCCGATCGACGAGGATGCGCCGCTGTCGTCCACCAACCCCTACGGCCGCACCAAACTGGTGATGGAGCAGTTGATCGGCGATGTCTGCGCTGCGGATCCGGGTTTGCAGGCGATCAGCCTGCGCTATTTCAATCCGGTGGGCGCGCATCCTTCCGGCCTGATCGGCGAAGCGCCGAGCGGCGTGCCGAACAATCTGATGCCCTACATCTGCCAGGTCGCGGCCGGCAAACGCGAGCGGCTGCAGATTTTCGGCGGCGACTGGCCCACGGTCGACGGCACCGGCGTGCGCGATTACATCCATGTGATGGATCTCGCCCGCGCCCATGCGCATGCGCTGGAGGCGCTGGAGGGCGTGCGCGGGCATCTGCCGCTCAATCTCGGCGTGGGCCGCGGCATCAGCGTGCTGCAACTGCTGCGCGCGTTCGAGACCGCGAGCGGGCGGGAGATTCCCTATCGCATCGTCGACCGCCGCACGGGGGATGTCGCCGAGGTCTACGCCGATCCTGTGCGTGCGGAACGGCTGCTGGGCTGGCGTGCCGAACTCGATGTCGATGCGATGTGCCGCGACGCCTGGCGCTGGCAGTCGGCGAATCCGGACGGTTACGTCGCGGGCTGAAGGCTTTTCGCGAGCGCGGCCGCTACCGTATCCGGCCGCTTCATCCACGCGAAGTGATCGGCGCGCTCGCCGAGGCGCTGGGCATCGAGCGTCTCGACGCGGACATTACTTGTAGCCATCTTCGCGAGCAGGAAATCCAGCGATGCCCGCGGCGCCAGCCAGTCGTCGGCGAGCAGGACCGCATCGGTGTCTGCGCGTACGCCGCCGAGGGCGGTTTCCAGATCGATATCCATGCCTTTGCCGGCATAGCGCCCGCTGAGGCCGGTGCGCGCCCAGTCGCGCATGACGCCGCGCGCTTCCTTGCCGCCGAAACCGATGCTGCGGCCGGGCAGCGAGCCGTTGCGGTCCGCCAGCCACGGCAGGAAGCGGTAGCTGAGCGGCAGCAGCCACTTGCGTGGCCGCGGATAGACGCGCCAGAACGGCGAGCCGCTGGCGACCAGCCACAGGCGTTCAGCGGTGTGCGGCTGCAGCGCCAGCAGGCATGCAGCCAATTGCCCGCCCAGACTGTGGCCACCGACGATCTTGGGCAGGGTCGGGAATTGCTGGCGGATGCGCTCGACGCTGGCCGGCAGGTCGGTCGTCAGCAATGCGCGATAAGCCCAGTCGATGTTTCGGCCGGCGCGCTGGTCGCTGCTGCCGTGGCCGCGCCATTCGTGCAGGAAGACCGCGACGCCGCGTGCGGCAAGCGCTTCGGCGAACGGCAGATAGTGGCGGGCGGCGATGCCGAGCGCCGGCAGCCACAGCAGCGCGGCGAGCGGTTCGGCAGGGGCGCGCAGCAACAGCCGGAATCGGTGGCCGTCCGCAGCGGTCAGCGGAAGGCCGTCGCCCTCGGCGGGCGACTCCGGATCGGCGCCGTCAGGGGTCAAGAACGCTCAGCCGCGCCGAAATGGTCGAGCACCAGGATATCGCTGCGTCCCGGACGGCTGCCGAGCAGCAGCGCGCGATGGACGTAATCGGAGGCCGAGTGGCAGGCATCGGCGAGATCCGCGCCGAGCGCGAGCTGTGCCGCGACCGCCGCTGCCAGAGTGCAGCCGGTGCCGTGCGCGTTCACTGCAAGGCGCGGGTGGCGGATTTCGCGGTGCATGCGCCCGCCGCTCTCGCGCCGCGCGGAAAACAGATCGAAGACTTCGTCGCCTTCCGTGAGGTGGCCGCCCTTGAGCAGGACCGCGCCGGCGCCCAGATCCAGCAGCGCATCGCAGGCGGCGCGCATCGCCTCGAGGTCCGGGATGGCGTGGCCCAGCAGCAGCTCCGCTTCCGGCAGATTCGGGGTGATGACCGTGGCCATCGGCAGCAGCCGCTTGCGCAGCACATCGATCGCGTCCTTGGCGAGCAGCCTGGCGCCGGAGGTGGCGATCATGACCGGGTCGATCACGATGTGGTGCGGACAGTGCTGGTCCAGCGCCTTGGCTACGACATGGATCGTCTCGCTGTTGGCGAGCATGCCGATCTTGACCGCGCCGATGTCGAAATCGTCGAAACAGGTGTCGATCTGCGCGCGCAGGAACGCCGGTGCGGGCACTTCCACGGCGTTCACGCCGCGGGTGTGCTGCGCGGTGAGCGCGGCGATCGCACTGAGGCCATGCACGCGATGCGCGGCGAAGGTCTTGAGATCGGCTTGGATGCCGGCGCCACCGCCGGAATCGGAGCCGGCGATGGTGAGGACGGAGACGGGGCGGGGGGAGATGGCCATGCCGCGATTCTGACTCAAGATGCCATCCGCTCAAAGTCGCATGCGCGATCGGAGCGGGTACCTGCGATAACTGACAGGTTGTACGGCGTCGCGCAGGGCATGGCTGTTTCCCGGGCGTTTACTGCGGTCAGGCCGACGCGAAATCGCCGGGAATCAGCGAATGCACGATGGCTTCGTGGGGTTTGCCGTCGATGACGATGCCGTTGCGGGCGATGCCCTCGCAGACGGCGCCGAGTTTCACCGCCACGCGCAGGCTGGCGGTGTTTTCGGGCTGGACCAGGATTTCGATGCGCTGCAGGCCGAGTTCTTCGAATGCCCAGGCCGCGGCCAGTCGCGCGGCGACGACCGCGACCTCACGGCCGCGTGCTGCATCGGCGACCCAATAGCCGAGGTTCGCCGAACGGCGCATCGGGTTCACGTGGCTGAAACCGACGCCGCCGAGCAGCGCCCCGGACGCGGCATCGAAGATGCCCAGGTGATAGCCGAGCCCTGTGCTCCAACTGCGCTGGCAATGCGCGATCCACGTCGCGCTGTCGCTGCGGGCGTAGCCGGGCTTCGCCCATGGCAGCCACTGCGACAGCGTGGGCAGCGAGGCCGATACGATATCGAACAGCGCGTCGACATCCGTCGCGGCAAGTTCGCGGATCAGCACCTCATCGGCTTGGCGCAGCATGGAGTTCCTTCGTCGTCGGCGCGGATTCGCCCGGAGCCGCCATGGTAGCGCCGCGCGGCGCCCTGTGGTCAGCGTGCGGCCGCCGCCAGCACCGCCACGACCTGCTCGCGCAAACGCCTCGGCATCCGCCGCAAGGCATGCAGGCACTGCGCTTCCAGCGCGTCCATGGCGCGATCGTCGTCGTGATCGATGTCCACCGGTTCGTTCTCCGCCAGCGGGTTGCCGCGACCGGTGCCGAGCCATTCGAGATTGACGCAGGTGTTCAGGGCGATGGCGATCAGATGCTCCATCGACGGCGTGCTGCCGATCGGGCTTTCCCACTGCGCGACCGCGCTGCGGTGTACGCCGACCTTCCTGGCGAGCGTCGATTGGGTGACTCCGGACAGCGCCCGTGCGCGGCGGACTCGTTCATTCAACGTCGGCATCAATGGCTCCTTGTCATGAGTGATGCATCGGAGAGCGCCTCTATCGAAAACACTTCTTTTCGTTCCGAAAAACTTGTCCGGTAGTACTCACTTTCGCAGGTGGGGAGACTGTGGCAGGCATTGAATGCACGACGATTTGGGGGGGCATCGGTTTTATTGCGCAGCAATGCCATCGAAATCGCACATTGCGGAACGCTTTCGCCCAGCGTATCTACGAATTGCGACGCACAGCTTTGGATAGATACGCGCGCAGGGGGCAGCAAGCTGCAAACCACTCAATGGATACACAGGGAGGTCATATGCGTTCTGCAATTCTCAAATTCTCCGTCGTCTCGTTGATCGTCGCGATACCCGCCGCAGCCGCCGGCGTCTGGTGGAGTTCGAACACGACAGGTCTGGCGCCGGAGTCGATGCGCGCCGAACTTGCCGAAGATATCCTGCGTGAGTGGTCGCCAGAGGCTGCCAAAACTTACAGGATGACCTCCGGTGAATGGGCATCCAGGATGGGGCCGACGCTTGCGAACGCCGATATCGCCAACCTCGAGCGCGCGGCGAGCGCCGCGGACCTCCAGTCGATGAACCTTGCACTCCTGGGCAACGCGCGCACGCTGGCCAACCCGACGCCGGGCGCCAGCGCCGCCAAGATCGGCACCGCCGGCTCCGATCTCGTCTACACCCCGCTGACACCGTGCCGGATCGTGGATACGCGCATTGCGGGAGGGGCGATCCCCACGAACGGTTCGCGCAGTTTCGCGGCCTTCACCGCCACCAATTTCATGTCCCAGGGCGGCGACGGCACCAATTGCAACCTGCCGGCGAACGTGTCCGCGGTGAGCGTGAAGATCACCTCATCGAATTCGATCGGCGACGGCTACTTCACCGTGTATCCATCGAACGAATCGAAGCCTTTGGCGTCGTCGCTCAACTATCTGGCCAATGTCGACCTCTCCAATGAATCGCACTTCCGCCTGTGTCGGCCCGGTTGTACGAGCCAGTTCACCGTGTACAGCCTGATGCAGTCGGATGTGGTGATCGACGTCAACGGCTATTTCGCCGAACCCGAGGCCACGGCGCTGGATTGCACCGTTGCACAACAGACCGGCAATCTGGATCTGCTCGCTGGCCTGCAAACGCGATCAGTGAGTTGCCCGGTCGGCTACACCGCCACCGGCGGCGGCTGCGGCGGCCCGCTGGGCATCGGCGTCAGCAACTCGCAGCCGCTCGTTACGACTGGTCAGCCGTCCGGCTGGAGCTGCGATATGGTCGGCTCGCTGCTCAGTATCCTGTCCTATCAAGTCAGCGCGACCTGTTGCCGCATTCCCGGACGTTGATACTGGTTCACCCGCGCCTCCGTGCAGGAACGAAAAGCCCGCCAGGACGGCGGGCTTTTCGCATTCGCGCCATCGAGACGGCGATGGTCCGACGGCGATGGATCGGCAGTTACAGGACTTCGGAGGCGAAATCCGCCAGCCGCGAACGCTCGCCGCGTTTCAGGGTGATGTGCGCGCTGTGCGCCCAGCCTTTGAAACGATCGACCGCGTAGGTCAGGCCGGAGGTGGTTTCGGTGAGGTAGGGCGTGTCGATCTGTTCGACATTGCCCAGACAGATGATCTTGGTGCCCGGGCCGGCGCGGGTAATCAGCGTTTTCATCTGCTTGGGCGTGAGGTTCTGCGCCTCGTCGAGGATCAGCCAGCGGGTCAGGAAGGTGCGGCCGCGCATGAAATTCAGCGAACGGATCTTGATCCGAGAGGCCAGCAGATCGTTGGTCGCCGCGCGGCCCCAGCTGCCGCCGTCCTGGGTGTTGGGCATCAGCACTTCGAGGTTGTCGGTCAGCGCGCCCATCCACGGCGTCATCTTTTCCTCTTCGGTGCCGGGCAGGAAACCGATGTCCTCGCCGACGCTCACCGTCGCGCGGGTCATGATGATCTCGCGGTAACGCTGCTGGTCCATCGTCTGGGCGAGACCGGCGGCCAGCGCCAGCAGGGTCTTGCCGGTGCCGGCGGTGCCGAGCAGGGTCACGAAGTCGATTTCCGGGTCCATCAGCGCGTTCATCGCGAAATTCTGTTCGCGGTTGCGCGCGATGATGCCCCACACCGCATGTTGCTGGCTGCGGAAATCGTCGACGATCTGCAGCTCGACGAAGCCGTCGTCGACCTTGGCGACGCGGAATTCCGCTTCATCGTCGCCGGGCAGATACACGAACTGGTTCGGGTACCACTCGTCGTCGGCGAGGCGCGCGAGCTTGTAGAACGTGCGGCCTTTCTCGGTCCACGACTTCAATCCGTCGCTGTAACGCTGCCAGAAGTCCTCGGGCAGCGCGGTGGATCCGGTGTAGAGCAGGCTGAAATCGTCCAGCGCGCGATCGTTTTCGTAGTCTTCGGAAATGATCCCCGCGATCGACGCCTTGATCCGCAGATTGATGTCCTTGGAGACGAAGACCACCGGCACCGCGGGTTCTTCCTCGCGCAGCACCAGGATCGCGCCGAGGATCTGGTTGTCCGGCATCACCGCGCCGAAGCGCTTGGCCGAATCGAAACTGCCGGTCTGGAACCGCAGCTTGCCGATGCTGTCGGCGGCGCGCAGTTGCAGGCCTTTCGGGCGCGAGAGCGTGATGCCGGAGGCGATCTTGTCGGTGCCTTCGGCTTCGATCAGCTCGTTGAGGAAACGGCTGACCTGACGCGCGTTGCGGCTGGCTTCGGAAGTGCCTTTCTTGGCGTTGTCCAGTTCTTCGATGACCTGCATCGGCAGGAACACATCGTGCTCCTCGAACTTGAACAGCGCGGTGGGGTCGTGCATCAGCACATTGGTGTCGAGAACGTAGATGCGCTTGCCTTTGGTCATCATGCGTATGCGCTACCGGTTGCGGGAGTCGTGGGGGGAGAGGTCATGCAATGGGTCGGAAGGAATCGCGGGCGAACGGACACCACCGCGACCCGTGTTGCGGGGCGATGGCCGGCGTTGCGGAGACATCGGATCACTGCGCCTGGGCCGCCTTCAGCGCATCGAAAACAGCCTGGGCGTGGCCGGGCACTTTCACGCCGCGCCATTCGGCGGCGAGCTTGCCCTTGGGGTCGATCAGGAACGTGCTGCGCACGATGCCCAGCACTTTCTTGCCGTACATGTTCTTTTCGTGGATCACGTCGAAGGCGTTGCACAGCGCTTCGTCGCCGTCGCTCACCAGCAGGAAATCGAATCCCTGCTTCGTACAGAAATTCTGGTGCGATTTGATCGAGTCGCGCGACACGCCCAGCACCGTGGCGCCGAGTTTCGAGAACTTCGGCAGCAGGGCGTTGAAATCGAGGCCTTCGGTGGTGCAGCCCGGAGTGGAATCCTTCGGGTAGAAATACAGCACCAGCCACTGTCCGGCGTAGCCGGAGAGTGTTGCGGTGCTGCCGTCCGAGAGTGCGAGGGGCAGGGCGAGAGTCGCTTTGGGCAGCGCTTTACCGGCTTCGGTCATCGTCAGAACTTCATCGGGTCCATGATGGCGTCAAGATTCAGGTGATCGCAGAACTCGAGGAAATCGTCGCGCAGCGCGGCGATATGCATGTCCGCCGGCACGCCGATGGTGACCTGCGCGGAAAACATGTCGGCGCCGGTCTGCATCGCGCGGTAGCGGGCGCAGTGCAGGCTTTCGATGGTGATGCCCTGGCGGTCGAAGAAATCCGCCAGTTGATAAAGGATGCCGGGTTTGTCGGCGGCCACCACTTCGACCACGTACGGCAGCAGGTTCGACTGCACCGGTTTGGGGCCGGTGCGGTACCAGATCAGCTTGATGCCTTCCTCGCGCTCCAGCCGGGTGAGCATGGCTTCGAGTTTGGCGATGGCGTCCCATGGACCGACCGCGAGAGCGGTGACCGAGACGTCGCGACCGACGGTGGACAGGCGCGAGTCGACCAGATTGCAGCCGCTGTCGGCGATCCGCCGGGTCACCAGCAAGAGCGGCGACTGCGGATGCGTCGTATAGGCGTTGATCAGCAGGTAGTTCTCGTTCGGCGCTGGTCGGGCGGCGGCGGTAACGGAATCGGTCAAGGTGGGGTCCGCGGCGAGGGAAGTGTTGCGAAGTGGTTCTGAGATTGTTGCGAGGTCGTTCCAGATCAAGTCCGGTCGCGCGGTGCGCGGTCCGGACTGCGACCAGCATACTTGGCGGCGGTTTCGGCCCGCAAGCAAACTCGGTGCGGAGCGCTGCCGGTTCTGTCTGCCTGTGCTCGCCAGGGCGGATGCCGTGGCGCAAGTCGTTGATTCCCATGGCGGCGGACGCCGTGTGTGGTGCGCCATCCTGCCGCGATCGACTTGCAGCCCATGTTCACGAAGGATGGAGTGTTCAGACCTTCCCAAGTAACATCCGGCTGTTACGGCGCCGCCCCGGCCGCGTCACCCCTCCAGAACCATCCGTCATTCCAAGGCATTCGCGTGCATCTGTCCGGCAGTATCACTGCGCTGGCCACGCCGTTCACGGCGTCCGGCGACCTCGTTGGCGAACTCGACCTCCAGGCTTGGGACCGTCTGCTCCAATCGCAGATCGAT
The DNA here is from genome assembly GCA_966203835.1 of uncultured Thermomonas sp. Lineage (GTDB taxonomy): Bacteria > Pseudomonadota > Gammaproteobacteria > Xanthomonadales > Xanthomonadaceae > Lysobacter_I. Next base: position 8,942 of record CBIHKW010000118.1, read on the forward strand.
GCCGGCACCCAGGGCGTGGTGGTGGCCGGCTCCACCGGCGAGGCCAACGCCCTCAGCGACGACGAATACGAGACGCTGCTGCGTCGTGCGGTGGCCCTGGTGGCCGGGCGCATCCCGGTCCTGGCCGGTACCGGGCTGTCGAATACCGCGAAAACCATCGCATTGACCCGCCGCGCCGCCGCCTGCGGCGCCGATGCCGCGCTGGTGGTCACGCCGGCGTACGTCCGCCCGACCCAGGCTGGCCTGATCGCGCATTACCGCGCGGTGGCCGACGACGGCGCGCTGTCGGTCGTCCTCTACAACGTGCCCGGCCGCACCGGCTGCGACCTGCTGCCGGCGACCGTCGCCGAGCTGGTGTCGCATCCGCGGATCGTGGCGATCAAGGAAGCCCGCGCCGAGCCCGAGCGCATGGCCGAACTGCTCGCCCTGCGCTCGCCCGCGTTCGCGATCCTGTCCGGCGACGACCCCACCGCCGCCCGCGCCATGCTCGCCGGCGCCGATGGCTTGATCTCGGTGGCCTCGAACGCGCTGCCGGCGGCGATGCGTCGGCTCTGCGACCTGGCCCGCGGCGGTCACCGCGCGGAAGCCGAAGCGCTGGATGCCGAACTGCAGCCGATCTTCGACTTCATGGGCATCGAACCCAACCCGATCCCGGTCAAGGCGATCCTCACCCGCCAGGGCTATGGCCACGGCCTGCGTCTGCCGCTCACCGATCTGTCCGCAACCCACACTTCGACGGCCGATGCCATCGCCGCCCTGATCGTCGGGGTCGAGCGCGCCGCTACCATGCCCGCCGACCGCATCGCCCGCGCAGGCTGAGCGCCGAAACGCCCACGCCGCACATCGTTCACCGGGCCTCGTGCCCGCACCGTTTTCTCCAGGAGACCCCATGTCACCGATCCGTTCGAACCTCCGTCATGCCCTCTCCCGCGCCACGATGGCCGCGATCGTCGTCGCGATGTCCGTTGCCGTCCTCGGCACGTCGGGCTGCAGCTGGTTCCGCAAGAAAGACTATTACTCGCTGGATACCGAAAAGCGTCCGCTGGAGTTCCCGCCGGCGTTCGATGCCGCCGAAGCCGAACGCAGCCAGGCGACCACCGCCAGCGGCTCGGTGTCGCGTTCGTCGCTGCCTGCCGGCAATCCCTCGGCGCGCGCGCTGGGTTTCAGCGTCGCCGGCGACCGCGCCGCCACGTTCTCGCGGGTCGGCGAAGTGCTTGCGGCCACGCCGGGGCTGACCATCGCCAGCCGTGCGCAGCTGCTGGGCGCGTTCGATGTCGATTACGAAGGCCAGAAATTCCTGGTCCGCATCACCGAAGCCGATGGCCGCAGCATGGTGTCGGCGGTCGATCCGCGCGGCCTGCCGGCCGACCACGACAGCGCCGCGAAGCTGATCGCCGCGATGAAGACGGCGCTCGCCGGCAACTGAGGCCGGGCATCGTCCGCGAAACGAAAACGGGCACCGCGAGGTGCCCGTTTTCGTTTGCGCGTTCAGTGCGCGGAAACTGTCGAAAGCCCGGGCGGTTGAGCGCCCCAGGATCCCCGCGCTTCAGCGTCAGCGCTCCAGCAGCGGCAGTTTGTCCGGCTTGCCTTCCCAATCCTTGGCGTCGGCCAGCGCGTCCTTGCGGGTGGTGATGACCGGCCAGGACGCGGCCAGTTCCTTGTTCAACGCGACGAAGGCCTCCTGGCCGGCCGGCACGTCGTCTTCGGGATAGATCGCGTTGATCGGACATTCCGGCTCGCACAGCGTGCAATCGATGCACTCGTCCGGATCGATCACCAGAAAGTTCGGGCCTTCGTGGAAGCAGTCGACCGGACAGACCTCAACGCAGTCGGTGTACTTGCACTTGATGCAGTTTTCGGTGACGACGAAAGGCATGGTTCGACCCGGAAGGCGAGGAGGGGTGAAGTGTAAAGCGAGCGGAGCGGGAGGAGAACGCCGTCGGCGACGTTGCGGCCCGAGGCCGGCGTCGCGTCGCCCTTCGGGCAGCCTGCGAGTGTCCACGGGCCGCTTCATGCGGCCGTGCCGGACCTTATCTGGGCGAAAAGACAAAAAGAAAGCCCGCGTCTTCGACGCAGGCTCCGGTATGGCGCTCCCTACGGGATTCGAACCCGTGTTTTAGCCTTGAGAGGGCCACGTCCTGGGCCTCTAGACGAAGGGAGCATGAAACTTCGCTTGAGATATTCGCTTGGAAACTTGTCGCTTTCGGGCCAGCCCGCTTTGCGCTTGACCGTCCGGAACCCGCTCGCTTGGAGCCTGCTTCGGAATAATGGAAGCCGGCAAAGCACTGTTCGATGGCCGGGAGGGCCGGGGCCGAACGGGCAATGCCGACAGGCTGTTAGTATAGCGGGTCAACCGGCGTCCTGACCAATACCGGCCCGCCGTGCATACCCATCTCCGAGCGCCGATGACCGACCCTTCAATTCCGCCGACCGCACCGCGCACCATTCCCCGCGATCAGCACGCGATTTCGCGCAAGGACATCAGTCCCAGTGCGCTGCGCGTGCTCTATCGGCTGCATGAAGCCGGCTACGGCGCCTATCTCGTCGGCGGCGCTGTGCGCGACCTGCTGCTGGGCGAGCATCCGAAGGATTTCGACGTGGCCACCGATGCCACGCCCGAGCAGGTCAAGCATCTGTTCCGCAATTGCCGTCTGATCGGCCGCCGCTTCCGGCTGGCGCACGTGGTCTACGGCCGCGAGATCATCGAAGTGGCGACGTTCCGCGCCAACAGCGACGACGGCAGCGGCGATCGCGAGCAGGACGAAGACGGCCGCGTGCTGCGCGACAACGTCTACGGCACCATCGAGGACGACGCGATCCGCCGCGATTTCACCGCGAACGCGCTGTATTACGCGATCGCCGATTTTTCGGTGCGCGATTATCTCGGCGGCTTCGAAGACGTCAACAATCGCGTGATGAAGCTGATCGGCGATCCGGAAACCCGCTATCGCGAAGATCCGGTGCGCATGCTGCGCGCGGTGCGGCTGGCGGCGAAGCTGCGTTTCAGCATCGATGCGCCCAGCGCCGACCCGATTCCCACATTGGCGCCGCTGCTGAAAGAAGCCTCGTCCGCGCGTCTCTTTGAAGAATGTCTGAAGCTGTTCCTGTCCGGCCATGCCGAAGCCAGCTTCCTCGGCCTGGAAGCCCACGGCCTGCTGCCGGCGCTGCTGCCGGAGACCGCGGTCGCGCTGGCCTCGAATCGCAGCGGCGCGCTGCGGCGGATGCTGCTGGAAGGCCTGCGCGCCACCGATGCCCGCATCGCCGCCGAAGAACCGGTGTCGCCGGCGTTCCTGTTCGCCCTGCTGCTGTGGCCGGCGTACTGCCGCACCCTGGCGATGCTGCAGGCGCAGGGCATGCATGTGGCCGAAGCCGAGCGTCATGCCGCCGACCGCGTGACCGTGCATCAGCTCAACACCGTGGCGCTGCCGCGCAGGTTCTCGCTGCCGATGCAGGAAATCTGGCTGATGCAGGCGCGGTTCTCGCAGCGTCAGCGCAAACGCGCCGTGCGCATGCTGGCGCACCCGCGGTTCCGCGCCGCCTACGATTTCCTGCTGCTGCGGCAAGTGGCGTCCGACAGCCACGCCGAAGATGTCGCGTTCTGGGCCGAAGCCCAGCATGACCCCGAACATGCGCTGGCGGTGGCCGCACTGCGTCCGATGCTGGCCGAAGAGGAGGCCGCGGCCGAATCCCGCGGTCCGCGTCGTCGCCGTCGTCGGCGCCCGGCGGCGGCGGGGCATTGAATTCCGCAGACACCGCTCCCGCGATCACGGCGCGGCGCGATCCGGTCGTCGCCTATGTCGGCCTTGGCGGCAACGTGGGCGAAAGCGCCAAGGTCATGCGCGAAGCGGTGCATCGGCTGATGACGATTCCGCGCAGCCGCTTGCTGGCGGTGTCGCGGTTCTACCGCACCCCGGCCTGGGGCCAGACCGATCAGGCCGATTTCATCAACGCCGTGGCTGCGATCCGGACCGCACTGCCGCCGCGGGTGCTGCTGGACGAACTGCTGAGCATCGAACGCGATTTCGGCCGCGAACGCGCTGCCGACGGCAGCGGTCGCTGGGGGCCGCGGACCCTCGACCTCGACATCCTGCTGTACGCCGACGACCAGATCGACCTGCCTGGCCTGCACCTGCCGCATCCGCACCTGCACGAACGCGCCTTCGCGCTGATGCCGCTGCTCGATCTGGTCGACGACATCGACATTCCCGGCCGCGGCAGCGCCCGGCGGGCGCTCGGCGGCGTGGAAAAGGGCGGAATCGCACCGTTGCCGGAACGCTGAAACGCCGGAAAGCGCTCGCCGCAACCTGCTAGGCTTAGCGCCCTCCGGCCTCTTCCCCCGGCCCAATCCTGGATGCACATGGCCATTCGCGAAGACAAGCCCTGGACCGTGCCCGCGTTGGCGGATGCCAAGCGCGACGGCCGCAAACTGGCGA
>CBIHKW010000119.1:0-13175 GCA_966203835.1 uncultured Thermomonas sp.
CGGCGCGCCGCATGCGGCCAGCGCCGTCGCCAGCAGCGTCGGCAACCACAGATGGCGCGAGAAACCGGAATGCATGGGGCGTCGGGGTGATCGGAAGGCGTTCGACATGTGCTGCTGCTATCGAGGCGGGGAGAGGGAGGCTATCCTATCCCACGGGTCCATCGCCTAGCCCTTTGCGGCCCGCATCACCACGCAACCGACCTCGACGCCGCGCCGCATGGCCGTCGCCGGGTTGTTATTGCGTTCAAGGTTTCGACACGGGGACACAGCATGCAGCAGCGGCAACGAATCAAGCAGTACATTCTCAAAAATTTCCTCTTCTCGGACGACGACAACGCCATCGGCGACCACGATTCTCTGGTCCGAGGCGCCATTCTCGATTCGACCGGCATCTATGAACTCATCATGTTCATCGAGGAAGAGTTCAAGTTCACGATCGCGCCGGAAGAAATGACGCCGGACAACTTCGACACGCTCGAAGTCATGGATGCGTTCGTCACCCGAAAGCTGGCCGGATAACGGCCGCGCCATGTCGTCGGTTCCCGCCCGGGTCGCCGAAATCGCCAGGCGCCACCCGGAACGGGTCGCGATCGTCGGCGATGATCGTCGCATCCGGTACGCCGAATTCCAGAACGAAGCGCAGCGCTTCGCGCAGGCCTTGCGCGCGCGCGGCCTGCGCCCGGGCGAGCGCGTGGCGATTCTGTTGCCGAACCGGATCGAGGCGGCGGTGGCCTGCTACGGCTGTTGGTTGGCGGGCGGCATCGCGGCGCCGCTGAACGTCCAGGGCCGCGCGCGCGATTTCGAAGCATGGCTGCGGCACTGCGAAGCGCGTCATGTCGTCTACGAATACAGCCATACCGATGCGACGGACGCGATCGCCGCAGTGGACGCCTCCGGCGAATGCGCCATGCTGGAACGCTGGCCGCTGGGCGCCGAGCATCCGCTCTGCCCGCCAACCACCGATGATGCGGCCTTGATCGATGTCGATGCAGCGGAATGGATCGCAGCCGATGATGTCGCGCTGATCCTCTACACCTCCGGCACCACCGGCGCGCCCAAGGGCGTGACGCTCACCCACGGCAATCTGCTGGCCAACGCCAGCGCCGTGGTCCGCTATCTGGGCCTGAGCGAACGCGACAGCGTGCTGTCGATCCTCGCCTTCTATTACGCCTACGGCGCATCGGTGCTGCACACGCATCTGATCTCCGGCGGCTGTGTGGTGCTGGCGCAGAACCTGCTGTTTCCGCACCTGCTGATGGACACCATCGCGCGCGAACGCATCACCGGATTCTCCGGCGTGCCTTCGACCTACGCACTGCTGCTGGAACGGGTGAGACTGGGCGACTACGACCTGTCGTCGCTGCGCTATCTCACCCAGGCCGGCGGCGCGATGAGCCCCACCCTGACCCGGCGCATGCGCGCCACCCTGCCGAATGCGCGCCTGTTCGTGATGTACGGGCAGACCGAAGCCACTTCGCGGCTGACCTGGCTGCCGCCCGAGCGGCTGGACGAAAAACTCGGATCGGTTGGAATTCCCATCGATGGCGTCGAACTGCGGATCGCGCGCGAAGACGGCAGCGACGCCGCGACCGGCGAACCGGGCGAAGTCCGGGTCCGCGGCGCGAACGTGATGCGCGGCTATTGGAACAATCCCGAGGCCAGCGCCGCGGTGCTCGACGGCGGCTGGCTTCGCACCGGCGACATGGGCCATCTCGACGCCGACGGTTATCTGTTTCTCGCCGGACGGCGCAGCGACATGATCAAGACCGGCGCGCATCGCGTACACCCCAACGATATCGAAGATGTCATCGTCGAACTGGCCGGCGTGAGCGAAGCCGCCGTCGTCGGCATCGACGACGACGTGCTCGGACAGGTCATCAAAGCGTTCGTCGTCGCGCCGGGCCTGCCCCTGCGCAGCGAAAACATGGTCAAGGCGCACTGCCGGGAGCGCCTCGCCAGCTACAAGATCCCGCGCGAAATCGAATTCGTCTCCGCCCTGCCGCGCACCGCGTCCGGCAAGGTCCGCCGCGCCGCACTTCTGGAACCCCAAACCGCCTCATGAACGCCGCCAACGCCAATGCGCTCGACTGGAGCGTGCTCGACCTCGATTACGAACAGGAAGCCGACCGCATCGCCGCGCGTCTGCGCGAAATCACCGCGCGACAGCTGCACAGACGCGGACTCGTGGTGGCGATCTCCGGCGGCATCGACAGCTCGGCCAGCGTTTCGCTGGCAGTGCGCGCGCTCGGTCCGGAGCGCGTGTTCGGACTGATCCTGCCGGAGCGCGATTCCTCCGACGACAGCGCGGCGCGCGCCACCATCCTCGCCGAACATCTGGGCATCCGCACCGAGACCGTCGACATCGCACCAGCCCTGGACGCCATCGGCTGCTACCGCGCCCGCGACGCCGCGGTGCGCAACACCCTGCCCGAATACGGCGATGGCTGGAAATTCAAGATCGTCATCGACGGCGGCATCCAGGGGCGTTTCAACCGCTTCCGGCTGATCGCCGAAGCGCCCGACGGCGCGCCGCACGAACGCGATCTTGCGCTGGCCGACTATCTCACCATCGTGGCCGCGACCAATTTCAAGCAGCGCATCCGCAAGACGCTCGAATATTTCCACGCCGATCGCCTGAACTACGGCGTGGTCGGCACGCCGAACCGTTTGGAATACGACCAGGGTTTCTTCGTGAAGAACGGCGACGGTTCCGCCGACGTGAAACCCATCGCGCATCTGTACAAATCGCAGGTCTACGGCATGGCGCGTCATCTCGGCCTGCCCGAGCGCGTCTGCGCGGCGATTCCGACCACCGACACCTACAGCCTCAGCCAGGGTCAGGACGAATTCTATTTCGCCCTGCCCTACCGGCAGATGGATCTGGCCCTGTACGCGCTGAACCACGGGTTTCCTGCTTCGGCGCTGGCCGCGGCGCTGGAGATCGACGAAGCGCAGGCGAAAGCGATCTACGACGACATCGGCAACAAGCGCCGCACCACGCGCTACATGCACCTGTCGCCGGTGCTCGTGGTGGACGTTCCCGAGCCGCACGCGCAGGCATAAGCGTGGGCGAGACCGCGCCAACGTCGCCGCCGCAATATTCGACGCGCGAAGGGAATTGCGCCGTCGACCGCGAGGCCGTGCTCGCAGTGTGGCGCGGCAACCTCGGCCAGGATGCGCGCATGGCCGCGAAATACGACTGGTTCTACGGCCGCGCGCCCGCCGGCGCGCCGCTGCTGCAAGTGTTGATGCATGCCGGCACACCCGAACCCGTCGGCGTCTGCGCCGCCGGTCGCCGACGAATGCTGCGCGATGATCGCGAATGGCGCGGTGGCGTGCTGGTGGATCTGGCGGTGACGCCCGCGCATCGTTCCCTCGGGCCTGCGCTGATCCTGCAGCAGGGTCTGTTCGCCGCCGGCCAGCGCGATCTCGATCTGCTCTACGGCTTCCCGAATCCGAAAGCGGCACCGGTGTTCAAACGCATCGGCTACCGCAAGCTCGCGGACATGATTCGCCACGCGCGCGTCGTGCGGCATGCCGCCTATCTGCGTCGGCGCTTGCCGAAACTGCCGGCGTTCGCCGCAGCGCCGCTGGGCGCGCTGATCGATCTGGGCCACCGGCTGCACGATGTGTGGCGCTTCCCGAATGCGCGCAGGCTGCGTGCGCAATGGCTGGATCGCGCGCCCGATATCCAGTCGCTCTGGAACGCATCGCCCAAGCCCGCGGCATTCACCGCACTGCGCGATGCCGCACATCTGCGCTGGCGTTTCGACGATGCCCCCACGTCCGACGGACAACCGCCGTTCCGCCATCTGTTGTTGTCCGATGGCGACGCCACGGCAGCGTGGTTCGCGACCCGCACCGACGCCAGCACGCTGCACGTGCACGATTTCTGGTCGCGGGACGGCGCACAGCCGTCGCCCGCGATCGTGTCGGCGCTGCTGTGTGCGGCGCGCGCGCAGGGGCACGCGGCAGTGTCGATCGAACTGGCGACATCGGAAGCGCGGCTGCTGCCCTGGCGGCAGCTCGGGTTCGAAGCGCGCGGCCAGCGGCCGGTGTTCGGCGTATTACGCGGCGCTTCGGACGAAGCGGTCGACCTGCACCTGACTTCGGCCGACGAAGACGAATAACCCTTACCCGGCAAGCCGCCGGGTGTCGCGTCGGAACAGATACCAGGCCAGCAGATCCGGGCGGAAGCTTCCGTCCCTGTCCGCGACGGTATCGGTTTCGTAACCGGTGCGACCGAGCAACCACGACGGCTTGTCGCCCACCGGATTCAGCACCGGCACGCTGGTGAACAACAACTCGTAGCCGGCTTCGCGCGCTTGCGCGGCGATACCGTCGTCGAACGCGCCGTGCGGGAACGACATCGTGGCGCAGGCATCGGAGGCCAGACCCTCGTTCGGCGACAGTGGCGCCAACATCGTCGCCATCGCTTCGCGCGCGCCGCCGAGTTCGTTCGCGAGATTCTCGGCGCGGGTCATCGCCACGTGACTTTTGCCGTGCAGGCCCAGTTCGATGCCGCCCGCACGCAGCCGCGCGAGATCGTCGATATCGATCATGTGCTGCAGACCATCGTTGAGCGCATCGGCATGACGTTCGAGAACCGCGCGACGCGATGCCGGCGGCATGGTTTCAAGCTTGGCGATGAGCCGCCGCAGCTCGGCGACGCCGGTACGCGCTTCGCCATGCTCCCCATCGCCATGTTCACCATCGCTATGCTCGACCACGCTCGCCGCCAAGGCCTCCAGCGACAGCTTGCCGAGCCGCCAGGCCGCGACGATCTGCTCCTGGTAGAACGGCTGACGCGCGCCCACGGCATCGGCGGCCACGAACATCACCGCCGGCAAACCTGCGTCGCGCAGGGCCGGCAGCGCGTAATCGACATTATCCAGCCAGCCGTCGTCGAAGCTGATCAGCAGTGCGCGCGGCGGCAGCCCGGTACCGTCGCGACGCGCGCGCAGCACCTCCTGCAGCGACACCACGCGGTAATGGCGGCGGAAGAACGCCAGCGACGCCACGAACAGGTCTTCGCCGAGGGTATAGTCGGGATCGCACGACGCCCAGCGCGGATCGTCCGGGCGCAGGGTGCGGTGGAACATCACCACCGTTAAACTGTCGGCGTTGCGCAGCCGGTGATACAGGCCCAGCGCACCGCTGAAGTACAGACATTTTCTGGCGAAGTCCTTGAGCATGGCGCGCGCGATCGAAGTCCCCACCGAAGTTTCCGCGATTATACCGACCTACAACCGGCGCGAGCTGGTGCAGCGCGCCATCGACTCGGTGCTGGCGCAGACGCATCCGGTCGGGGAGATCCTGGTGGTGGACGACGGCTCCACCGACGGCACCGGCGAGGCGCTGCGCGCGCGTTACGGCGACCGCATCCGCTACCACTGGCAGGCCAACGCCGGGGTCTCCGCGGCCCGCAACACCGGCATGGCCCTCGCCACCGGCCGCTATTTCGCGCTGCTGGACAGCGCCGCCCTGTGGCGGCCGGAAAAAACCGCGCAGCAGGCCGCCTGGCTGGAGGCCCACCCCGAGGTCGGCATGGTCCTGTGCGACGTGGTGCGGGTAGATGCCGATGGCACGCCCTACGACACCTTCCACCGCCGCGAAGTGCTGCGCGAGGACGGCTGGGCGCTGCGCTGGCTGCTGCTGAATCCATCGCTGGTGCCGGCATCGGTCATGTTCCGGCGCGAAGTCTTCGAGACCTGCGGCGGCTTCGACCCGGCGCTACGCACCGCGGAAGACATCGATTTCCACTTGCGCGTCGCCCGACGCTGGCAGATCGGCGTGGTCGACGCCCCGCTGGTCGAAGCCATGCGCGGCCACGACGGGCTGTCCGCGACCGCCACGACTTACGACGATTACGTGAAGGTCGTGGAACGCGCGGTGGCCGATGCCGAAGGCGTCGTCGATATTTCCATCCGCCGCGAAGCGCTGGCCATCACCTATGCGCGCAACGCACGCGGCATGGTCATCCGCAAGCGTTGGCGCGACGCCTGGCGGCTGTGGCGCGCGGCGTGGAAGCAGGCGCCCACGACTGCGGCACGGAAAGAAGCGTTTTCGCTGCTGCCGTGGGCGGCGAAGCGCATGGTCGCAAGCCTGTTGCGCCGGAATTGACGCCTGCGTTGCGCAGCGCGCTCAGCGCGCGCCGCGCCCGAACAACACCACCTCGACGGTCTGCAACATGATCATCAGGTCGAACACCAGACCGTGGTTCTTGACGTAGAACAGGTCGAATTTCAGCTTTTCGTTCGCGTCGCGCACCGAGGCGCCGTAGGGATAACGCAACTGCGCCCAACCGGTCAGCCCGGGCTTCACCGAATGACGCACGTCGTAATAGCGGATCTCGTTGTTGAGCAATTCGACGAACTGCGGACGTTCCGGCCGCGGCCCGACGAAGCTCATTTCGCCGCCCAACACCAGGAACAACTGCGGCAGTTCGTCCAACCGGGTCTTGCGGATGAACTTGCCGATCCGCGTGCTGCGGTCGTCGTCCTTGGTCGCCCAGCGCGCCACGCCGTCGCTTTCGGCATCGACGCGCATGCTGCGGAATTTCACCATCTCGAAATGGCGGCCATGCTCGCCGACGCGGATCTGGCGGTAGATCACCGGACCTTTGGATTCCAGCCTCACCGCCAACGCGACCAGCAGCATCACCGGCCAGGCCACCGCCAGCAACGCGCCGGCGGCGATCAGATCGAAGAAACGCTTGGTCAGGCGGCGCGGCGTGGAATAGTCGAAACCGCCGGAAAACACCAGCCACGACGGGTCGACGATATTGAGCTGGACCATGCCGGCTTCGCGTTCGAAAAACGTCGACAGATCGGTGACCAGCACGCCCTGCTGCACGCAGTTGAGCATCTGTTCCATCGGCATCGCGCCGCGGCGCTCGTCCGGCGCGATCACGATTTCGTCGACGTCCAGGCGAACCGCGACCGCGCACAGGGTTTCATCGGTGCGGATCAACTGCGCCTCGTCGACCAGGATCGGCTGATTGGCCGCCTGCATGAAACCGAGGATGTTGAACGATTGACGGTCGCTCTGGCGCCGCAGCCGGGTGTTGATGAGATTGGCGTTGTTGCCGGCGCCGTAGACCAGGACACGCTGCTTCAGCGCCTGCGCCGTGGACAATCGCGATACTACGTAACGCACGCCGAGCACGCCGCTGGCGCCGATCGCCAGCGACATCGCCAACACGCCCCGGCCGATGTAAGCGCCCGGCACGACGTAATAGATGACCAGCAGCGCGACGCCGCCGAGCGCGAACGAGAACGCGATCCGCAGCAGCAGATCGATGCGGCTGTGGCGCACATAGGCCTGATAGAGCCCGAAGGTGAGCATCGCACCGGTGAGGCACAGCGCGACCAGCGCGGACCGCAGTGCGATGCCTTCGATGAAATGATCCAGTGCGATGGGATCTGCATGGAAGCGCAACCGTGCCGCCGCCATGACCGACACGATCAGTACGCACAGCTCGGTGAACCACAAACTACGGATCGCGAATTTTTTGCGACTGGATCTGACCGTCCTCACGCATCCCCCTGGCTTGCCTGCATGCGGAACGCGCGGCGAAGGGCGTGCAGAAACACCCGCACCCGAGCCGCCTGAGCGTTTCGGATGTTGCAGGCCTCTCTGCACTTGCCCCCTGTGCCGACTACGCCCCTCTTCGCCGGGTCGGCGGCGCGCTTTCGCGACGTCCGCAACTTCCAGCCCCCGCGTCATTATCCAACAACGTCACACTTTCCAAAAGCCGGACATGATGTCCGTCACTCAATTTGTGGGACTTGCGTCCAATCGCATGCGTATGGATCGAACACAGCGGACGTTTTGTTGCGCCTGGCCGCAAATCCGTTGCATATATTCAACGAGCAGGCCTTTCTTCGAAGGCCTTGTCGCCCCTGCCGCATGCGCCTGGAACGCGCCAGGACGGGAGACCGGGCATCATGCCGTTACGGTGCGGTCGCGCCCTTCGCCTTTTGCGCGGTACATCGCGCTGTCCGCACGCTTCAACAGGGTTTCCACATCGTCGTCCGGCCCCGCTTCGACGACGCCCAGGCTGATGGTGACGCATTCGTCATCCGCGAAGCCTTCGTAATCCGCATTGGACAGCGCCGTGCGCAGGGATTCCGCCATCTCGCGGGCGCGCTCCGCCAAGGTATCCGGCAGAACGACCAGAAATTCCTCACCGCCCATCCGCCCGACACGTGCCGAGGCGGGCAACCGACCGCCGACGATATCGGCGATCGCGCACAGCACGCGGTCGCCGGCATGGTGGCCATACAGGTCGTTGATGCGTTTGAAATGATCGACGTCGAAAGCGATCACGCTCAAACGGTCGCTTCCCGATTGCGCCGCACGCAGCTCGCGCTCCAGGAACTCGAGGATTTTGCGGCGATTCGGCATACCGGTCAGTTCGTCGGTCATCGCCAACGCGCGCATGCGGCGGCTTTTGTTCACCAGTTGCAGCGCCATCGCCGCGAGCAGCGCAAAAAACGCCGCACCCAGCATGATGGCCAGCCGCTGCAGCGAGCGCACCCGTTCGGCGTTGCGCAGGGCTTCGCCGCGATGCGCGTTCTCGATCAGCAGCGCGCGGTTCTCCTGTTCTTTTTTCGCGGAGTCGAACTGCACCCGCAGGCGCGAGGTCTGCTCTTCGCGCGCGCGCTTCTCCAGTTGCTCCTGCGCCTGGCGATAGGCCACCGAAGCCTCGTAGGCTTTGCGCCACTCGCCCCCTGCGGCGCGGGCATCGGCCAGGGTCTCGTAGACCTTGGCGAGATAACGCGGATTGTTCTGCGCGCGGAAATGCCGCTCGGCGAATTCCAGATCCGCCACCGCTTCGCGGATGCGTCCGACCGCGCGCAGCGCTTTCGCGCGGCTGATGCGCGTACGCGCAATGCTCTCGACATCGTCGTCGGCGACGAAGATCTCCAGCGCGCGTTCGATCCACGGCAACGCTTCCGCCGCTTTCCCCTGCTTGACCAGCAGCGCACCGATCGAACGCTCGCCTTCGGCGATCGAACTGCGGTCGCCCAGCGCAGTATCGATCTCCAGCGCACGACGATAATCCTGCAGCGCGGCATCGAACTCGCCTTTCATTTCCCGCGCCGAAGCGATGTTGAACAGCGAGGTCGCCACCTCGCTGTTCAGGCCTGCAGCCTGGTTTTCCTTCAACAACTGGCGGTAATAGCCGATGGCCTTGTTGTATTCGCCGACGTTCTCGTCGCTGTAGACGTTGGCGATGGCGTTGAGGGCGTAGCGTTGGCCGCTTTTCTGGCCGATCTCGACATTCAACGCATAGGCGCGATTGAGATCGGTGATCGCGTCGTCGTAACGGCCGTGATAGTGGCGGCTGCCGCCGCGCAGGGCCAAGGCGTCGGCCAGCACTTCCTTGTCGCCCGCTTTCTCCGCACTGGCGACAGCGGCTTCGAACTCGATCGCGGCTTCGCCGGGCTTGCCCAGCAGATACAGCGCATAGCCCCTGCAACTGAGAAAGCCGGCGCGGGAGCGGGTGTCGCCGCTCCTGCGCGCTTCGCGCAGCCCGATTTCGGCGATGGGCAATGCCGCAGCGGCATCCACCGCTGCGGTCGCGTTGCACAGGACGTTCTGCGCTTCGCGCTGCAGAATAGGGTCGTCCTGCCCACGCGCAGTCGCCGCCGCACGCTGCGCCAGCGCCAGCGCGCGCGCGGGATCCTTCTCTTCCAGGGCTTTGGCTTCCGCCAGCAGCGCAACGACTTCCGCAGCGGGCGGGACCGGCGATGTCGTCGACTGCGCGGCCGCAGCCCACGCCAGACAGGCGGCAAGCGGAATCAACCACATCCACAAAATCCACCAACGGACGCGCGTCGGCCGACGGCAGTGGACAGTCCGCTTCATTCGCGACGATACGGTCACGTGCCGCCGGTCGCTCGCGGCAATGCCGCCGGTGTCGACAGTTTCGATGGGGGCGGCGCACGCTCGCACGCGCATGCCGCCAGAACACTGGCTCGAAGCCTTGGGATCATGGTTTCCGCCCCCTGCGGAAATCGACTCATGGCCTGCGGCCCCTCGCGGAGCCGCGGCTGTGGAAGCCGCGGATTCTAATGCGCCGCAACGGCGGATGATGCGCGGTCCATCGCGGTATTTTCGCGGATTCAGGCATGGGTCACCTGCGGACGATGGCTCCTTGTCGCAGCATCATGCGCCCGACCATGCCCGGCGTGGGCGGCGGCGCTGGATCCAACCGCGTTTCCGACGAACGGTCGCTACAGGCGTCGCCTCTAGACAATTTGTTCTAGACAAAATGTTCTAGCGCGAGTAACGTGCCCGGCAACCCGACAGCAGCGCCCACCATGCCTCGTCCCGCCAAACCCCCGAAGCCCACCCCCGCCGAGCTGGACATGCTCCGCCTGCTCTGGCAACTCGGCCCCAGCACGGTCAAGCAGGCGCATGAAGCCCGACTGCTCGAACGCCCCGACGCCGCCTACGCCAGCGTGCTGCGACTCCTGCAGATCATGCACGGCAAAGGCCTGCTGAGCCGCGAGGAAAGCCAACGCTCGCACGTCTACGCGCCCGCACAGGCCCAGGATTCGCTGCAGACCAATCTGCTGCGCGATCTGATCCACAAGGCGTTCTCCGGTTCCGGCAAGGATCTGGTGATGGCCGCACTGCGCAGCCACGTCAGCGACGAGGAACGCGCCCAGATCCACGCCGAAATCCAGCGTTCCTTCGAGGAAGACGAGGATGCGGGAAGCAAGCCTGTAGGCAACAAACACGGGGGCAGCCACCATGATTGACGTCACGCTGCCGCAGATCGACACCGTGATCCGCGCGTTGGGCCTGGGCCTGCTGCATTCCCTGTGGCAATGCAGCCTCATCGGTGCAGTCGCCTGGCTGGCGCTGCGCACGCTTCGCAATGCCTCGCCGCAGGCCCGTTATGCCGTGGCCTGCACAGCCCTTGCGGCCTGCGTACTGTGGCCGGCCGCAGAAGTATTGAAACAGTTGTCGATGGTGGCCGCGCCGACTTTCGAAGCGGTCGCGACCGCCTCGCACCCGCGCGACATCGCCTCGCTCTTCGCAGCCGTGGTCGGCGCGGATCGCCCGGCGAGCGGGCAGTCGATACTCGAAGCGACACTGCCGTGGCTGGTAGCGGTGTGGGCAGCAGGCGCCTGCCTGATGCTGCTGCGCCTGGCCGGCGGCCTGCGCTGGGTGCATCGCATGCAGCGCGATGCCCGCGATTGCGAAGATCCGGCGTGGCAGATGCGCCTCGACCGGCTCGCGCAGCGCTTCGGTCTGTCCGGCGTGCGGCTCGCGGTGTTCGACGACACCGACGGACCGCTCTCCATCGGCCTCTGGCGGCCGCTGGTGCTGGTACCCGCATCCTTGTTCGTGCGCATGCCGGTGGAGATGTTGGAGGCACTGCTCGCGCACGAACTGGCGCACCTCCAGCGTCGCGACTACCTCGTCAATCTTCTGCAACGCGCCGCGGAGTCCATGGTGTTCCATCACCCGGTGGTGTGGTGGTTGTCGCACCGCATCCGTCACGAACGCGAGCAGGTCGCCGACCACCTCGCCGCTGCGGCGATCGGCGAACCGCGTCGGCTCGCGCTGGCGCTTTACGAACTCGATCGTTACGCGCTGGAACACAGCGCATCCCCCACCCCCTCACTCGCGCAAGCCGCCCACGGAGGCCATCTGATGTCACGCATCCAATCCCTGCTCCGCCCCGAACGCCGCAGCTCCCCCGGCGCCATCCTCATCCCGGTGCTTGGCCTGGCCGTGGCCTGCATTGCCTTCGTCGCTTACGCGCAATCGACGAAGATCCCCTCACGGGCCGCAGTCGCGCCCACGGTCTCGGTGGGCGCGTTCGCGGGCGCGGCGAATGCGACGGCAACGACAGCGACGACTGCACTGGTCGCAGCATCGACCTCGAGCGAGACCTACGCATTCGTGCGCAAGGACAGCGACAAACTGACGATGTCGGGCCAGACCAGCGATCTCGATGAGATCCGCAAGGCCCGCTCGCAGATCGATGGCGACTTCCTGTGGTTCCGTCGCGACGGCAAGGCCTATGTGCTGCGCGATACCGCAACCGTCGAACGCATGCGCGCGCTCTGGGCAGGCAGCGCCAGCCGCGAAGCGCAAATGAAGGCGCTGAGCGAACAAATGGAAGCCGAATCGCGCAAGGTCGAGGCGATCAGCCTGCGCATGGAAGCCGTTGCCTCCAAGCACCATGAAACGCCGCGGATGCGGGATGCGACAAGCAAAATGCAGGCCTTGGCCGAGAAGCAGAGCGCGCTGGCGCAACAGCAGGCCACCATCGCCGGGAAAATCTCTGCCGACCCGGCAAACGAGCATGCCGTGGCCGAAGCCGAGCGCAAGATGGAAGCGCTGCATGGGCAGATGGAAACCCTTGGCAACGAAATGGAGTCGCTGGGGCGCATCATCGAGGCGGAAGCGGCAACGCTGGAAGCGGGTCTTGCGCCGCTGACTGCGATGGAGAACGAAATCGAAGCCGCAGTAGCGCCGCTGGAAGCCCTGGGCGCGAAGATGGAAGTACTCGGCGCGGAACAGGAACGCGAGATGGCGCGCATCGACAGCGAGATCCGCGCCGAGATCGAGCGCGCGATGGACGCCGGACTGGCGACCCCAGCGCCGAGCGGAAAGTAAGCGCAGGAAATCGTGCGCGACAGCGGTGGCAGGCATGCGACAGCCCGCCACCGCCACCACAGGACATACAACACGACAATCGCGATCAGCGCAGCCACATCCTGGCGCTGCGTGCCGGCAGGCTGAAGGTGTAACTGCCGCTGTTGATGTTCACCACGCTGCCGGAACCCAGCGTGTCGGTGTAGTTGGCGTACCACCACAACACGCTGTTGTTCATGTTGACTGCGGCAGTCACCGTACTGCCGCATTTGTTGATACCGCCGATGCCCAAGCTACCCCGACGGAAAACGATGTGGCAACTGCTGTGCGACAGCACCTGCATATCGTTGCCCTGCACCGCATTGTGGAAGCGGATCATGCCCTTGATGTCGTTGCGGTTGTAGGCGTTGACCCAGCGGTTATCGCCGCTCTCGTTGTTGTCCGAATACACCATCGGCTTGCCACCGTTGCGGCCGAAGAGGTAGGCATAGGCCAGGGTCTCGTCGGTCGGATCCATCAGCGCATAACGGAAGCCGCTGTTGTTCGGG
>CBIHKW010000120.1:0-13041 GCA_966203835.1 uncultured Thermomonas sp.
TTTCTTGTAAGGCCGGTTCCAGTCGTTGTTGAGTTCGTGCATCGCGAAGAGCACGCGGCGATGTACCGGCTTGAGGCCGTCCCTCACGTCCGGGAGCGCGCGGCCCACGATCACGCTCATGGCGTAATCGAGATAACTGCGGCGCATCTCGTCTTCGAGATTGACGGGAATGATTTCCTTCGCGAGATCGGTCATTGCGACTTCTTATGCTGGAGTGACGGCATGAAGGAACGGACGCCTACGCGGGACAAACACCCGGACTGCCAACGCATGCAGCGGCGGCGGTCGAGAAGTCGCTCCGGAGGGCGCACGCGGGTCCATGCGCGAAGCCGAAATTGTAGCACGCGGAGGCCTTCAACGCCCTGTTGCAGCTGGCGTTTTTTCCATGCAGAAACAGCCACTTGCGAGCGACTGGACGGCTTCGGCGGCGGCGCGGCGGAATCGCCGCGGAAAGCGCGGCTCAGTGGCCGAAGAAAGTCTGCATCGAAACGCGGTTCGGGCGCTCGACCACACCGCGATCAGTGACGATGGCGTCGATCAGTTCCGACGGAGTGACATCGAACACCGGGTTCCAAGCGCTGATGCCCTCCGCCACGGTGCGCACGCCACCGATGCCCAGCAGTTCGGCGGGGTCGCGTTCCTCGATCTCGATCTTGCTGCCGCTGGCGGTGGCCATGTCGACCGTGGACGACGGCGCCACCACCATGCATTTCACGCCGTGATAGCGCGCGGCGATGGCGAGCTGGTAGGTGCCGATCTTGTTGGCGACGTCGCCGTTCGCGCAGATGCGGTCGGCGCCGACGATCACCCACTGCACCTGCCCGGTCTTCATCAGATGCGATGCGGCGGCATCGGCGATCAGAGTGGCGTCGATGCCGTCCTGCTGCAGTTCCCACACCGTCAGCCGCGCACCCTGCAGCCAGGGCCGGGTTTCACCGGCGAAGACGCGCTCGATGCGTTCCTGGGCCACACCGGCGCGGATCACGCCCAGCGCAGTGCCGAAACCGGCTGTCGCCAGCGAGCCAGTATTGCAGTGGGTCAACACGCCGCTGCCCTTGGCGATGAGCTGCGCGCCGAGCTTGCCCATCTTGTGGTTCGCAGCGAGATCTTCGGTGGCGATGGCCTGCGCCTCGCGCAACAGCACACTGCGCCAGTCGTCGCCAGCATTGGCCAACGCGCGGCGCATGCGCTGCAACGCCCAGGCCAGATTGACCGCAGTCGGCCGCGCAGCGTTGAGATGCAGCATCACGGGTTCGAGACGTTCTGCCGCCTCGGCCGCGGTCTCCACTTCGCCGCCACTGGTCGCGTCGAGTTCGCGCGCGGCCAACACCACGCCCCAGGCCGCTGCGATGCCGATCGCGGGCGCGCCGCGCACGATCAGCGCATGGATCGCGTCCGCGACCGCGCCGCTGGTGCGGCAGGCCACGTATTCGACCGTGAACGGCAATTTGCGCTGGTCGAGCAGCTCGAGGGTATCGCCGGTCCAGCGGATCGGGCGGATGCGGTCGTAGCGCGCGTAATCGATGTCTTGCTTCATCCGTGCATTCTACCGGCAGCCGAAAATGAACGTCCCGGCATGGGCCGGGACGCGGTTGTCAAGCGAAGAATCCGCCGTGATCGTCAATGCGGGCGTCCGCTGCCCTCGACGGCGCGTTCGCGCTCCTGGGGTGCGGGTTCGCCCCGCGGCGCGGGTGCCTGTTCCACAACGCCGGGCTGCGCTGAACCGCCGGTATTGCGCTGTTCGACCTGGGCAGTTGGCCGCTCTACCGGACGCACCGGCGCCGCTGGCTGAGTGTCTTCGGCCGGACGAATCTGCCGACCGCCGGGAGCATCATCATTGTTGTCCTGATAGCCGCGAGGACGTTCGATCGCGGTTTGCGCCGGCGGACGCCGAGCGTCTTCGCGACCGGACGTGTTCTGGAACACGCCAGGCTGCGATGTGGCGGGCTGTTGACCGCCCGGAACGCCGCCCAGATCGCCCGGCGGGCGCACGTTGGCGCCCGGTGGACGCCAATTGCCGCCGCCATTGCCACGGCCGATCACGAATTCCGCGCGGCAGCCCTGGGTCACCCAGACGCCGTTGCGCGAACGGCCCCAGGTCTGGTTCTCGACGCATGGTTTGCCGGACAACTGGCGCAAGAGGCGGATCTCGCCGCGACTGTTGCCGGTGAAGTTGCAACTGCGGCTGCGGTTGTCGTTGGATTCGCAGCGGACCAGGTCGCTGCCGCCATAGCCGCCGTTGTTGTTGTAGCCACCGTTGTTGCCGTAACCATTGCCATAACCGCCATTGCGGAACAGCCCGCGGCAGCCATTGCTCACCCACACGCCGCGCGCGTCGTTACCCCAGCTCTGGCCACGGACGCAGGGCGTGTTGGAGAGTTGGCGAATGAATTCGGCGCGGCCGGAACTGGCGCAGCGTTCGGTGCGGTTATTGGTGGATTCGCAGCGGAAGGTATCTCCGCCATCGTTGCCGTAACCGCCCCCGTAACGGTCGTCGTCGTAACCGCCATAACCATAACCATCGACACTGAACTCGGCGCGGCAACCGCCGCTGACCCAGATGCCACGCGAATCGGTGCCCCAATTGCGGCCGCGGACGCAGGCGTTGCTGGACAGTTGCCGAACCAGACGGATATCGCCGCTGCCGCCGACCGCGCAACGTTCGGTGCGGTTATCGCGGGACTCGCAGCGAATCACCGAACCGTCGTTGTAGCCATTGTTGTAGGACTGGGCGTAGGCCGGAACGGTCGACATGCCAGCGAGAAAGACGGAAGCGGTGAGGACAAGACGGTTGCGCATGGATTCATCCCCTTGATGAGTGGCTTCACTCTAGCGGCGCCGGATGAATGGACGGCGAATTTTTCGGGCCGGCCCGCGGGCGGCGAATGCCCGTTCAGGTTCGGAGAAACCCCAGCCGGGCGCCTTCAACTGTGGGAGAAGTCGAACGCCAGGACATCGGCGATGCGGTCCGTGCCGGTCATGGCCATCAGCAGGCGTTCGACGCCCAGCGCCACGCCGGCGCAGGCCGGCAAACCCGAGGCCATGGCCGCAAGCAAACCCTCATCGAGCGGAGGCTCAGCCGCCCCCCGCGCTGCGCGCAGCGCATGGTCGCGCAGGAACCGCGCGCGCTGTTCGTCGGCATCGGTCAGCTCGTGATAACCGTTGGCCAGTTCCAGCGCGCCGAGATACAGCTCGAAACGCTCCGCAACCGCCGGCTCCGCCACCGCCGGATCACCACCCTGCCCCGCGCGGATCTTCGCCAGCGCGCACTGCGAAGCCGGATAGTCGCGCACGACGAGGATGCCGTCGCGATCGAAGCCCGGCTGCAGCCGATGGGTCATCAGCAGATCCAGCCAGTCGTCGCGATTCAATCCCGTCGGATCGATCTCGACATCGCCCAGCGCCGTGCGCAGTTCCGCTGCGTCGGCGTTGAACGGATCGAGACCGAGACGCTCGCGATAAAGATCGCGGAAGGTCGTCGTCGTCGCGGTCGCACTGCGCCCGACCAGCGCCAGCGCGGCCTGCACGAGTTCGACGGTTTCGCCGATCAGACGCCGATGATCCCAGCCGATGCGATACCACTCCAGCATCGTGAATTCGGGATTGTGGCGGCCGCCGGCTTCGCCGTTGCGGAACACCCGGCCGAGTTCGTAGCAATCGCCGACGCCAGCGGCCAGCAGGCGTTTCAGCGCGAATTCTGGCGACGTGCGCAGCCAGCGCGTGCGCGGCGCGCCGTCGGTGCGGCCGGAGAATTCCAGCGAGAACGATTCGATGTTCGCGTCGGTGTTCCCGGCCATCGACAGCACCGGCGTTTCCACTTCCAGCACATCGCGCTCGGTGAAGAATGTACGGATCGTCGCGTACAGCCGCGCGCGAAGACGCAGAACATCGAGCGTGGCGGTCGGCCGCCAGTCGCTCATGCGCCGCCGTGCTCTGCGAGAAAAGCCAGCAGCGCCGCTTCGTCCCAGATCTCGACTCCGAGTTCCTGCGCCTTCACCAGCTTGCTGCCGGCCGCTTCGCCGGCGATGACGACGCTGGTTTTTTTCGAGACGCTGCCGGACACCTTTGCGCCCAGGGCTTCGAGTTTTGCGCCGGCTTCATCACGGGACATCGCGGCGAGGCCGCCGGTCAGTACGAACGTCTTGCCGTCCAGGGGGCCTGCAGCGGTGTCGTCCACATCGGGAATCCGCATCCGCAGCGTCGCCATCGCATGGCCCGCGCGCTTGAGCAGTTGCGCATTGGCGGCATCGGCCAACCACGACGCGAGCGATTGCGCGCAGTCGGCCGGCAATCCGGCGGTGATGAACGCATGCATCGGCGCGTCCGAAACCGCGGCCGCATCCGCAAACGCGACCTCAAGCTGCTCCGCACGAATGCGCGTGACTTTCGCAACCTCCATATCAACGAGCAATGTCGCCAGCGTCAGGTCCGGCCGCAGTTTCGGCGACGGCGGATGCGCATCGGTGATATGCACGCCGCGTTCGAGCAGTGCATCGATGACCCGCTGGTTCCCCGGCTGATCGAAGAAATGTCCAAGCGCACGCGCTACTTCGCCGCCGATGTCGGGCACGCGCTTGAACAGCGGCCACGGCAGATGCCGGATCAGATCGAGATCGCCGAACCAGACCGACAGCGCCTTCGCCGTGCTCTCGCCGACGTGCTGGATGCCGAGCGCGAACAGGAAACGCTCCAGCGTGGTCGCGCGGCTGTGGTCGATGGCTTCGATCAGGTTGTCGGCCCATTTGGTCGCGACCTTGCCGGCTTTCACGGTTTCGGGCGTGGTGCCGTCGCGTTCGTCGACGCGACGCTTCATCTCCAGCAGGTCTTCGAGCGTGAGGCGATACAGATCCGCGACCGATTCCAGATAGCCGAGGTCGGAGAGATCCTCGATGCAGCGATCACCAAGACCTTCGATATCCATCGCCCGGCGCGACGCGAAATGACAGATCGCTTCCTTGCGCTGCGCGGCGCAGGTCAGTTCGCCGGAGCAGCGCCAGACGACGCCGTCTTCTTCACGCACGATCTCCGAACCGCAGACCGGGCACGCTGCGGGCATCCGCCACTCCGACGCGCCGGCTTTGCGGTGTTCCAGAACGACGCGCACGATCTCCGGGATCACATCGCCAGCGCGGCGCACGATCACGGTGTCGCCGATGCGCACGTCCAAGCGCGCGATCTGGTCGGCGTTGTGCAGGGTCGCATTGGTGACCACCACGCCCGCGACCTGCACCGGTTTCAGGCGCGCGACCGGCGTCGCCGCGCCGGTGCGACAGATCTGGATTTCGATCGCTTCCAACTCGGTCGACTGCTCCTGAGCCGGGAATTTGTGCGCGATCGCCCAGCGCGGCGCGCGCGAGACGAAACCCATCTCGCGCTGGCCGGCATAGTCGTCGAGCTTGTAGACCACGCCGTCGATGTCGAACGGCAGCGCATCGCGCTTCGCGCCCATGTTCCGGTAATAACCCAGCAGCCCGTCGGTGCCGACGACCACATCGCTCTCGGCGCTGACCGGGAAGCCCCACTCGCGCAGGCGCTTCAACGTCGCCGAATGCGTGGCAGGCAAATCGAAGCCTTCAACCACACCGACGGCATACGCATAGAACGCCAGTGGCCGCTGCGCGGTGATGCGCGGATCGAGCTGACGCAGCGAACCCGCCGCACCGTTGCGCGGATTGGCCAGCACTTTGCCGCCGTCCTTGAGCGCACGCTCGTTGTAGGCCTTGAACGCGGCCAGCGGCATGTAGACTTCGCCGCGCACTTCCAGCACGTCCGGCCATTCGTCGCTGCGCAGTTGTAGCGGAATGGCGTTCACGGTGCGCAGATTCGTGGTCACGTCTTCGCCGGTGGCGCCGTCGCCGCGCGTGGCGCCGCGCACGAATACGCCGCGCTCGTAACGCAGGCTGATCGCGAGACCATCGAGCTTGGGTTCGGCCGAAAACACCGGCGCATTGCGATCCAGACGCTCTTCGATGCGGCGCACGAAATCGGCGACTTCTTCATCGGCGAAAGCATTGCCGAGCGACAGCATCGGCACGGCATGCGCGACTTCCTCGAACTTCGAAGACGGCTTGTCGCCGACGCGCTGGCTGGGCGACGAGGCATCGGCGAATTCAGGATGCGCGGCCTCCAGCGCTTCCAGTTCGCGCATCAACCGGTCGTATTCGACGTCCGGAATCGAGGGGTCGTCGAGGACGTGGTAGCGATGATTGGCGTCTTCGATCTGACGACGCAATTCGGCGATGCGGGCGGCGGGGTCGGTCATTGCGATACGTCAACCATGATGCTTGGTAACGCTGATTCGTAGAGCGGCCTTCAGGCCGCTGGTCCGCACGAGGCGAGAACAGCGGCCGGAAGGCCGCTCTACAAGGGTCGGGTTACCAGCGGGTGTTTTTGGAGATCGGCGGGGCTTCGTGCTGGCGGTCGTAGGCGCGCAGGTCGTCGCGGATGTGCGCGATGCGTTGGCGGCCAAGGGCGTTGCGCGATTCGTCCAGCACCACGCCGTCGAGCAGTTCGGCCATGCGCTGCGCGGTGGGCAGCAGTTTTTCCCAGGCATCGAGCGCGGCGATCGGTGCCGGCAACGTCAGGAAGAAGGCGATGGCCGGGGTTTCCAGCGTCTGGATCTCGCCCATCTCGAAGCTGCCGGGTTTCTTGATGTTGGCGACGCTAAAGATCGGGCTGCTGTCCGCATGCCCATCCATCAATCGATGGAAGATGCTCATGTAACCGTAACTCAGGCCGGCTTTTTCGGCCGCGACCACGATGTCGGTGCCGCGCAACACCTGACCGGAACGCGCCGCGACGTAGAGCGTGACGATCTTGTCGAAATCCTCGCGGTCGCGCTTGCCGACCTCCGGGCCGGACGGCGGCGGCGCAGTTTCGAGCGACATGCCTTCAAACGGCATGCCATCCTGCGCGAACACGACATCGTTCTGGCCCGGCACGTCGCCGCGCGCGTCGGCGACCGTCCGCGGCGGCGTGCGCTCGGCGGACTCGTCGCGGAGCTTGCGACCTTGACTCTGTTTGCGCGGGCGGCCGAAGAAATAGATCGCCGCCATGAGCAGCACACCCGCGACCACGATCCCGATGCGCAACCACCAGATATCCGACATTCGTTTTCTCCTTCGTTCCGGGGTATTCGATCCGAATATCCGCCGGCCATCAGTTGTTTCGTAGCGGCCGGCGGAATCGCATCCGCGCCGGCCATCGTTCAGGCTCGCTGGCGCAGTGCGCCGATGAACCGCTCCACGTTGGTTTTGTTGCGGCCCCAGTCGACGCATTGCGCCAGCATGGCGCATCGACTGGTGACGACGATAGCGCCGCCCTGGAAACGGATCGATATCCGCTCGCCCCACGATTTCATGTTGAGGCCGGTCGAGGCCAGGATTTCCCCGTCGTTTTCGCTCTTTAGCGTCCACGACAGCGACTGCAGCGCGGCACGCACGGCGTCGCGCGCTGCGCCGGCTTCATCCTGCAGGATCGGATGCTCGCTGGTGTGATAAGCCGGGAATCCGAAGGTCATGCCGTGTCTCCCGTTCGATGTGCCGGCGGTTCCGCACCGCGTCGATGGATGTTCATGCGGCGCCGACGAGGCGCGCGGCCTCGGCCAGATCGACCGAGACCAGGCGGCTGACGCCCGGCTCGCGCATGGTCACGCCGCTGAGCTGCTGCGCGGCTTCCATGGTCGCCTTGTTGTGGGTGACGAACAGGAACTGCACGTGTTCGCTCATTTCCTTGACCATCGCGGTGAAGCGGCCGACGTTGGCTTCGTCCAGCGGCGCGTCCACTTCGTCCAGCAGACAGAACGGCGCGGGATTCAGCTGGAAGATCGCGAACACCAGCGCCACCGCAGTCATGGCTTTCTCGCCGCCGGACAGCAGCGAGATGTTGGACACGCGCTTGCCCGGCGGCCGGGCCATGATCGCGACGCCGGTGTCGAGCAGATCCTCGCCGGTGAGTTCGAGATAGGCGTGACCGCCGCCGAACAGACGCGGATACAGTTCCTGCACGCCGGTGTTCACGCGATCGAAAGTGTCCTTGAAGCGGCCGCGGGTTTCGCGGTCGATCTTGCGGATCGCTTCTTCCAGCGTTTCCAGCGCGGTGGTGAGGTCCAGATCCTGCGCGTCGAGGTATTCCTTGCGCTGCGCGGCTTCGGCGTGTTCCTGGATCGCGGCCAGATTGACCGGTTCCAGCCGCCGCAGCTTGGCGTCGAAATCGGTGACGATCTTTTCCCAGGCGCGCGGATCGGCGTCGGCGTCCAGCGTGACCATCACGTCGTCCAGCACGAAACCGCCGGCGACCACCGCTTCGGCCAGTTGTCCGGCCTTGAGCGACAGCGCCTGCTGGTCGAGCCTGCGCTGCGAGATGCCTTCGCGCCGCGCCAGTGCCTGTTCGTCGCGCTGATGGCGGGTCTGTTCGAACGCGCGGAGTTCGCTGTCGACGCCTTCCAGCGCCGCGCGCGCGGCGGCGAGATGGCGTTCGGCGAGCACGCGCTGTTCCAGCGCGGTCTGACGTTCGCGTTCCAGCGCGACCACCGGCTCGTCGCCGTCGGTCAACTGCGAGGCGAGTTCGCCGAGGCGCGCGTCGAGCTGTCCGCGCTGGCCGCCCATGCGGTCCAAGGCCTGCGCAAGCGCGACGACCTGCGCCCGCTGCGATTCGAGATTCAGCGCCAGCGCGTGCGCGGCATCGCGCGATTCGCGCGCGCTGAGTCGCGCGGTGTCGCGGGCTTCGGCGAACGCGCGACGCTCGGCTTCCAGCCTCTGCCGGGTGCCTTCGAGTTCGCCCATCCGCGACACGGCGTCTTCGAGCCGCGAACGCGCCTCGCGCGCCTGCTCGACGCTGATATCGATGGTTTCGATGAGCTGGCCGACATCGAGGTCGATCTTCTCGATCCGGTTGCGCGCGGACTCCAAGCGCCCCTGCTGGCTCTGCAACTGGCCGGCAAGTTCGGAGACATTGCGATGCGCGAGATACAGCGCGCGCTGCGCGTCTTCGCGCTGCTGCTCGGCGCTGAGCATCTGATCGCGCAGACTGGCGATGGTGCGGTCGAGTTCGGCCTCGCGCTGCTGCAGGGTTTCGATCCCGGCGCGCAGTTCGTGGATTTCGCGTTCGCGCAGCAGCGCGCCCTGTTTGGCGGCACCGGAGCGCACCACGCGCACCCAGCCGGCGCCGACGCGCTCGCCCTGGCGGGTGATGACCGATTCGCCGTCGCCGAGACCGGCGAGCAGTTGCCGCGCATCGCCCAGGGTTTCGGCGACGTGGAGCTTCGACAGCATCCGCCGGATCGCCAGCGGACCCTGCACTTTCGCGGCGAGCGAGGTCGGAGCGAAGGCATCGCCGCTGTTGTCGGGCGACACCAGCGCGATGCGGCCTTCGCCGAGTTCGCCCAGCGCGTCGACCAGCGCCTCGGGCGCTTCGACCAGCACGCCTTCGATCAATTGACCGAGCGCGCCTTCGACCGCGTTTTCCCAGCCGGATTCGACCTTCAGCACCTCGCCGACGCGCGCGGCGGAATCCAGACCGCGCTGTTTGAGCCATGCGACCGCGGCGCCCTGCTCCTGGCCCAGCGCTGCATGCTGCAGCGCTTCCAGCGACGACAGCCGGCCGCGCGCGGCCTGCGCCTGCTTGCGCACATCGGCGAGCCCGGCCTGCGCGTTGCGCACTTGATCCTGCACGCCGACCACGCCCTGCTTGCGCGTTTCGAGATCTTCGCTGAGGCCATCGAGCGCGGCCTTGCGCTCCTCGTGCTGCAATTCAAGACCGGCGAACGCTTCCGCCAGCGTGTTGAGATCCAGCGCGCTGCGTTCGTTGTTGAGCTGTTCGCGCCGGCGCTCGGCGTCCAGCGACTGGCGGTCGAGATAATCGACCTTGGTGCGTTCGACATCGCCGGCGCGCGCGGCTTCGCTTTGCGCGCGGCTGTGCGCATCCCAGCGCTGCTGCCAGTCGGCGAGTCTGGATTCGGCGTCCTGCAGCGCCTGCTGGCGGTCGGCGTCGGCGTCCTTGAGCGCGTCCAGACGCGGTTCGGCGTCGGCAATTTCGGTGCGGAGTGTGTCGAGGCGGCTCTGGTCGGTTTCGATATGCAGGCCGATTTCCGACAGCGCCTGCTGGGCTTCATCGCGGGCGCGCTGCAGACGCTGGCCGAGTTCGCGCTGATGCGCGATCTGTTGTTCGATGCGGGCGAGCGTGCCGCCGACTTCGTAACCTGCGGCCTGGGCTTTGTTCAGCGCCTCGGCGGCGGCTTCGCGGCGCTCGCGGCCGGTTTCGATCTCGCGCTCGGCCTCGCGCTGCTCGGCGATGGTCTGCTGCAGCCGGGTTTCTTCCTGCGACAGACCCTCGCGCAGCGCCTGCAACTGGGTGTCGAGCAGCCGGAACTCCAGCGCCTTCCACTCCGCGTCCTTGATCCGGCGCTCGGCCTGGATCGACTGGTACTGCTCGGCCTGCTTGGCCTGTCGCGCGAGATGCTGCAGCTGTTTGCCGACTTCTTCGCGCAGGTCGTTGAGGCGGTCGAGATTTTCGCGGGTGTGGCGGATGCGGGTCTCGGTTTCCTTGCGGCGTTCCTTGTATTTGGAGATGCCGGCGGCTTCTTCCAGATACACGCGCAATTCTTCGGGCTTGGCCTCGATGACCTGCGAGATCATGCCCTGCTCGATGATCGAGTAGCTGCGCGGGCCAAGGCCGGTGCCCAGGAACAGGTCGGTGATGTCGCGGCGCCGGCATTTGGTGCCGTTGAGGTAGTAGTTGCTCTGGCCGTCGCGGCTGACCTGGCGCTTGACCGAGATTTCGTTGAACGCGGCGTATTCGCCGGTGATGGTGTGGTCCGAATTGTCGAAGACCAGTTCGACCGTGGCCTGCGACACCGGCTTGCGCGCCGAGCTGCCGGAAAAGATCACGTCGGTCAGCGAGTCGCCGCGCAGGCGGCTGGCCGCGCTTTCGCCCATCACCCAGCGGATGGCGTCGATGATGTTCGACTTGCCGCATCCGTTCGGCCCCACCACACCCGTCATGTTCGTGGGCAGGTGCAGCGTGGTCGGATCGACGAAGGATTTGAAGCCGGAGAGCTTGATGGTGGAAAGACGCATGCGCTGATCGGGTGCTCCGCCGGCCCGACCGCTGAAAGCCGGCACTGGCGCAGGTAGAAATGGGTTGAATTTCGAGCGCCAAGCGATTGATTCCACTGGCGACAATCCGGCCTGATCGCCGCATCGTCCCCGCAGTATATAGAACGTTGCCGCCCGCGAAACTCAGCCGGCGGCGGTCAGCCTCAGACCGGTCCCGGGGTCGAAGACATGCCACTGCCCCTGGGCTGCGCGCAGCGGCTGGATCCCGCCCGGCTCCGGCAGGTCTTCGGGCGCGAACCGCGCCACCAGGGCGTGCGGGCCATAGCGCAGATAGGCGAAGGCTTCGCTGCCGACCGGCTCGATCACCTCAAGCTCGGCCCCGAAATGCGGGGTCTCGCCGGCGGGACAGCGCAGCAAGTGTTCCGGGCGCAGGCCGATGTCGAGGTCGCGGCCCAGCCATTCGGGGTCGATCTCCAGCCCCGGCAAGGGCAGCACCAGGCCGTCGACCAGGTGCAGCCCCGGGACGCCGCCCTCGGCGACCAGTCGCCCGCGCAGCACGTTCATCGCCGGGCTGCCCAGGAACGTCGCCACGAACAGATTGGCCGGCCGGCGGTACAGGGCCATCGGCGTGTCGATCTGCTGGATCTCGCCGTCCTTCATCACCACGATGCGCTGGCCGAGGGTCATCGCTTCGATCTGGTCGTGGGTGACGTAGACCATGGTCGCGGCGAGACTGCGGTGCAGGCGGGCGATTTCGGTGCGCATCGAGGTGCGCAGCTTGGCGTCGAGGTTCGACAGCGGCTCATCGAGCAGGAACACCTTCGGCTGACGCACCAGCGCGCGCCCCAGCGCGACCCGCTGGCGCTGGCCGCCGGACAGCGCAGCCGGGCGGCGTTCCAGCAACGCAGTGAGTTCCAGCGTATCGGCGGCGGCCTTGATCCGCGCGGCGATCTCAGCCTTCGGGTAGCCGCGCAGTTTCAGGCCGAAGGCCAGGTTCTCGGCCACGGTCATGTGCGGATACAGCGCGTAGCTCTGGAACACCATCGCGATGTCGCGATCCTTGGGCGCGATGTCATTGACGGTGCGCCCATCGATGGCGAGCGTGCCGTCGCTGATCGCCTCCAGGCCGGCAATCATCCGCAGCAGCGTGGACTTGCCGCAGCCCGACGGCCCGACCAGCACCAGCAGCTCGCCGTCGGCCACTTCGAAGCTGGCGCCGGCCACGGCGACATGCCCATCCGGGTAGACCTTGCGAAGCCGATCGAGCGCCACTGTCGCCATCTTCCATCCTCGGTCCGTGACCGGTTGCCCCACTTGCGAAACGGCGCCCGATGCGCCGCGGATGCGAGGAGGTTACAGACCGGAAAGCTTGATATAGTCTTGATGTAACCGTTTACATACCCCGTCCGCATCATGCCACCGAACTCGCCGCCGAGGAACCCCGCCGTGCCGCAGGCCAACGACAAGACCTATCCGTTCCCACCCGGCTTTCTCTGGGGCGCCGCCACCGCCGCGCATCAGATCGAGGGCTCGCCGCTGGCCGATGGCGCCGGCCCCAGCATCTGGACCCGCTTCGCCCACACCCCCGGCATGACCTTCAACGGCGACACCGGCGACGTGGCCTGCGACCACTACCGGCGCTGGAAAGACGACGTGAAGCTGATGCGCGAACTGGGCCTGCAGGCCTACCGCTTCAGCGTATCGTGGTCACGGATCCTGCCCGAGGGCACCGGCCGGGTGAATCAGGCCGGCGTCGATTTCTACTCGCAACTGGTCGACGAACTGCTGGCCAACGGCATTGAACCCCTGCTCACCTTGTACCACTGGGATATGCCCGCAGCGCTGGACGACAAGGGCGGCTGGCTCAACCGCGACAGCGCCGACTGGTTCGCCGAGTACGGCACGGTGCTGTACCGCGCGCTCGACGGCCGGGTGAAGAAGTGGGTGACGCTCAACGAACCGTGGGTGATCACCGACGGCGGCTATC
>CBIHKW010000121.1:0-13040 GCA_966203835.1 uncultured Thermomonas sp.
AAGTCCCGGTGTACCAGCGGTTGGGTGATGTGCGTTCGCTTGCGATCACGCAGGGTAAGATCGCCGACATCTTGCAGGCACGCGGACAGCTGGAGGAGGCCTTGCGGATCCGTCGAGAGGAACAAGTCCCGGTGTACCAGCGGTTGGGTGATGTGCGTTCGCTTGCGATCACGCAGGGCAAGATCGCGGGCATCCTGGAGGCACGCGGGCAATTGGATGAGGCCTTGCGTATCCGTCGAGAGGATGAGCTTCCGGTGTACCAGCGGTTAGGGGATATAGGTTCGCTTGCGATCACGCAGGGCGAGATCGCGGACATCCTTCAGGTGCGTGGGCAACTGGACGAAGCCTTGCAGATCCGTCGTAAACAAGAGCTTCCGGTATACGAGCGGCTTGGTGCTGTACGTTCGCTTGCGATCACGCAGAACAAGATAGCGGACATTCTGCAGGCGCGTGGGCAACTGGACGAGGCCTTGCGGATCCGCCGAGAGAAAGTGCTTCCCGTGCTCGAGCGTCTTGGTGATGAGCGTTCGCTGCTATTCGGCAGATTGAGTCTGGCCATTGACTTGGATAAGCGTGGTCGCGCCGAAGATCGCGCGGAAATTCATGCCTTGTTGCATCAGGCCATGGCTGCGGCCGAGCGCATGAACCTGCCCGAAGTCGACAATATTCGTGGTTTGATCACTCGAACTTTCGGCTCTGATGACCACGACGCCCTCTCAATCTCGTAGAGGGTCTTTAGGCCCGATAACAATTCTGGGATTGTAGGCATGTGGTAAAGAAAAGGCACTGGATGGCCAGCCTCCCGGTTGTTGCAAACACATCTTGCCGGCGTTAGAGGCGATCAAGAGAGGGTGGCGATAAGAGGCAGATTGATTCAAGGCAGATCATTCAAGAGTTCCAACAAAAAGGAGAACGAAATGCAAAGCAATGCACAAGGCAACTCGGCCACCACCCCACTCGAAACCCTTCAGGACATCGCCGCCCAACGCGACGCCCGCCCCAACATCCTGATGATCATGGTCGACCAGCTGTATTACCCCAGTGCGGGTTACGGCGACGCCGGCTTCGCGAACGACATCAAGACGATCCTGTCGTTCGTCGGCAGCCTCGAAGGCAACGAATACACGAAGCACTACCCGGGCTTTTGCAAGCTGCGTGAGTACGCGACGGTGTTCACCGATCACACCATCGCCGAGTCGGCGTGCATTCCCAGCCGCGCCAGCATCATGACCGGGCAGTACGGGCCGCGCAGCGGGGTGACCCAGACCGACGGGCTGTTCAAGAACGGCGATGCGTCCAACTTCCCGTGGCTGCGCGCGGACGGCGCGCCCACCGCTGGCGATTATTTCCGCGAGCTCGGCTATTCCACGCATTACTTCGGCAAGTGGCACGTCAGCGATCCGCCGGAACACACGCTGCAGACGTATGGCTTTGGTGACTGGGAGCTGTCGTGGCCAGAGCCGCACGGTGCGCTGAGCAACAACATGGGCGTGTATCGCGACTATCAGTTCGCCGATCTGGCTTGCGCGTTCCTGCGTCGTCGCGGGCTGGGCATGCCGTATTCGCGCGCCAGCAGCACCGCGGGCGACCGCCACCCGAACAACAGTTTCGTGCCCACGCCGCCGCCGTTCTTCGCGGTGTGTTCGTTCACCAATCCGCACGATATCGCGACCTATCCCGCGCTGCCGCGTGCGCTGATGCCGGCCGCACCCGGTGCGGCGGTGACGCCGCAGGCGCTGTTCGGCCCGGGTGGTTCGGTGCCGATTCCGGCGCAGGGCACCTTCAGCGCCGCGCCGAAGGACGGCACCTATCTCGTGCCGCTGAATCCGACCGGATTGCCGCAGGCCTGCGCCACCGCGTCGCCGACCCAGGACGAGAACCTGCTCGACAACAAGCCGCGCGCGCAGTTCGATGCCTCGTACAAGGTCGCGTTGGGCCTGGCGGCCAAGACCGGTCTCGCGGTGGCGCAGGGCGTCGGCGGCGATCCGCAGACGGTGCTGGCCAATGCGATCAAGGCGACCATGGCCGCGACCATTCCATTCCAGTTGCAGAAGGACGCGGATGCGGCGTCGGTCGGGTTCCTGCAGTACTACGCCTACATGATCTCGATGGTGGACCGTCATATCCTCAGCGTGCTGACGTCGCTGGAGGAAGCGGGGCTGCGCGACACCACCGTCGTGGTGTTCGCATCGGACCACGGCGAATTCGGCGCGGCGCACGGCATGCAGATCGAGAAATGGCACGGCGCCTATCAGGAAGTGGTGCATGTGCCGTTCCTGATCAGTTCGCCGACCTACAACGCCGCCACCGACGCGCCGCTCGCCATCGATTCGCAGACCAGCCACATCGACATTCTGCCGACATTGCTGTCGCTGGCCGGCGCCAAGCCGGAACAGATCGAACGCGCGCGACGTTCGCTGTCGAAGACGCATCTGGCCGCGCCGCTGCCGGGCGCGGACCTGTTGCCGGTGATCGCGGCCGGCGGTGGCCCGGTGATCGGCCCCGACGGTGCGGCGCGCACGGGCGTGCTGTTCGCGACCGACGACATGATCACCGAGCCCCTGCCGCGCGACGACGACCCGCACAATCAATCGTCCTGGCAGCAGTACGCGGTGTTTGCGGCGACGGTGGAGATGCTGCGCACGCCGCCGACCGCGGATTCATCGCACCCGTACGTGCCGGAACTGGCGCCGGGTGCGGTGGTGCAGCCGGCGCATGTGCGCGCGCTGCGTGCGGGCGAATGGAAACTGGTGCGCTACTGCGACCCGTGGAGCGAACGACCGGTGCCGGACCAGTGGGAGTTGTACAACCTGCGCGTCGATCCGGTGGAAGCCGTCAATCTGCTGATCTACGACGGCGCGTTCCCGACGGTGATTCCGTCGCTGCCGGATGGATTGACGGCGGAAGGTGTCGTTGAAGTGGCCAACAGTCTGCGCGCGGAACTCGCCAAGCAGGAGCTGCAATTGCTGTCGCCTTACCCGAGCGAATATCCGACCGCAGGCGCGGCGCTGGGCTGAGGCCTTTCCGCAAGCGAAAAAAAAGACGGGGCCAGCAGGCCCCGTCTTCGTTGGCGATATCGAGTCGACGCTTACTCCGGGCGAACATCCACGCGGACGCGGATGCGGTCGCCGGGGTGATAGCTGGTGCGGGTCACGTATTCGCGGTCGGCGTATTCGTAGGTCACGTCATAGGCGGTGACTTCGTTGGTCGCTGCCGGGTAGCGGGCGTAGTCGTTTTCGCTGATCGGATCGCAGACGGTCACCCGCGTACGCTTGGGCTGTTGATTACGCTGGGTGGTTTCGTACACCTCGCGCCCGGCCATGCCGCCGACCATCGAACCCACCGCTGCGGTGGCGTAGCGCGCCGAGCCGCCGCCGACCTTGCTGCCCAGCGCTGCGCCGACGATGCCGCCGATCACCGTCGCGACATTG
This sequence comes from uncultured Thermomonas sp., assembly GCA_966203835.1. Classification (GTDB taxonomy): domain Bacteria; phylum Pseudomonadota; class Gammaproteobacteria; order Xanthomonadales; family Xanthomonadaceae; genus Lysobacter_I. The sequence goes on from CBIHKW010000121.1 coordinate 3,432, forward strand.
CGGCCGGTCTGGGTGCCGTATTGGTTGTTGTAGCGGTCATCGCTGTAACGGTCGTCGCTGTAGCGGCCATCGCGGCTGTCGTAGCGGCCGTTTTCGTAATTGCGGTCGTCGTAGCGACGACCGTCGCCGTTGTCGGTGTAATAACCGTCTTCGCTGTAGCACTCGTTCGAGGACACGCGGGTCGGGCGATAACCCGATTGCAGTACCGGGTCCACGCGCAACACGCGGGCATAGTCGTAATAGGGGGCGTCCGCGTCCGCGTAGCGATCGTCGATAGGGGCGGGGTAGCCTGCGCTCTGCGCGGAAGCGGCGCCTGTGGCGGCGATCAGACCGGCGGCGAGGATCGAGGCGGCGATGCGATACATGGTGGACTCCGGGCGCCGGGATGGCGACAGGCACGCTAGGGCCGGGCAGCTAACGCGTGGCTGAATTTACCGGCTTCCCGACCGTTGCCGCTCGATCCGTTTATCTGGCCCTCAGTCCTTGCAGCCCTGCGGACCGGCCCTGCCTGCTGCACACGGTGATCCGCCGCTGTCCCTGGATCGGCTCGCGGGGTTTTCCTACGCCGCGATGCGGCTTATCCCGATAACCCGGTCGGCGGCAGCTGGTACCCTATTGTCATGCAGGAATCTCCACAGAGCCTGCTGCACCGTGTGTTCGGCCATGCCGATTTCCGCGGCCCGCAGCAGGCCATCATCGAACATATCTCCGACGGCGGCGACGCGCTGGTGCTGATGCCCACCGGCGGCGGCAAGTCGCTGTGCTACCAGGTGCCCGCGCTGCTGCGCGACGGCGTGGGCGTGGTGATCTCGCCGCTGATCGCGCTGATGCAGGATCAGGTCGAAGCGCTGCGCCAGGTCGGCGTGCGCGCCGAGTTCCTCAATTCCACGCTGGACGCCGAATCTGCTTCGCGCATCGAGCGGGCGCTGCTCGCGGGCGAACTGGACCTGTTGTATGTGGCTCCGGAACGCTTGCTGACCTCACGTTTCCTGTCGCTGCTCGATCGCGCCCGCATCGCGTTGTTCGCCATCGACGAAGCGCATTGTGTCTCGCAGTGGGGCCACGATTTCCGCCGCGAATACCGCGAGCTCACGGTGCTGCACGAGCGCTGGCCGGAAGTGCCGCGCATCGCGCTGACCGCGACCGCCGACCCGCCGACCCAGCGCGAAATCGCCGAGCGCCTGCAACTGGACGAGGCGCGCTGGTTCGTCAGTTCCTTCGATCGCCCCAACATCCGCTACAACGTCGTGCAGAAGGACAACGGCAAGCGTCAGCTGCTGGACTTCCTGCGCGCGCATCGCGACGAGGCCGGCATCGTCTACTGCCTGTCGCGGCGCAAGGTCGACCAGACCGCGGAAACACTCGCGGGTCTCGGTTTCAAAGCGCTGCCATATCACGCCGGGCTGGATGCAGAGGTGCGCGCGGTCAATCAGCGTCGCTTCCTGCGCGAGGACGGCGTGGTGATGGTCGCCACCATCGCTTTCGGCATGGGCATCGACAAACCCGACGTACGTTTCGTCGCGCACATGGATCTGCCTAAATCGCTGGAAGGCTATTACCAGGAAACCGGTCGCGCCGGCCGCGATGGCGAGCCTGCCGAAGCCTGGCTCTGCTACGGCTTGGGCGACATGGTGCTGCTGAAACAGATGATCGAGCAGTCCGAGGCAGGCGAAGAGCGCAAGCAGTTGGAGCGACGCAAACTCGACCAATTGTTGGGTTACTGCGAATCGATGCAGTGTCGGCGCCAGGTACTGCTGGCGGGTTTCGGCGAAACCTACCCGAACGCTTGCGGCAATTGCGACAACTGCCTGCAACCCGCCGACAGCTGGGACGCGACCCAGGCCGCGCGCAAAGCGCTCAGCTGCGTCTATCGAACAGGGCAGCGGTTCGGCGTGGTCCATCTGATCGAAGTTTTGCGAGGTGGCGAGAGCGAGCGCCTCCGCCAGTTCGGCCACGACAAGCTCAGTACTTACGGCATCGGCACCGACATGGATGTCAAAGCATGGCGTGGCGTATTCCGCCAACTGGTCGCAGCCGGGTTGCTGGAGGTCGATTCCGAAGGCTTCGGCGGCCTGCGACTCACAGACGCCAGTCGCGCGGTGCTCACCGGCGCGCAGACGGTGACGCTGCGCAAGGAATTGCCGAGCAAGAAACAGCGTGAACGCGACGGCGGATCGCGCACGGGGGTTCCGGTGGAACCGCAGGATCTGGCGCTTTTCCGCGCGCTGCGCGACCTGCGCGCGCGCCTGGCGCGGGAGCAGAACGTCCCGGCTTACGTGATCTTCCACGACAGCACATTGCGCAATATCGCCGAACGGCGACCGGAATCCATGAGCGAGCTCGCGCAGGTCGGCGGTATCGGCGGCGCCAAATTGGAACGTTACGGTTCGGATGTCCTGGAGATCATCCGCGAGCAGGGTTGATCGCCTGTCGACATGTTGTCGAGTGCGCTGCTCACGCCTTTGTGGATTGCCGACCCGCGCGAGAGAGCTGTGGTCCAGCAAACGACGGCTTCTCAATCCCCGGAATCGACCGCACGCTGCGGCACCCGCCGCAGTTTCGAAGTGTCGTAGCCGAGCGTTTTCAAGCGCTCGACATGGGCGGCATAGTCGGTTTCGGAGATCTGTGGGGTGCGGGCCATGACCCATGCGTAGTCGCGGGCGCTGCGGCCGATGATGGTCTGGGTGTAGTGCTCGTCCACATGAACGATGACGTATTCGGCCTTGATCGGCCAGACGAACTGCATGCCCCAGACCGCGTTGTTGGTGCCTTCGCGCACGGTGCCGACCGGGCGCATGGTGTCTACGTCCGCATCGAAGCTGCCCTTGCGGTGTTGGAACGTGGTCTGGATCTTGCCGTCGTCGCGCAATTCGTAAGTCTCGACCGCATCGAAGGATTCGCGTTCGAGGAAGGTCGGGATGTTGGCGATCACGTACCAACGGCCCATGAAACGTGGCAGATCGACGTTTTCGACGGGCGGGATCGGGGTTTTGCCGTTGGCATTCATGGCGAACAAGGTGGTGGCTCCCAATACGATGAGCAGTGCGGCGACGATGGTTTTTTTCATGAGATCGCTCCAGCGGGCGAGGGCAGCGCTTCCGGTCGCGCAAAACGATAGTGCGCCACCAGCCATTCCTGGCCATCGGCGTAGCCGAACAGCTCGGCGCAGGCCATCCAGAACATGCGCCAGCGCTGGAACCACAGTGCCGCGGTCGCTTCATCGTAGGCTTCGCGCAACACGGCCATCACGTCTTCGCGGGCGGCGTCCTGATTCTCCAGCCAGTGATTCGCGGTGCGCTGGTAATGCGTGCCGTCCACGTGCCAGCGTTGTTCGATCTGCAGATCGCGCTGGAACCACAGCAGGGTGTCGGAGGCGGGCATCAATCCGCCGGTGAAGAAGTGCCGGCCCATCCAGTTGTCTTCGCCCCCGGTTTCGAAGGGATACATCAGTGTCCTGTGCGCGAAGATATGCACGAAGAGTTTGCCGCCGGGTTTCAGCCAGCCGGCGATGTTGCCGAGCAGGATCTCGTAATTGCGCATGTGTTCGAACATCTCGATCGACACGCAGCGGTCGAATTGGTCCTTGCTCAGCAGCAGTTGATTCACGTCGCAGGTGATGACCCGCACGTTGTCGAAGCCGCGGATCCGGCACTGCGTTTCGATATGCTCGCGCTGCGGGCGCGAGTTGGAGACTGCGGTGATCTTCGCGTGAGGATAGTGCTCCGCCATCCACAGAGTCAGCGAACCCCAGCCGCAGCCGAGTTCGAGGATGTGCTGGCCATCGGCCAGTTCCGCGCGCTCGGTGTACAAGGCGAGCATCGCGTTTTCGGCCTGATCCAGCGTCTCGTCGCCGCGCGGATAATAAGCGGAGGAATACTTCAAGCGATTGCCGAGGCAGAGTTTGAAGAACGCGGGCGGCAGTTCGTAGTGCTGCGCGTTGGCGGCATCGGTGTGGATCGCCACCGGGCTGTTGCGCAGCAATTCGATTCGCTCGACGAAACGTGCGGCCTGCGCTTCCAGGCCGCCGTCGAGTTCGGCGCGCAGCCGATCTTCGCACTGACGGCGGATGCCGTAACGCAGCAGCGCATCGGGCAACAGGCCGCGTTCGGCGAGCCCCAGCAATCCGGGGCCGGCGGTGTCCTGGGGAAGTTCCTGCGGCATGGCGAGGGTCTCGTTCATGGTGCGTCGCTCGGTGAGGGATTGGAATTCATCGCGTATGTCCTGCGGGGAGAGCGGCCGACGTTTTCGTAGCCGACGACCACCGCAGCGCCAGCGTCGTCAACAACGGAATGGCTACCGCCCAGCCGACGACGAGGGCGACGATCGCCATCCAACGCGGCTCTGCGAAGACGATGACGCCCCAGCCGCGTGCGGCGCCCAGATAGGCGAGCGGGCCGCCGACGGCGCCGAGCAGCAGGGCGAGCAGCGGACGACCGAGCAGAAACGTCATCGAATGCCGCAGTGTCAGCGCGAACGCGACCCAGATCGACAGGATCCACAGTGGCGGGCCGCCGTAGGGCAGTGCAAGCGGATCGGCGGCGTAGTCGGCGAGTCCGGAACGCGCGAGTCCACCGTCCATGATCAGTCCGCAGACGAGCGCGACCGCCATCAACCGCAGGTCGACCGCACGCAGCGCCGGCGATTGTCGGCAGAGTACGAAATGCAGCAGCACGAATGCCGTCGCCGCCGATACGCCTGGCCACCACAGCCCGCGGCCCGCGCCGATCACCGCGCTGAACCAGACGATCTGGTAACCGACGGCGTTGGCCCAGACGTTCATGCCTGAATTTCGCTCCGCGTCATGAATTCCGGCATCGGCGCCGGTGCGCGATGACCGGGTTTCGCCATCAACAACTGCGCGACGCCGATCGAACGCTCGCGGAAGCCGCCCTCGCAGTAGGCGAGATAGAACTCCCACATCGCGATGAAACGGTCGTCGAAGCCCTGCGCGCGCACCTGCGGCAGTGCGGCGAGGAAGCGGTGCCGCCATGCTTCTAGCGTGCGCGCGTACGACAGGCCGAAGTCTTCGAGCTGGGTGAGCGCGAGATCGCTGGCGCGACCCTTGGCGGCGACCATCGCCGCGATCGATGGAATGAAACTGCCCGGGAAGACGTGGCGTTTGATGAAATCGACCGAGTGCAGCGCCTGTTCGTAGCGATGATCCTCGATGGTGATCGCCTGGATCAATGCGAGTCCATCGGGCTTCAGCAAGGCGCCGATCTTGGCGAAGTAAGTGTCCAGATACTGCGCGCCGATGGCTTCGATCATCTCGATCGACACGAGTTTGTCGTAGGTGCCGGTGAGGTCGCGGTAGTCCTCGAGCAACAACGTCACACGATCTTCGAGGCCGGCTTCGGCCACGCGCTGCGCGGCGAGCGCATGCTGCTCTTTCGAAATCGTCGTGGTGGTCACGCGACAGCCGTAATGCTGCGCGGCATACAGCGCGAAACCGCCCCAGCCGGTGCCGATCTCGACCACGTGGTCGTCGGGCTTGAGATCGAGTTTGCGACAGATTCGGTCGAGCTTGCGGGTGGAGGCCAGATCCAGACTGTCATGATCCGGCATGCGCTCGTCTCCGGCCCAGATGCCCGAGGAGTACATCAGATCCGGCGAGAGGAAGAGACGGAAGAATTCGTTGCCGAGATCGTAGTGCGCAGCGATGTTGCGACGGCTGCCGGTGCGGGTATTGCGACGAAAAGCATGCAGTCCGCGCATCGCGATGCCGCCGAGCCGGGCGAGGCCGGTTTCCATGCCGTCGAGCAGATCGCGGTTGCGCACCAGCAGGCGCACCAGCGCGACCAGATCGTCGCAGCGCCACTGGCCTTCCATGTACGATTCGCCGGCGCCGACGCTGCCGTTGGCGGCGACCGCACGGTAGAAGCCGGGCGCGTCTACATCGATGCGGATGTTCAGATCGGTGGCGTGCGCGGGCTCGCCCAACTCGACTGTGCCCAATGCATCGTGCAGCACCAGTCTGCCGTGGCGCAGCTGCGCCATCTGCGCGATCAGGCGGCGGCGGAGAAAACGGTCGAAGCCGCCGAATCCGGTCTGCGCGTCGTCGGCGACATGTTTGGCGATCTCGTTCATCGTGAACCTCGGAGTGACATGTCTTTTGCGGGGTGGTCGTGAACAGGATTGCGCTTCAGCCACAGACGCAGCGCCTGCCAGTGGATCGCGCCGACGACTTGCGCGGTCATCAATGGATAGCGCCACAGCACGCGGCGCAGCGACGCCGCATTCAACGGCCGGCGTTGGAGATGCAGCGTGGCGTCGAATTCGCGTTCGCCATCGCGCGCGACGTCCATATGCACGTGCAGATCGTTGCCGGGTGCGGTGAAGCGCCAGCCGTAGTCGCGCGCCATACCGACGAACGGCGAAACGTGAAAGGCTTTGGCGAACGCCCAGTGCATTGCGCGACCATGGATGTCGGCGCCATCGACCGGCAGCACGTAAGCGTGGCGCTCTTTCCACGGCGTATTGGTGATTTCGGCGACGATGCAGTCGAGCGCGATGCCGTCGGCGGCGTAGCAGTAGTAGAAACTCACCGGATTGAACGCGAGCCCGGCGTAGCGCAGATGCGTCAACAGACGGATCGGGCCTTGCGGGCGACGACCGAGCGCAGCGGTTGCGCGCTCGCGTACAGCTTCCGATAGCGGTGTTTCCGGGTCGCCGAGATAGTCGCTGCGGCGGAATTCGGCGAGATTTTTCCGGTTCGAAGACCACAGCCAGCGCCGGTCGAACAGGCGGTCGACTTCATCGAGATCCAGATACAGCTGCGCCATGCGATAACGGAACGCATGCGGATGCGGCGCGTGGCGACGATGCCGGACCACGCCTTCGTACACCGCACTGGCGAGAGGGGCGCTCATGCGGCGACCTTTTCCAGCATGGCGACTTCGCTTGCAGCATCGTCGGAACGCGCCATCGAATTCCACTGCACGCCGAGCGCGTTGGCGACTTCGACCGCGCTGCGCATGCCGTCTTCGTGGAAACCCCAGCCCCAGTAGGCGCCCGTGAACCAGGTATGCCGCCGGCCCTGGATCTCGGCCTTGCGCGCCTGCGCCGCGACCGAAGCGTGGCTGTAGACCGGGTGTTCGTAACGCATACGGCGCAGGATCTTCGCGGGATCGATCGCGTCGCTGCGGTTGAGGGTGACGATGAAGGGTTCCGGCGAATCGATGCCCTGCAGCAGGTTCATGCAGTAGCTCACCGTGCAGACATCGGCTGGATCGCGGGGAATCGCCGCATTCCAAGCGGCCCACGCCTTGCGACGATGCGGCAGCAGCGAGGCATCGGTGTGCAGCACAGTGTCGTTGGTCTGGTAGGGCATGTCGCCGAGAATCGAACGTTCGGCGTCGCTGGCGTCGCTCAACAATCGCAGCGCCTGGTCGCTGTGGCAGGCGAGCACGATCCGGTCGAACCGTTCCGTGCCGCGATCCGTGAAGACGGCGACGCCTTCGCTGTCGCGCAGCACTTTGCGTACCGGAGTGTTCAATCGTTCCTGCACGTGCCAACGGTTGCGCAACGCACGGACGTAGGTGTTCGATCCGCCGCGGACCACGCGCCACTGCGGGCGGTCGCTGGCCTGCAGCATCTGGTGATTGGCCATGAACTGGACCAGATACTTCGCCGGAAACGCGAGGATCTTCGCCGATGGCGACGACCATAATGCGGATGCCATCGGCACCAGATGTTCGTCGCGGAACATCGCGCCGTAACCGCCTTGCGCGAGATAGTCGCCGAGCGTCGGACCTTCGCCGGGCGAGGCCAGCAGTGCCGGCGCTTCGCGATAGAAACGGAACAGGTCGCGCAGCATGCCCCAGAACCGAGGCGAGACCAGATTGCGGCGCTGGCAGAACAGACCGTCGAGATCGGTGGCGTTGTATTCCAGGCCGCTGGCTTCGTTGCGCACCGAGAAACTCATCGCGGTCGGCTGCGATTCGACGCCGAGTTCTGCGAACAGCGCGTTCAACAGTGGATAGTGTTCCGGATTGTGGACGATGAAACCGGTGTCCACTGCGTAACGACGGCCCTGCAGTTCGATGTCGTGGGTGTGGGTGTGGCCGCCGAGATAATCGTTGGCTTCGAACAGCACCACTTCATGTTGCTGGGACAAGAGCCATGCCGAAGCGAGGCCGGCGATGCCCGAGCCGATGACTGCGATGCGCATCAGCCGGCCCTCGCTTTCGTCGCGACCCAGGCCGGAACCGGTTTGAGGTCGTGGACCAGACCCAGCATGGCCATCGTGCGCAGGCCGTAGTAGGTCAGATCGATTTCCCACCAGCGGAAACCCTGGCGCGCCGATCCCGGGAAAAAATGATGATTGTTGTGCCAGCCTTCGCCGAACGTGAGCAGGGCCAGCCACAGATTGTTGCGGCTGTCGTCGCGGGTCGGGAACCGGCGCTTGCCGAAGCGATGCGCGAGCGAGTTGATGGTCACGGTGGCGTGGAACAGCACGATGGTCGAGACGAAGAAGCCCCAGACCAGCATCTGCCACGCATTGGTGCCGAGCCCGGGCGCTGCGGTTTCCAGCCAGCCGCCGAGCAGGAACAGTGCGACCGCGAGCAGCGCCGGCATCAGGATGTCGTAGCGATCGAGCCAGCGCAGTTCGGGGAAACGTGCGAGGTCGCGGATGCGGTCCCAGTCGGTGCGGAAGCCGCCGCGGGTGAGGAACCAGCCGACATGGCTGCGCCAGAAGCCGTGGACCACCGGCGAATGCACGTCGTTGGCGGTGTCGGCATGGCGATGATGGTTGCGATGATGCGAGGCCCACCACAGCGGGCCGCGCTGCACGCAGGAGGCGCCGATCACTGCGAACGTGAACTGCACCGCGCGCGAGGTGCGGAACGTCTTGTGCGAGAAATAGCGGTGATAGAAGCCGGTGATCGCGAACATCCGCACCGCGTACAACGCGACCGCGACTGCGACCGCGATCGGCGAGACGCCCACCCAGAACACCGCGAGGCAGGCGACGTGCATCGCCAGAAACGGCAGCGTGCGCAGCCAGTCGATGCGGTCGCCGTCGGTGGTATCGGTTTCGGTCGCGGCGGTGTCGAACCAGCGCGCGATCGCGATGCGGATCCGTTTCGCGGCGGAGAGATCCGCCGACGGTTGCGGCGGATCGAGTGTGGCGGGGGCCGGCATGTGCAACTCCTCGGGTGTCGACGTTGATTACGTCGACACCGGCGATTCGGATGCAGTGGCCGATGGGTTTTATCCGGCGGTCTATTCCGCCATCGAACCCATCATTCGCCTCGCCATCACAGGGTCACGATATCGCCCTTCGCCACGATCGGACCGGTGGGAACGCCTTGCGGCGCGCCGCCGCTGGGTTCGAGCGTGATCGCCAGCAATGCGCCCTTCGCGAGCGCGTCGCGCAGCGCATCGGGCACTTTCACCGTATGCGATCGATCGATCGACACGATGCCCAAGGACTTCGGACTTTCGCCCGGCGGGATCAGCCAGAGTTCGGGCACGCGACCGTCGGCGTCGGCCGCGGTCGGCACCGGCACCATCAACACCGTACCGTCCTTGCGATCCACCGATGCGAGCCAGCCGGGGCTGCCGTCGTCGCGGGCGAGGGTGGTGACCGGTTTGGGCACTGAAGGA
>CBIHKW010000122.1:0-12967 GCA_966203835.1 uncultured Thermomonas sp.
TATCCATCGATAATTTTGCTGCCCAGAGATATTTTTATTCAAATAACGATGATTCTTCTGGTCCTACGCTCGACGATAAAATCACTGATTATGAAGGAAGGTTTTCTGAGCTTTTGAATTCTATTCGTGGACTACCTAGTGGGAGCAGTGCTGATCCGGGGGTGGTTGCAGAGCTTATATCGCACTTGGTCATTCGAGGAGCATTCGCCCGGGACGTGTTCAAGAATGGCGCTAGCCAAATGCTTGGACTTATTGAGTCTAGCGTGCAAAAGGAAGGTGTTATGCGTCAACTTTTGTTGACCGATGAGCCTGATTCTGACTCGCCATTGCGAAAGGCTCTTCGCGAAGAGGTCGAAAAATATGAGGGCTCAGGAATTTTTCTCCCGCCAAATTTTGAAAATGAAGCGCTTTCTTTCATAGACAATAATTTCGAATTCTTGTTTCAGTCGTTGAATCCATCGTTGGGTGATTTTTTTTCGAATCTGTCGGCGGATATTCCTGCTGCTGCTAGAAACGGGCATGCTCGCGCGCTTGAGCAGGGCTTGGTCCCAGAGGTCAGAGTGAATTTTCTTGAGAGTATGAACTGGTATGTTCGTGACTCTTCGAGCCCGGTGGTCCTTCCGGATTGCATCGCAGTCGCAGGTTGCGGAGAAAGTGGCGAAGTGATGCCTTATCTGTTATCCGAGTCTGATAAGTTTGATAGGGTTGCAATGCCGCTTTCATCTTCTCGGATTCTTGTGGGCTGCATGTCGAGTGAGACTGATAGTCTATTTGCAGATTTTAATGCCATAGCGGCACGTTGCAGCGACTCTTTTTTTATTAGCGCGATCAATGACGATAATGTTGTTGGTTTGATTCCATTTATCGGAGAGATATCGAGCAATTTAATTTCTTCCACAATTGCCGACGTAGTGGGTCAGAGATTTTCTAAAAATGGTGATGAGAGTTATTGATTTAATGTGCGAAAAATATTTTCCGCAGAATGGGCGTCAAAAATTCGGCGAAATTTCCACTTTGATTCCCTGCGGTGTAATCATCCCGCCAGCAATTCGAGAATGCCGCAGGCGATCTTCTGGTTCTTCGTGGACAAGCGGCGCGCGCATTCCAGTATCCTGCGCTCGAATTCGGTCTGCGCGAAATCGAGCATGTCGATCGTCGGGTCGAACTCGCCGCCGGTGGGGCGCATGGATCCGCGACCGGTCGCCAGCCACTCGAAGTACACGCCGGTGAGCGTGGCGATCTGTTCGAGATGATGGACGCTGGGCGACGTGCCGTCCGGCTGCTCCCACTGCGCCACCGCGCTGCGGTGTACGCCGACCTTCGTCGCCAGCAGCGCCTGAGTAAGATTCGCCAGCCGTCGCGCCCGCAGAATTCTTGTCGACATCGTGTACATGGGCGACCTCCTTGGATGCGGGAGTAGAGCATGGCTGTTCGATACAGCACAACTCTCCCGGGGCGCCATCGTATTGCGATGACGACCGCATGCAGGAACCGGCGCTCCTACAGGAGAAGCGATTGTCGGAGCTGAAGCAGGCTCAGCGCCCCGGCTGCATCTTGCTCAGCAACAGCGCCCGCATCTCGGCCTTGTCGTGGTCGTCGAGCCCGACCTCGCGCTGTTTCGCCTGCAGTTCGTCGATGCGCTGGTGCAGGGTCTGCTTTTCCAACTGCCTCATCGCGTCGAGGAATTCGTCGCGCCACAGCGCTTCTTCGCCGGGCATGTCCTGCGAGGCGAGTTTCTGCAGCGCCGCGACCTCTTCGCGCTCCGCGAAATGTTCGAGCACGCCGCCGGTGGTGATGTCCGGACGCTCACGCACCAGCGCCACCAATTCCGTCAGCAGCGGCACGCCGGGCTGACGCAGGATATTGAAGGTGTAGGGCGGTTCCAGCGCCAGCGCCAGCGACGGTTGCTGAAGCAGCAGCGCGATCGCGCTGCGCACGAGGCTGCGTTTCTGCGTCTGCGCGGGTTGCGTGCGCGTGCGTGTGGGCTGTGCTGTCGCGGATGCGTTCGCACGCGCGCCGACGCCGGTGAGTTCGGTCAACCGCTGGCGCATGAGATCACCGAAAGCGCCGTCGGGAATCTGCGCCAGCAGCGGTTTCGCGCGCTCCGCCAGCCGCGCCTTGCCGTCGAGCGTGCCGAGATTCACGTCCTTCGCCAGCTCATCGAAGAAGAACGTCGACAGCGGCGTCGCGTCGCGCAGGCGCACGTCGAATCCGGCGCTGCCTTCGTTGCGCACCAGCGTGTCCGGATCTTCGCCGTCGGGCAGGAACAGGAAGAACGCCTGGCGCCCGTCCTTCATTCGCGGCAATACCGACTCCATCGCCTTGCTCGCGGCGCGGCGGCCGGCGGCGTCGCCGTCGAAACAGAAATACACGTCGGGCGCGTTGCGGAACAGCAGCTCGGCGTGATCGGGCGTGGTCGCGGTGCCCAGCGTCGCCACCGCTTGGGTGATGCCGTGCTGGAACAGCGCGATCACGTCCATGTAGCCTTCGACCACGATCAGCCGTTCGATCTTCGAATTCGCCTGGCGCACCTGCCACAGGCCGTACAGTTCGCGGCCCTTGTGGAACAGCGGAGTTTCCGGCGAATTGAGATATTTCGGCGAATCCTCCGGATCCAGCACGCGGCCGCCGAACGCGATGGTGCGGCCGCGGCGATCGTGGATCGGGAACATCACCCGGTCGCGGAATTTGTCGTAGACGTGGCCTTTGTCGTTCTTCGAGAACAGGCCGACGCGCTCCAGCAGCGCCATGCGCCGCGGGTCGGTGCCCAGCGCATCGCGCAGCGCCGAAAATCCATCGGCCGCATAGCCCAGACCGAACTGGGTGCGGATCGCATCATCGACGCCGCGGCGGTCGAAATACCCGCGCGCCTTGTCGCTGATCGTCAGCTGTTTCTGGAAGAATTTGCTGGCCGCCTCCAGCGCCGCGTACTGATCGACGCTGTCCGGCGTCGCGTTGCGCTGCTGGGTGTCGCGTGGCACTTCCATGCCGACGCGCTTGGCGAGTTCGTCCACCGCATCGAGGAATTCGAGGCGGTCGTAATTCATCAGGAAGCTGATCGCGGTGCCGTGCGCGCCGCAGCCGAAGCAGTGGTAGAACTGCTTGGTCGGCGACACCGTGAACGACGCCGACCGTTCGTCGTGGAACGGGCAGCGCGACGAATATTCCTTGCCCTGCCGTTTCAGCGGCACGCGCGATCCGACCAGCTCGACGATATCGGTACGCGCGAGCAGGTCGTCGATGAAAGCGTCGGGGATGCGGGCCATGTCAGCTGCGGATCAGGCGTTCGAGGAGGAGGGTTGAGAGGTCGCGGCGCGAATCGAGTACGGCAACCACGGCGACGCGCTTGGCTTCGACCGTGTAGATCAGTCGCCACGGCCGTTCGATCAGTTCGCGATATTGGTTCACGCCGATCTCACGCAGTTCCGGGACGGTGCGGCCGCGCGGCGTCAGCGTACGCAGGGATTCGGCGCGCGCTTCGAGCCGTACGATCACCTCTGCGGCGGCAATGGGATTCCCGGCGGCGATGTGGGACAGGATCGACGCCAGATCCTGCAGCGCCGTGGGCGTCCAGTAGACCTCGTGATCGCTCATGCGTCAGGCGCAAAACGCTCACGCAATGTGGCGAAGACCTCTTCCTGTGGGATAAGCCGCCCGGCGGCGATGTCGGCTTCGCCCTGCGCCAGCAGTTTCAGCATCAACAGCGCCTGCTGCTGGCGCTGGAAGGTCTCGTAACTCTGCACGACGGCGCTGGCACGGCCGTTCTGCGTCAGCACGACGGCGTCGGATTCCTCCTGCAGACGCTTGAGCCATTGGCTGGCGTCGGATTTGAAATCGCTGAGACTGATGATGGGATCGCTCATAAGACTGTCTCCGCGGACTGAATTCGGTCCGAGTATAACAAGGTGTCCCAGCGTAAGCCGCCCCGACGGAGTGTCGGGGCGGCATGGAAGCCGCTGATTTGTCACTGAAAGCGATTCAGTCCCTAAAAGTAGTGGTCGCGTTCCGACCCCTCATATCGTCCGCCGCGGAGGCAGCAATACCTTGAACCTCCGGGTCGAGCCGCATGGGCAGGGATCGTTGCGGCCCAGTTTTTCGAGCAGTTCCTTGTCGCCGTTGACGACGCGGTGGCCGCGTTTCACATGGGTTTCGGACGGGAAGCCTTTGCGGCGCTTGCGCGTGACCTCAACGGCGGGCGTGGCATCGAAAGCACACGCTGTGGTGGTTCTTGCGTTTCATGGGACACCTCCTGAAGACGACCCGGTGCGGGTCGGTAAAACGTCAGTCTTGCGGCTGGGACTGTGCCGCAAGCGCCCGCAGCGCATCGCCGCTGACGCGCTGCACGGTCCATTCGTCCATGCCGGTCGCGCCGAGGCTGCGGTAGAAATCGATGGCCGGGGTGTTCCAGTCGAGCACCGACCATTCGAAGCGGCCACAGTCGCGTTCGACCGCGATCTGCGCCAGCCGCATCATCAGCCGCTTGCCCAGGCCGTGGCCGCGGAAGGCCGGGCGCACGAACAGGTCTTCGAGATACAGGCCCGGCTTGCCGACGAAGGTCGAAAAATTGTGGAAAAACAGCGCGAAACCGGCGGCGGCGCCGTCGACTTCGGCGATCAGCACCTCGGCGCGCGGGCGCTCGCCGAACAACTGCGCGGCGAGCCTGGCTTCGTCGGCGACGACTTCGTGCGCCAGCCGCTCGTACTCGCCCAGCTCGCGGATGAAGGCGAGGATCAGCCCGGCGTCGTCAATGACGGCCGGGCGGATGGCGATGACGGGCGGCGTGGTCATGTGGACGTACTCCTGCCGGATCAGCCGGCCAGACGCTGCTTGATGAGCTTGGAAACCTCACCCATGTCGGCCTGACCTGCGAGCTTAGGCTTGACCGCGCCCATGACCTTGCCCATGTCGGCCGGGCTGCTGGCGCCGATCTCGGTGATGACGGCATCGATCACCGCCAGCACTTCGGCCTCGCCGAGCTTGGCTGGCAGGTACAGCTCGATGATCGCCATCTCGGCGCGCTCGATCACGGCCAGATCTTCGCGATTGGCGGCTTCGAACTGGCTGACCGAGTCCTTGCGCTGCTTCATCATCTTTTCGAGGATCGCCAGCACCTGGGTGTCGTCCACCTCGACGCGCTCGTCGACTTCCTTCTGCTTGATCGCGGCGTTGACCAGGCGGATGGTGCCCAGGCGCTCTTTCTCGCCGGCCTTCATGGCGGCTTTCATGTCGTCGGTGAGGCGTTGCTTGAGGCTCATGGCGGGCTCCGGGTGGCGCGGCCCGCGGGAAACGGGGCCGAAGGGATGGGGTGGTCGGGAAAGACCGGAAACACAAAAAGCCGGCAACGCAGAGCGCGGCCGGCTTCGGGATTCACTGGAGACCGCGACCGTGAGGCCGCGCAGGAATCGTGCTTGCTTGGCTCAGTACAGACGCTGACGCTTGGTAGCGTCGCGCGAGCTGCGGCGCGCCTGACGCTTGACCGCCGCGGCGGCCTTGCGCTTACGTTCCTGGGTCGGCTTTTCGTAGAACTCGCGCTTGCGGACTTCGGCGAGGACGCCGGCTTTCTCGCAGGTGCGCTTGAAGCGACGCAGGGCAAACTCGAAGGGCTCGTTTTCGCGGACTTTGACGCTGGGCATAGGAATCTCGGGCTTTTTGGGAAGCCGGCCATCCGGCCGGGCTCTTGCGAAAGGAACGCGTGCGATGAAAGCTGCACCACCCGGTCCGTCCGGGCGAGCCGCGCATGATAACGGCGTCCGCCCCGCCGGGCAAGTTCAAAAGCGACCATCCGTCCGGAGCGGGGATAAACTACCGCCCCTGTTCCCCCCCGGCCCGGCCCCTTCCCGTGAAAGTCCTCGGTATCGAATCCAGCTGCGACGAGACCGGCGTGGCCGTCTACGACACCTCCTTGCCCGGGGCAGCGGGGCTGTTGGCGCATGCGGTCTACAGCCAGATCGCCCTCCACGCCGAGTACGGCGGGGTGGTGCCGGAGCTGGCCAGCCGCGACCACGTGCGCAAGCTGCTGCCGCTGATCCGCCAGACCTTGGCCGAAGCTGGCATCGAAATCAATGACTTGGACGGGGTGGCCTACACCGCCGGTCCCGGGCTGGTGGGCGCGCTGCTGGTCGGCGCCGGGGTGGCGCGGTCGCTGGCCTGGGCGCTGGATCTGCCGGCGATCGGCGTCCACCACATGGAAGGCCACCTGCTGGCGCCGCTGATGGAAGACCCCGACCCTGTTCACGGCCGCCCACAGCCACCGTTCGTGGCCCTGCTGGTCTCCGGGGGGCACAGCCAACTGGTGGCCGTGGATGCCATCGGCAGCTACCGGCTGCTCGGCGATACCCTCGACGACGCTGCGGGCGAGGCCTTCGACAAGACCGCCAAGCTCATGGGGCTGCCGTACCCCGGCGGCCCGCAGTTGGCGGCTCTGGCCGAACACGGCACACCCGGCAAGTTCAAGTTCTCGCGGCCGATGACCGACCGGCCGGGGCTGGATTTCAGTTTCAGCGGGCTCAAGACCCAGGTGCTGCTGGCCTGGCGCGACAGCGACCAGACCGACGCGACCCGCGCCGACATCGCCCGCGGCTTCGAGGACGCGGTGGTCGACACCCTGGCGATCAAATGCGAACGCGCGCTGCAGGCCGCCGGCTGCGATGTGCTGGTGGTCGCCGGCGGCGTGGGCGCGAACAAGCGCCTGCGCGCGAGGCTGCAGGCGATGGCGGCCAAGCGCGGTGGCCGGGTCTGCTTCCCTCGTCCGGAACTGTGTACCGACAACGGCGCGATGATCGCCTTCGCCGGCGCGCTGCGGCTCGAAGCCGGGCAGCGCAGCGGCGCGGCGGTGCATGTCGTGCCGCGTTGGGACATGGCGACCTTGACGGCTGTCGAGCCGGAGTCCGGCCGATGAAAACGTACGGTCACCTTCACGGCGTCGAGGAGAGCCTGGAGACGTTCGTCGAATTGAAAAGTGTCGTGATCGAAGTCGACGAACCATTTCTCGTCGCGCTGCGCGATTTCGCGCAGTACGCACTGGACGACATGCGCAGGCTCGGCAAGGATTACGATCACGTGCATTTCCAGGACAAGTGCGAGGTGTGGCGCGAATCGTGGCCGGATATCATCCTGATCCGACAATCCAGCGGCGACGCACCGGAGGCGACATGACCGACAAGGTCTTCATCGAGGCGCTCGAGATCGAGACGCTGATCGGCATCTACGACTGGGAGCGCCGCATCCGCCAGTCGCTGCTGTTCGATATCGAAATGGCGTTCGACAACCGCAAACCCGCGGCGAGCGACGATATCGCCGATACCCTCAATTACAAAGCCGTGAGCAAGCGCCTGATCGAATACGTGTCCGCATCGTCGTTCGGTCTGGTCGAAACCCTCGCCGAACGCTGCGCCGCGATCATCCTCGCCGAATTCGCGGTGTCGCACGTGCGCCTGAAGCTGAGCAAGCCCGGCGCGGTGCGCGGCGCGCGCGCGGTGGGCGTGATCATCGAACGCAGTCGGGCCTGAGCGGAGCATGTCGATGGGCAAGGCGTTCCTGAGTCTCGGCAGCAACCAGCAGCCGGAAGCGAATCTGCGTTCGGCGTTCGACGCATTGCGCGAGCGTTTCGGCGCGATCGCCGCGTCGGTGGTCTATCGTTTTCCGGCGGTCGGTTTCAGCGGCCCCGATTTTCTCAATGCAGGCGCGGTGATCGACAGCGATCTCGATCCGGTCGCGCTCAACGATTGGCTGCATGCGCTGGAAGACGCGCACGGCCGTGACCGCAGCGGGCCGCGCTTCGGCAACCGGACGCTGGACATCGACATCGTGTTCTACGACGACCTGGTGCTGGACGGCGCCGATCATCTGCAACTGCCGCGCGACGAGCTGAAACACGCGTTCGTGCTCAAGCCGCTGGCGGAGATCGCGCCGGCGTTCGTCGATCCGCGCAGCGGGCGGACGCTCGGCGACCTCTGGGCCGACTCGTCCGAACGCGATGTAGCTTTCGTTCCGGTCTTCGATCCGGACGTCGCCGAATCGAACCTGCTCGATCACAGCGTCCGCGGGTGACGAATCTCACCCGCAAGAGGTGACTTCCAGCGCTTGTCGGGCGCAGGCATTCGCCTCACGATAGCGCCTCCACACACCTGTCCGGGGAGGACGCAGGCGATGTTCGAGAAATTTTCGCGCAGTTGGGGGCTGGTCAAGGCAAGTGCGTCGGTGCTGCGCGCCGACAAAGAGCTGATGCTGTTTCCGATCCTGTCCTCGCTGGCCACGCTGCTGGTGCTGGCGACGTTCGCGCTGCCGATCTTCGCGCTGAAACTGTTCGCCGACGGCTTCAACGCTTTCGGTGCGGTGATCGGATTCGTCTTCTATTTCTGCCAGTACAGCGTGATCATCTTCTTCAACAGCGCGCTGGTCGCTGCGGCGACGATCCGGCTGGAAGGCGGCGATCCGACCTTCTCCGACGGCATTCGCGCCGCGAAAGCGCGTTTGCCGGCGATTCTCGGCTATGCCGCGATCGCCGCGACCGTCGGCGTGCTGCTGCAGTCGCTGAAGAATCGCGACAACAACATCATCGTGCGCCTGATCGGCAGCGGTCTGGGCATGGCCTGGACGCTGGCGACCTTCCTGGTGGTGCCGGTGCTGGTCAATCGCAATATCGGCCCGATCGACGCGCTGAAGGAAAGCGTCGTTCTGCTGAAGAAGACCTGGGGCGAGAACGCCATCGGCAACGTCGGTATCGGTGCGGCGTTCGGACTGATCACCACGCTGGTCGTGCTGGTCGGCGCTGCTGCTACTTTCCTCGCCTGGCAGGCCTCGGTAGGCCTGGCGATCGGCGTCGCCGTAGTGTTCGTGATCGGCGTGCTGGTGCTGGGCGTGACCCAGGCGGCGCTGAGCGGCATCTATTCCGCTGCGCTGTACCGGTATGCGGTGTCGCACGAAACCCCGGCCGAGTTCCGCGGCCTGTCCTTGGACACCGCGTTCGCGCCGAAGCGCTGACGCGCCTCAGGAGAATCTCGATGGATCGTCGCCGTTTTCTGCAGGCGGGCGCGGCGGTGGCTGCGCTCGGCGCCGCATCGGGCATGCCCGCGTTCGCCAAGCCCGCGCAGCGTCTGCGCTTCGGTTTGATCGGCACCGGCATGCGCGGGCAGGTGCATCTGGACGAATTGCTCAAGCGCGATGACGTGGATGTCGTCGCGTTGTGCGATATCGAAGTGTTCATGCTCGATGCCGCGTTGAAGCAGTGCGCCGAAGCCGGCAAGCCCAAGCCGAAGGTCTACACCGGTCACAACGAAGCCTGGCGCGAGATGTTCGCCAAGGCGCGGCTGGATGCGGTGATCATCGCCACGCCCTGGGAAGGCCATGCGCCGCAGGCGATCGCGGCGATGGAGGCCGGCATCGCGGTCGGCTGCGAAGTGGTTGCCGGCATCACGCTCGACGATCACTGGCAGGTGCTGCGCACACAGTTGCGTACCGGCACGCCGTACATGCTGCTGGAGAACGTCTGCTATCGCCGCGATGTGCTGGCGGTGCTGAACATGTCGCGTCAGGGGCTGTTCGGCGAACTGGTGCATGTCGAAGGCGGGTACCAGCACGATCTGCGTGCGGTGAAATTCAATTCCGGAGAACCCGGCAAGCCTTACGGCGGCGGCGTTGAATTCGGCGAGAAAGGCTGGTCGGAAGCGAAATGGCGCACGCAGCATTCGGTGCATCGCAACGGCGAGTTGTATCCGAGTCACGGTATCGGCCCCTGCGCGATGTGGCTGGATATCCACCGCGGCAATCGTTTCGAACGCTTGACCAGCCATGCCAGCAAGGCGCGCGGCCTGCGCGACTACGTACGCAAGCAGGGCGGCGCCGATCATCCCAACGCCGGCGTGACCTTCGCGCTGGGCGACGTGGTGCAAACCCAGATCCGCTGCGCCAACGGTGAGACCATCCTGCTGAGCCATGACACCTCGCTGCCGCGCCCGTATTCGCTGGGCTTCCGCGTGCAGGGCACCGAAGGCCTGTGGATGGACGTCAACAAGTCGATCTATCTCGAAGGCAAAAGCCCCGAGGCGCACCGCTGGGAACCGGCGCAGGCGTGGCTGGATCGCTACGATCATCCGCTGTGGAAAAAATACGCGGCGCAGGCCGAAGGCGCCGGCCACGGCGGCATGGATTTCTTCGTGATGCACGCGTTCGTCGAAGCGCTGAAGCGCAACGCGCCGATGCCGATCGACATCTACGACGCGGTGGCCTGGAGCGCGATCACGCCGCTGTCCGAGCAGTCGATCGCCGGCGATGGCGAAACCCTGGATTTCCCGGATTTCACCGATGGGAAGTGGCGCGACCGCAAGCCGATCTTCGCGCTCGACGACCGCTACTGATCGCTGCCTGCGGGCTCAGCTCTGCAGCAGCCGTCCGCCGTCCACCGGCAGCACATGGCCGGTGGTATAGCCGGCGCCCTGCAGCAGCCACAGCACGGCGTCGGCGATCTCGCCTTCGTTGCCGGTGCGCGTCAGCGGGATGCGCGCCAGCATCGCGGCCTTCGCCGCTTCGGTCTTGCCTTCTTCCGGCCACAGGATCGCTCCGGGTGCGATCGCGTTCACCCGCACGTCCGGCGCCAGTTCCAGCGCCAGCGCGCGGGTGGCGGCCACCAGCGCGGCCTTGCTCATGCAGTAGACGATGTGGTCGCGCAGCGGGCGCTCGGCGTAGATATCGACAAGATTGACGATGGCGCCGCGCGCGGCTTTCAGATGCGGCGCGGCGGCCTGGGCGAGGATCAGCGGCGCGCGGGCATTGGTCAGGAACTGCGCGTCCCAGTCGGCCGGGGTGATGGTGCCCAGCGGCGTCGGCGAGAACGCCGAGGCGTTGTTCACCAGCGCATCCAGCCGGCCGTAGCGGCCCACCGTATGCGCCAACAGTTCGGGAAGACGGTCGTATTCGGCCAGATCGGCCTGCAGGGCGAGCGTGCTGCCCGGGCGTTCGGCTTCCAGTTCGGCGACCAGCGCAGCCATGTCCGCGGTGGAATGACGGTAATGCAGGGCCAGATCGTAGCCGGCCGCGTGCAGGCGGCGCGCGATGGCAGCGCCGAGGCGGCGGGCGGCGCCGGTGACCAGGGCGACGGGGCGGGGAGGGGACATGCGGGTCTTCCGGCGATCGATTCGGGGCCATTGGATCATAGTCGAGCGCTTCGTCCGGCTGCGGCGCACGCGCGCGGCGGAAGCCCGGTAGACACCCGGATTCGTTATCCTGTGCGCCCATCGCAACGGAGCGCCGCATGCAGAACGACGACGATCTCGATGCCGATGCCAAGGCGCACAGCGAGCGTCTGGCGTCGCTGATCCAGGATCAGATCGCGAGCAACGGCGGAGCGTTACCGTTCTGGCGTTTCATGGAATTGGCGCTGTACTCGCCGGGGCTGGGTTATTACAGCGCCGGCGCCACCAAGCTGGGGGCGGGCGGCGATTTCGTCACCGCGCCGGAACTCGGTCCGCTGTTCGCCGAATGCGTGGCCGATGCGCTGGCCCCGGTGCTGCGCCCGCTCGGCGGCGACGCGGTGTTCATGGAAATCGGCGGCGGCACCGGTGCGTTCGCCGAAACCGCGATCGAGCGTCTGCTTGCGACCGGTGCGATGCCGGCGCGCTACGCGATCCTCGAACCCAGCGCCGACCTGCGCGAACGCCAGCGCGAACGCTTGCAGGCGCGATTCGCGCCGGAGATCTTCGCGCGCGTGGAATGGCTGCAGACGCCGATCAACGAACCCTGGAACGGCGTGGTGTTCGCGAACGAAGTCATCGATGCGCTGCCGACCTCGCGCTTCGCGGTGCTCGAAGGCGAAATCTACGAGGAACACGTGGCGCTCGATGCACAGGGCGGTTTCGTGCGCGTGGACCGACCCGCGGATGCGCTGCTGAGCGCGGCGGTGCGTCACGTCGAGCGCCAGTGCGAACACCCGTTCCGCGACGGTTATCGCTCGGAAGTCCTGCCGCAGTTGCCGTACTGGCTGCAGGCGGTGATCGGCGGCCTCGATGCCGGCGCGCTGCTGCTGATCGATTATGGTTACCCGCGCCGCGAATATTACGATCCGCGTCGCGAGGACGGCACCCTGCGCGCATTCCATCGCCATCGCATGACCGACAACGTGTTCGCGCGCGTGGGCCTGCAGGACGTCACCGTGTCGGTCGATTTCACCGCGCTGGCCGAAGCCGGCACCAACGCGGGCCTGGATTTCTCGGGTTATTGCTCGCAGGCGAGTTTCCTGATCGGCAACGGTCTGGATCAGCGTTTGAACGAGCACGAAAGCCATGCCGCCGATGAGATCGCGCGCTATGCCTTGCGCCAGCAGGCCAAGAAACTGACGCTGCCCGGCGAGATGGGCGAACGCTTCCAGGCGATCGGCTTCGCGCGCAAATCCAGCCTCGATCACGCCTTTCTGGTCGGCGACCTGAGCTTCCGCTTGTGAGCGCCGACAACAAAACGCGTGCGCCGCGCGTCGGCCGTTCGCTGAAACCGTTTCGCCGGCCATTGTTGTGGTCGGCGCTGTGGTGCGTCGCGGTGTCGCTGGTGGTGGTGGTATCGCTGATCCCGGTGCCGGATCTCGGCGAATTACCGTCCGGCACCGACAAATTCGAACATTTCCTCACCTATGCCGTGCTCGCCGCGGGCGCGGTGCAGTTGTATCCGCGCTGGCGTTCGCTGCTCAGCGTCGGCGTCGCGCTGGTGCTGATGGGCATCGGTCTGGAATACGCGCAGGGTGCGCTGACCGAATACAGAATGATGGACCGGATGGACGCGCTGGCGAACACGCTGGGGGTGATCGCCGGCCTGGGCACGAAGCTGACGCCGTGGCGGGATCTGTTGTTGAGGCTCGATAACCGGTAACTGCAATCCGCTTTCTGTAGGAGCGCCCGAAGGCGCGAACGGGCAACGAAAATATTTACGCACTACCTCGCGCCGTCACGCGCTCCAAAACGAGGTTGCGGGCCGCCGCGACGAA
>CBIHKW010000123.1:0-12767 GCA_966203835.1 uncultured Thermomonas sp.
CGGCTGACGGGCGCGATATCGATGAAGACCACGCCGCGTTCCGCGCAGATCGTCGCCGCCGCCGCGTTGTAGGCGTCGAGTTCGCGCGTGATCGCGGCGGTGTCGCGGCCGCTGTCCGCGGCGAACGGGGTCACGCCCCAGTCCGGAATCGCGAGCACGAACACGCGGTCGGCGCGACGCCCGGCGAAGCCGATGGCGCGTTCCAGCAGGATCGCGAACTCATGCGCGTACTCGTCGACGGCGCGGCCGCGATATTGATTGTTGACGCCGATCAGCAGACTCACCAATGCGTGGTCTTCGGCGAGCGGCTCGGCCGCGTCGATCGCGGCCGACAGTTCGTCGGTGGTCCAGCCGGTGGCGGCGATGATGCGCGGGCTTGCAACGGCGATGCCGTCGATGACGATGCCCTCGGCGCGCAGCGCGGCCGCCAGCTGCATCGGCCAGCGGCCGGCCGGCTCGACGTTTTCGCCGATGGTGTAGCTGTCGCCGAGGGCCAGATACGGAACGGTCGCCGTCACCTGCGCATCGTCCGCCATACCGGTCGCGAGCATCGCTGCGAGCACGACCGGCACGGTGGTCATCGATCAGGCGACTGCGGCGCGTTGCGCCGACGCTGCATCGGCGCGGCGCTGCAGCACGCGCTCGATCCGCGCGAACACTTCGCGTAGCACCGGCGCTTCCGGCAACAGGGTGACGCGGAAGAAATTGCGCTCGGGCACGTTGAAGCTGGAGCCGGGCACGATCAGCACGTCCTCGGTTTCCAGCATTTCCAGGGCGAAGGCGTGGTCGTCGAAACCGTGCGCGGCGGCACCGACCACGGCCGGGAAGCCGTACAGCGCGCCGGCCGGCGCGACCAGCTGCAGATGCTCGCTGGCGTCGCAGCAGTCGATCAGCGCGCGGCGGGTTTCGTACAGACGGCCGCCGGGCGCGGTGAGTGCGCTGATGGTGTCGGTGCCGTGCAGCGCGGCGTCGATCGCGAACTGGCCGGGCACGTTCGCGCACAGGCGCAGCGCGCCGAGCAGATCCATCGCGTGGTGGAAATCGCCGCTGGCCAGCGGGTCGCCGCTGAGCACCGCCCAACCCACGCGCCAGCCGCAGGCGCGATGCACTTTCGACAGGCCGCCGAACGACAGGCACGGCAGGTCGCCTGCCAACGGCGCCAGCGGCTCGAACTTCGCGTCGTCATAAAGAATGTGGTCGTAGATCTCGTCGGCCATCAGCAGCAGATTGTGCTTCGCGGCGATGGCGACGATGCGCTCGAGAATCTCGCGCGAATAGGTCGCGCCGGTCGGATTGTTCGGATTGATCAGCACGATCGCGCGGGTGCGCGACGACACCAGCTGCGCGATCTCGTCGGGATCCGGCAGGAAACCATTGTCGGCATGGCAGCGGTAGTACACCGGGCGACCGTCATTGAGGATGGTCGCGGCCGACCACAGCGGGTAGTCGGGCGACGGCAGCAGCACTTCGTCGCCGGGGTTCAACAGCGCGCGCAGGCTGAGATCGATCAGTTCGCTGACACCGTTGCCGATGAACACGCGCTCGGGCGAAGCGTTCGGGGTGCCGCGGCGCTTGTGGAACGCGGCGATGGCCTCGCGCGCGGCCGGCAGGCCCTGCTGATGGGTGTAGGGATCGGTGTCGGCGATATGGTCGGCGATGGCCCGCTGCAGGTGTTCCGGGGCGCGGAACCCGAAGGCGCCCGGGTTGCCGATGTTCAGCTTGATCTGCGTCCGCCCCTGGGCCTCCAGCTCGCGCGCGCGCCGGGCGAGTTCGCCGCGGATTTCGTAGCGGACTTCGGAGAGGCGTTCGCGGGTCTTGAGCGCGGGTTTCGGGCTGTTGTGCGGGCTGGAGGAAGACATCGTATCGGCAGGGGTAAAAAAGTCGGCAAAGACTAGCAGATCGTCGGCGGAAACCAGCCGGCCGGGCGTCGCGGGACGGCTCTGCAAGCGCTTCCATCACTGCCGATAGCGGGCTGCGTGTCGTCCATTCCGGTCGTCCCCGGGCGGCGCGACATAGAATCGGCGCATGACCAACCGTTTCCCGCTCATTTGACCGCCCTGCCCCCCGCCCCGGCGCTCGCCCAGGTTCCCGCCCTCGACGCCATCGGCTGGCCCTTCGCCGGCAGCGTCGGGCACGAGGTCACCGACCCGGATTGGGCCGCCGCCCTCGCCGCGAACCCACAGGCGCGGCCGGCGCGGGTGATCGAACAGCATCGCTCCGGCTATGTCGTCGCCGAAGCGCCCGGACATGCGCTGAGCGTGGAATCGCCGCCGGAATGGATGCGCCGCCGCTTCCCGTCGCAGGACCGCGCCGCGGTCGGCGACTGGGTGCTGATCGAAGACCGTCCGCCGCGCACGCAGATCGTGGCTTTGCTGGCGCGGCGCAGCACGATCAAACGCGCCGCCGCCGGCGAGCATTATCAACAGCAGGTCATCGCCGCGAACATCGACACGGTGTTCGTGGTCTGCGGCCTGGACGCCGATTTCAACCCGCGCCGGATCGAACGCTACCTGCTGCTGGTGCGCGGCGGCGGCACCGCGCATGGTTCGCCCAATCCGGTGGTGGTGCTGACCAAGGCCGACGTGGACGGCAACGACGCCGAGGCCTCATTGGCGGCGCTGGCCGAACTGGCGGCGCAGGGCATCGTCGCGGTCGCGGTGAACGCCAAGGACCGCGCCAGCGTCGCCGCGCTGGACCCGTGGCTGGGGCCGGGCCGCACCGCGGTGCTGGTGGGGTCGTCGGGCGCCGGCAAATCGACTTTGACCAACACGCTGCTGGGCGTGGAGAAGATGAAGACCAATGCGGTCCGCGAAAACGACGCCCGCGGCCGCCACACCACCACCTTCCGCACCCTGCTGCCGCTGCCGTCGGGCGGCTGTCTGATCGATACGCCCGGCATGCGCGAACTCAAGCCGACCGGCGAGGAGCATCTGGCCGACGGCGGTTTCGCCGATATCGAAACCCTGACCGGCGAATGCAAATTCCGCGACTGCCACCACGCCCGCGAACCGGGCTGCGCGGTGCGCGCGGCGCTGGAAGCCGGCACCCTGGACCCGGCGCGGCTGGCGAACTATCTGAAACTGCGCGACGAAGTGGCCACCGCCGCCGACAAGCTCGCGACCCGGCTGGTGCAGAACGCGAACGCAAAAACCGGCAGCAAGCCGCGGCACAAGCCGTCGGATGATCGGTATGGGAAGGAGTGAAGCATTGCTTCATATAGATGCCGAAGAGCAAATCCCCCCGTCACCCGCTTCGCGGCTGCCGACCCCCTTTTTCAAAGGGGGTAACGTCGGCGGAATCGAAGCAATACCCGCTCTTTTAGCCCCCTTTGAAAAAGGGGGCGGCCATTGCAAAGCAATGGCCGGGGATTTGCGCTTGTGTTTGCTTCCCAATCCATGAGCCTTTCTCCAGACATCACCCATCACGTCACGCTCGACGCGCGCATGGTCGCGGCGGTGCGCGGCATCCGTCTGCTGGAAACGCTGAGCTGGCCGGCGAGCGCGCAGGAGACCTTCCTCGACGCATGGCGGATCGGCCGGATCCATCTGCCGCAGATCGATTACCCGAAAGACGATTTCGCAGCCGTACGCACGGAGCTGGACGCGGTGACTGCCGGCGCCGATCCGGATCATCCGCTCGGCCACTATCTGATCCAGACCGCCGACAGCTGGCGGATCGGCACCCGGCTACTCGACGACGCCGGCAGTCACCAGGTCACCGCCTATTCGAGCCGGCTGTACGGCCACCCGATGGCGCGGTTGCCGGGCGACGGCCCGACCAACCTCGACGCCGCGCGGCATTTCATCGAAGTGGCCGACGACATGGATCAGGAGCTGCGCGACATCGAGCCCGACGCGGTGATGGCCGCCGAAACCGTGCGCGACGAGTTGCAGCGCGACATCGATGCGTTCTTCACCGGGCACAAGGTCAAGGTCGAGCTGGACCCGGCGCTGATCGCCAAGGCCGCCGCCAGTGCCACCCGCATCCGCCTGCGCACCAATACCGGTTTCAGCGAATACGACCGCCACCAGTTGCTGGTCCACGAAGCGTTCGTGCACACGCTCACCGGCATCAACGGCCGTGAGCAGCCATTGCTGAAATCCATGGTCCGCAGCGCGCCGCGCACCACCGCGACGCAGGAAGGGCTGGCGACATTCGCCGAACTGATCTCCGGCTCGATGGACATCGAACGCATGAAGCGCATCAGCCTGCGCATCGTCGCCATCGACATGGCGATCGGCGGCGCCGATTTCGTACAGGTCTTTCGGTTCTTCCTCGATGCCGGACAATCGCCCGAGGACAGTTTTTCCTCTTCGCAGCGCGTGTTCCGCGGC
The DNA here is from genome assembly GCA_966203835.1 of uncultured Thermomonas sp. Classification (GTDB taxonomy): domain Bacteria; phylum Pseudomonadota; class Gammaproteobacteria; order Xanthomonadales; family Xanthomonadaceae; genus Lysobacter_I. The sequence goes on from CBIHKW010000123.1 coordinate 4,335, forward strand.
GCACCGCTCGGCGGCGGTGCGGCGTTCACCAAGGACACCGTGTATCTGCACGGCCTGCTCAGCGTCCACACGTTTTTCCGCTGGTGCCTGCGCCACCGCAAGCTCGCGGTCGCGCGACAGCTGTTCGCCGGCAAACTCGCGCTGGAAGACGTGTTCGCACTGCAACCGATGTTCGATGACGGCGTCATCGCCGCGCCGCGCTACCTGCCGCCGTGGATGCAGAGGGCGAACGGGCTGGCAGGCATGCTCGCGTTCTCGCTGTTCGCCAACAGGATCCGCCTCGACCGCGTGGACGCCGACGACCTGGTGCTCGGACTCGGCGTCTTTGGGTTTCGTCCGGCGGGCCTGTTCAAATGGTCTCGATCCACGCCGTCGGGGGGCCTGCGGGCGGCAGCCCCAAGGCCAGCGGCCGTTAGGCGGCTCTACGGGGATGACATGCGTTTTTGTGGTTGCCATCGCAAGCGCGCGGATATATCGAACAGGCGCTCAAGCCGCTTCAGAAATCGAACTGCGCCCGCGCCAGCAGCGCGCCGGTGCGGTCGAGGGTGCGGTCGCCGATACGATCGCGGCTGCGGCTGTCGACCCAATCCAGCATCAACCGCAGATGCGGGCGCGGATACCAGTTCACGCCGGCGGTCCATGCGCCGACTTCGGCATCGCGCGCAGCGGTCGCGCCGCGCGCCGACTGGCGCCCGCGCATCCAGTCGTAGCGCAGCGCCAGTTCCCAGGCGCCGGCGCGGCCCTTGGGCTGGATCCGGCCGAAACGCCCGACCTTGCCGTCGTAGGGCCGCACTTCGCCGGTGACCAGCCACGCAAGCTGCGCGTAGCCGGTGCTCAGACGCGCGTCGCCCGCGCCGTCGTCGTAGCGCGCGCCGCCGAACTCGCCCTGGTACGACCACGCGCCGCGCACGCCGGCCAGTTCCAGCGCGTATTTGTCGACATCGACATCGTTGCCGCCGGAAAAATCCACCAGCGTGGTGCGGCTGGCGTCGCCATACAGCCCGACCGGGCGCGAACGCAGGCGCAGCGCCGGTGCGCCGTCGGCGCCCGCATGCTCGTACCTCTCGCGTGCGGCCGAAAACCCGAGATGCAGCACGTCGCCGGCCTCGCGACGCGGCGCGTACGTGCCGCGCACGGCCAGCGCGCGGCCTTTGACCTGCCACGCATCGATGCTTTCGAGGCTGTAGGCGCTCGCGGCGAGCGTGTAGCCGTCGCGCGACGTCAGCCAGCCTGCGCCGAGGCGATAGGTCGGCGCCAAGGCCTGGGCGAGGAAACTGCGCTCGATGAACACGGTGTGATTGCTGCTGATGCGGTCGTCCAGCGTGACGTACTGTTTGAACTGGCCGACGGTAAGCACGCCGCCCGTGAACCGGCGCGCGACGTAGGCGTCCTTGGCGACGACTTCATCGCCGGAGACATCGGCCTCGAATTTGTAATCGGTGCCGAAGAATTTGCCGGACACATCGATCCACGCCGCGCGCAGTTCGCTGGCGTCCGTGTTGGCGGCGCCGCGCGCGTCGTCGTCGAAACGGGCGATGTCCCAATGCACGCGACCGGCGAGTTTGAAGGTCATCGGGCGCGCGGGTGGTGGCGTCGCTGCGGGTGGTGGCTGTGGTGTTTCGACCGCGGCCAGCGCTTCGGCGACCGGCACTTCTCCGACGCTGGGCGGCGCCTCCTGCGCATGCGCAGCACCGGCAACGAACAGACAGACCAGGACCGGGAACGCGCAGGCTTGCGGCGATACGAACGTGAATGCGCTCATGCTGGATACGATCATGCCGGTGTGTTCCGTGACGCGGAGGATGGAACGCACGATGGCAGCGACATCCGCGACCACCAATAACGCAATCCTGTTAATACGAACGTATTAGGCCGATCGCGTCAGTCCGGACGACGCAGGCCCGCGACGCCATGCCACACTCGCGGTCATGATCACCGCCACGCCCGCGTGCAAACTCCTGGTCGCCGACGATCACCCGCTGTTCCGCGCCGCGGTGCTGCATGCGCTGCGTGAACGGCTCGGGCCGGTGGACGCGGTAGAAGCCGCCAGCGTTTCGGCGCTGGACGCGGCGCTCGCGGCGAATCCCGATGTCGAACTGTTGCTGCTGGACCTGACCATGCCCGGCGCGCGCGGGTTTTCGTCGTTGGTGCATCTGCGCGGCGAACGCCCGGAGCTGCCGGTGATCGTGATCTCCTCGAACGACCATCCGCGGGTGATCCGCCGCGCGCAGCAGTTCGGCGCCGCCGGCTTCATTCCCAAGTCCTCGTCGGCGGAAACCATCGGCGACGCGGTGCGCGAAGTGCTGGACGGCGGCGTGTGGTTTCCGCCGCTGTCGGCCGAACGCTCGGACGCCGACGACCGCCTCGCGGCACGATTGGCGCAGCTCACGCCGCAGCAGTTCCGGGTGCTGCTGTGCATGGCCGACGGCCTGCTGAACAAACAGATCGCCCACGAACTCGGGCTCGCCGAAAACACGGTGAAAGTCCACGTCACCGCGATCCTCAGGAAACTGGACTGCTACAGCCGCACCCAGGCCGCACTGCTGGTGAAGGCGCTGGAACCGGAAGGGATCGGCGCCGCAAGCACCGACGATGTCTGAGCAGGCGACTGCTGGGCCGCGTCAGGCGCCGCGCAGCAGCATCTGCATCATCAAGGCGCGCAGCGCCGCCGGCTTGACCGGCTTGGGCAGATAACCCCAGCCGTACTGGCGCGCCAGCGAGCGCGTCGCGTCGTCCTGTTCGGCGGTCACCAGGATCACGTCGCATTCCGCGTCGCGGGCATTACCCCAGCGCTCAACCAGCCGCGGGTACAACTCGGGGCCGGTGATCTCGCCCAAGCGCACGTCCAGCAGCAGCAGTCGCGGCGCGCTTCCCGGCTGCGCGGCGGCCAGCGCCTCGTCCGGGCCCGCGGCCAATTCAATCCGACAGCCCCAGCGCGTCAGCAGCGCGCGGCTGGCGTCGCAGACGCGCGGATCGTCGTCGATACACCACACCCGGCAGCCCGCAAGCCGCGAATCGTCCTCGCGCACCGCCGGCGTCTCCACCGGCGCGACGACCGGCGCGCCGTGCTCGGCCAGCGGCACATGCACGCTGAACACGCTGCCGCGGCCGGGTTCGGAACGCAGGTCGATGCGGTGACCCAGCAAGCGCGCGATGCGCTCGACGATCGCCAGCCCCAGACCGGCGCCGCGGTCGCCGATGCTGCCGCGATCCAAGCGCCGGAATTCCTCGAAGATCTCGCGCTGCAGCGCCTCGGGAATGCCCGGTCCGGTGTCGTGGACTTCGATGCGCAGGCCGTCGCCGTCGCGCCGGCAGCCGATCAGGATCCGGCCCTTCGGCGTGTAACGCACCGCGTTCGACAGGAAGTTCTGCAGGATCCGCCGCAGCAGCACGCGGTCACTGCGCACCGCCGCGTGCGTCGCCACCCGATCGAGCTGCAGCCCGCTCGCCTGCGCGAGGATGCCGAATTCGCGCGCCAGCGTGTCCAGCAGCGGCGCCAGCGCGAAATCCTCGATCCGCGTTTCCAGCGCGCCGGATTCCAGTCGCGCGATATCCAGCAGGCTGCCGAGGATCGACTCCTGCGCGCTCAGCGCGCCTTCGACGTTGTCCGCCATCTCGCGCGCCTGCGGTTCGTGCAGGCGGCTCTGCAATGCGGAAACGAACATCCGCGCCGCGTTCAGCGGCTGCAGCAGATCGTGTACGGCAGCGGCGACGAAGCGCGTCTTCGACTGGTTGGCGCGTTCGGCCTCGCGCTTGGCGTCGTCGAGGTCGCGGGTGCGCTCGGCGATGCGGCGCTCCAGCGCGTCGGCCAGCGAGCGCAGGTCGCGCGCGGCCTCCTTGTAGCTGGTGATATCGGCGTAGCTGGTGACGAAACCGCCGTCGGGCAGCGGGTTGCCGCGGATCTCGATCACCGTGCCGTCGCTGCGCTCGCGCTCGTGCATGTGCGGCTTGCCGGAGCGCAGATGCTCCACCCGGCGGGCGATGGCTTCTTCCACCGGCCCCGGGCCGAGCAGACCGCGCCTGGCGTTGTGGCGGAAAGCGTCCTCGATCGGCCGGCCGACCTCGATCAGCCCCGGCGGAAACTTGAACAGCTCGATGTAGCGGCGGTTCCACGCCACCAGCCGCAGCTCGCGGTCGATCACGCACACGCCCTGCGGCAGATGCTGCAGGCTGGGGCTCTCGCCGTAATCGGCGCGGCCGGCCGCCTGCACCAGCCCGTCCTGCGCGGTGCGCAGTTCGATGGCGTGCTGTTCGACCAGTTGTTCCAGCTCGATCCGGCTGCGTTCGCGCACGCGCGTCAGCCGCCGGCGCTGTTGCAGCAGCAACAGCAGCAGCGCGATCACCGACAGCGTGGCGGCGACGGTCGCGGCCATGGTGCGCGCGGCGACGGTCGCGGCGCGCGGGGCGGCGGCGCTCAGCAGATGCAGGGTCCAGCCCTGCCCGGGCAACGGCCGCGACGCCCACAGCATCTCGCCCTGCCCGCTCAACCGCACGCGGCGCGCGTCGGGCGCGAGCCGTTCGATCTCGCGATGTTCCAGCAGTTGCAACGGCACCGCGCCGTACTGGCGGCTGCGGGCGAGTTCGTCGCGCTCGTCGGCGCGCAGCGGACGCAGGTCGCGATAGCGCCACGCATCGCGTCCGGACAGGAACACGATGTCGTGGCGATCGCTGACCAGCACCGCATCGGGCTGCTCGCGCCAGGCCGCTTCCAGCGCGTCGAACGCCAGCTTCACCACCACCACACCGATGGTCCGTCCCTGCGCGTCGCGCACCGCTTCGGACAGGAAATAGCCCGGCACGCCGGTGGTCACGCCCAGCGCGTAGAACGCGCCGTGCCCTTCGGCCATGGCCTGCTGAAAATACGGGCGGAAGCCGTAGTCCACGCCGACGTTGCTCTGCGCGAGCCGCCAGTTGCTGGCGGCGATGGACCGCCCGCGCCGGTCCAGCAGGGTGAGGGTCGAGGTCGCGGCGGCGCCGTTCACCGCCTCCAGCTTGCGGTTCAGCGCTTCGGTGACGGCCGCCGGAACACCCTCACCCGCGGCGGGTACTCCAGCCAGCGCGTCGCGCACTTCAGGGTCCAGCGCCAGCACCGCCGGCAGCGTCCGGTAGCGTTCCACCATTGCCTGCAGGGCGTCGCCATGGGCGCGCAGTTGCTCGCGCGCCTGCGCCGCGCTGGCCTCCAGGCTGCGGCGACGGGCCTCGCCCGCGGCCAACGCGCTCGCCGCGGCGATGACCACGGCCACGCCCAGCCAGAACAGGACCAGACGCAGACGGCGGGAGTGCGAGGGCGACATGCCGGCATCATCCCGCGCGCCCCGGCTTTTCTCCAGCCGCGCCGGCTAATACCAAAGCGTTAGCGGTCGCGGCGGTTTGGAGACGGCTAGTACCAATGCGTTATTGGTGGCGGCGCACAGGCCTGCCATCGTCGCCGCCATCACCGCCGCAGGATCGACGACCATGGCCGCACCCTCGCACAGCGCTTCCCGCCTCTACCTCTGGGTGTTGGGCGCCATCCTCGTCGGCGGACTGATCGGCCATTTCGCGCCGGAGACCGGCGTCGCCCTCAAACCGCTCGGCGATGGCTTCATCGCGCTGATCAAGATGCTGATCGGGCCGATCATCTTCCTCACCGTGGTCGCCGGCATCGCCGGCGTGGCCGACGTGAAGAAGGTCGGCCGGGTCGGCGCCAAGGCGATCCTGTATTTCGAAGTGGTGTCCACCTTCGCGCTGGCCATCGGCCTGCTGGTGGTGAACCTGTGGAAACCCGGCGCCGGCTTCAACGTCGACCCGGCCACCCTCGACGCCGCCGCGGTCTCGCAATACGCCGAAAAAGCGCACCAGCAGAGCACCGTCGACTTCCTGCTGCACATCATCCCCAAGACCTTCACCGACGCCTTCACCGGCAACGGCGATCTGCTGCAGGTGCTGCTGCTGTCGTGCCTGTTCGGGTTCGCGCTGAGCGCGCTGGGCGAGAAATCCAAGCCGGTGCTCGGCATGTTCGACAGCCTGTCGCAGGTGTTCTTCCGGATGATGGCGATGATCATGCGCCTCGCGCCGATCGGCGCCGGCGGCGCGATGGCCTTCACCATCGGCAAGTACGGCGTGGACAGCCTCGGCCCGCTGCTGAAACTGATGGGCGGCTTCTATGCGACCTGCGCGATCTTCGTGCTGGTGGTGCTGGGCATGATCGCCCGCGTCACCGGCTTCTCGATCCTGAAATTCCTGCGCTACATCCGCGACGAACTGCTGCTGGTGCTGGGCACGTCCTCGTCGGAATCCGCGCTGGTGCCGCTGATGCAGAAACTCGAGCGCCTGGGCTGCCCGAAATCGGTGGTCGGGCTGGTGGTGCCGAGCGGCTATTCGTTCAACCTCGACGGCACCAACATCTATCTCACCATGGCCGCGCTGTTCATCGCCCAGGCCATGAACATCGAGCTGACGCTCACCCAGCAGCTGACCCTGCTGCTGGTGGCCATGCTGACCTCCAAGGGCGCGTCGGGCGTGACCGGCGCGGGCTTCATCACCCTCGCGGCGACGCTGGCGGTGGTGCCATCGGTGCCGGTGGCCGGCCTGGCGCTGATCCTCGGCATCGACCGTTTCATGAGCGAGGCACGGGCGATCACCAACATCATCGGCAATGGCGTGGCCACGCTGGTGGTCTCGCGCTGGGAAGGCGAGCTGGACGTGGCGCATCTGCGCGCCGAACTGGACGCCGGCCCCGGCGGGCTGATGAACCTGGACATCGATCCTGCGGCTGCGCCGGCGATGGCCTTCGCCTCCCCGGCGCAGCGCTCGCTCGACGACCCGGACTGAGTGCGATCCCGCTAGAATCGATGTCCAAAACATCACTCTCCAGCCCAAGGATCGACGTCTCGATGTCCAACCCAGACCAGAAAGCGTCCGAGCTGCAGCAGGCCGCGCTCGACTACCACCGCCAGGATCCGCCGGGCAAGATCAAGGTCGTGCCGACCAAGCCGCTGGTGACCCAGCGCGATCTCGCCCTCGCCTATTCGCCGGGCGTGGCCTACGCCTGCGAAGCCATCGTCGCCAACCCCAACGCCGCCAGCGAAATGACCGCGCGCGGCAATCTGGTCGCGGTGATCACCAACGGCACCGCGGTGCTGGGCCTGGGCGACATCGGCCCGCTCGCCGGCAAACCGGTGATGGAAGGCAAGGGCGTGCTGTTCCAGAAGTTCGCCGGCATCGACGTGTTCGACATCGAGATCGACGAGCGCGACCCCGACAAGCTGGTCGACATCATCGCCTCGCTGGAACCGACCTTCGGCGGCATCAACCTCGAAGACATCAAGGCGCCCGAGTGCTTCATCGTCGAGCGCAAGCTGCGCGAGCGCATGAACATCCCGGTGTTCCACGACGACCAGCACGGCACCGCGATCATCGTCGGCGCGGCCGTGCTCAACGCGCTGGAAATCGTCGGCAAGAAGATCGAAGACGTGAAGCTGGCCACCTCCGGCGCAGGCGCTGCGGGCATCGCCTGCCTCGACATGCTGGTCGCGCTGGGCATGAAGCCGCAGAACATCCTCGCGGTGGACCGCGACGGCGTGATCTACGCCGGCCGCCCGCATCTCGATCCCGACAAGGCCCGCTACGCCCGCGACACCGACAAGCGCACGCTGGCCGAGATCGTCGTCGGCGCGGACGTATTCCTGGGCCTGTCCGCGGCCGGCATCCTCAAGCCGGAGATGGTCGCGACGATGGCCGACAAGCCGGTCATCCTGGCGCTGGCCAATCCCAACCCCGAGATCAACCCGGAAGACGCCAGGCGCGCGCGTCCCGACTGCATCATCGCCACCGGCCGCTCGGACTACCCGAACCAGGTCAACAACGCGCTGTGCTTCCCGTACATCTTCCGCGGCGCGCTGGACGTGGGCGCCACCGAAATCAACGAAGCGATGAAGCTCGCCTGCGTGCGCGCCATCGCCCAGCTCGCGCGCATGGAGGCGTCCGACCTCGGCGGCGCCTACGCCGGCGAAGTGCCGCGTTTCGGTGCCGACTACATCATCCCGCGCCCGTTCGACCCGCGCCTGCTCACGGTGCTGGCGCCGGCGGTGGCGCAGGCGGCGATGGATTCCGGCATCGCGCTGCGGCCGATGATCAACATGCAGGCCTACCGCGAAAAACTCGGCCAGTTCATCTACCGCACCGGCCTGCTGATGAAGCCGGTCTACGACCGCGCGCGCAACGACCGCAAGCGCGTGGTGTATGCCGAAGGCGAAGAAGAAACCGTGCTGCTCGCCGTGCAGACCGTGATCGACGAACAACTGGCGCGCCCGATCCTGATCGGTCGCCCGGACGTGATCGACACCCGCATCCAGCGCCTCGGCCTGCGGATGCAGGTGGGCGTCGATTTCGACCTCACCAACATCAACGACGACCCGCGCTTCAACGATTACTGGCAGCAGTACCACGCGT
>CBIHKW010000124.1:0-12743 GCA_966203835.1 uncultured Thermomonas sp.
CTTCAGGTTGGCCGGGTCGCGCTCCTGGGTGAGGAGGATGCGGTTGCCGTTGACGATCAGGGTATTGCCGTCGACCGACACCTCGCCCTTGAAGCGGCCGTGGACCGAGTCGTAGCTGAGCATGTAGGCCAGATAGTCGGGTTCGAGCAGATCGTTGATGCCGACGATCTCGATGTCGTCGCCGAAGTTCTGGACGGCGGAACGCAGGACATTGCGGCCGATGCGGCCAAAACCGTTGATGCCAACCTTGATCGCCATGGGCGGATCGCTCCTGAGCAGGGGTGAGGACGGGGAAGCCGGGCATTTTAGCGGATCGGCGACGAGACGGTCCCGGGCGCCCGCCCGGAAGGCGCTCCGGCATCGGGCAACCAACCTGACAGATTTGACCGGTGGCCAATTGTTAAGAATTTGATCATTCTCAATACCGCGCCCGGGAAAGCGCGCGATGGTGTCGGCAAATCCGGCACATCCTATCCACTGCAAAGGAGCTTCACCCCCATGATCACTCGCTCGAGCCGCCGCTCACTCCGTCGCTTCGCCCCGCTCGCCGCCGCGCTGGTCCTCGGCGGCCTCGCCGCTCCCGCGTTCGCCCAACAGGCCGGCGAATGGACCTTCGGCGTCGGCGCCCACCAGGTCAACCCGAAATCCGACAACGGCAGCCTGGTCGGCGGCACCCTCGACGTGGAGGTCGGCAGCAACGTCCGCCCGACCATCACCGCCGAATATTTCGTCCGCGACAATCTGGGCATCGAAGTACTGGCCGCGTGGCCGTTCGAGCACGACATCAGCATCGCCGGCGTGGGCCAGGTCGGTTCGACCAAGCACCTGCCGCCCACCGTCTCGCTGCAGTACCACTTCGGCGAGGGCACGGTGAAGCCGTTCGTGGGTCTGGGCATCAACTACACCCTGTTCATGAGCGAAGACACCGAAGGCGCGCTGGCCGGCGCCGATCTGGAACTCGACGATTCCTTCGGCCTGGCCGCGCACGCCGGCATCGATTTCAAGGTCGGCGAGAAAGGCGCGATCCGCATCGACGCCCGCTGGATCGACATCGATACCGACGTCAAGCTCAACGGCACCGACATCGGCACGGTGACCATCGATCCGCTGGTCTACGGCGCGGCCTACGTATTCCAGTTCTGATCGTTCTGTTCTGATCGCTGCAGCGCGACGGGCGGGTCATGGCTCATCCATGGCCGGCCCGATGACTGCAAAGAACGGATCATGTCGGCTACTCTCTCCACCGCATGATCCGTTCTGTTTTTTCATCCCGGCCTCCACTTCGCCCAACCGCACCGCGCCGCAGCATGCCGCGGGCGGGCATTGCCGTCTGCGCGCTGCTGGTGACGCTGTTGCCCGCCGCCGCCCACGCCTGGAGCGGCTACGGCCATCGCCTGATCGGGCGTCTGGCCGAAACCGAACTCACGCCGCAGGCCCGCGCCGAAGTCGCGCGTTTGCTGGGCGCAGCCGAGGATCGCAGGCGCGGCCAGCGCATGCTCGGCGACATCGCCGACTGGGCCGACGACCTGCGCGACGACCATCAGGCACTGGGACGCGCCACCTCGCGCTGGCATTACATCAATCTCGGCGAAGACCGCTGCCGCTACGCGCCGCGCAAGCACTGCCCGAACGGCAACTGCGTGATCGCTGCGATCGAGACCCAGCGCGGCATCCTCGCCGACCCGAAGCAACCCGATGCGGCGCGCGCGCAGGCGCTGAAGTTCCTGGTGCATTTTGTCGGCGACGCGCATCAACCGCTGCACGCCGGCTACGGCCGCGACAAGGGCGGCAACACTTTCCAGATCCAATTGAACGGCAAGGGCAGCAATCTGCACACGCTGTGGGACCGCGAGGTCGTGGCTTCCGCGAAACTCGGCGAAGACCGCTACTTGCAACATCTGCAGCGGATGCCGCTGCCGCGCGAAGCGCGCGTCGGCATCGGCAACCCGACTGCGTGGACGGAAGCCTCCTGCCGGATCGTGCTGCGCGATGGTTTCTATCCGCCGCGGGCGAAGATCGAGCCGGCGTATTTCACCCAGTGGCGACCGACCGCAGACGCGCAGTTGCGGATGGCCGGGCATCGGCTTGCGGTGATGCTCAACGAGGCCTTATCGACGTCCCCGGGCGTGCGCAAGCGGTGAATCGGACAGGCGCCTGTCCGCGACGCACCGGGAGGCATCCCGCTTACCTGTCGACCTCCGGCGCTGTCGGGGGCATGGGCGCATCCGCGGGGTCCGTGAGGTCCGCAGCGTCGGCCTGCGCCGCCAGGGCACGCACGTCATCGCGACGCTGGCGGATGCGCTGCCGGATCGCGGCCAACTTCTCATCGTTCGATACCGTGTCGTCATCGATCAGAGCGGCAAGCGATGCCGGTATGGCTGGATGTGCCGGCACCGCGGGTGCCGCCGGCACGGACGACACGGCGGTAGACGGCGCGCTCGGCGCGGATCGCGTGCGCACAGGCGCCACCGGGGGAGCGGGAGGCGGTGCGGGCGCCGCAGCCGGTACCGGTAACGTTCCGTGCTCGATCGGCGCTGGCGGCGCCGGAGGTGCAGGCGGCGGGGGCGGTGCCGGAGGCGATGCAGGCGATGCAGGCGGTGCGGTATTCGACGTGAGATGCATCGTCACTTCGACGCCACGGAACCCGCCGGCGGCGGTGTCTTCGCCGACCCGAACCACCGCCGGCTGGCCGTCCCCGGTGATCAGTCGGGGCGTCGCCACAACTTTCCCGTCCCGTTCCAGCGAAGCCTGGATGTCGAACCGTCCCTCCCCGGCCGGCCGCACGGTCGCCAGCAGCCGCAGTTCTTTTCCGGCATCCCGGTAGGTGTATTCGATCCGGTCGCCGAAACGGATCGGTCTCGTACCGCTGGGCGACAACGCACCGTCGTCGATCTTCGCGCGGATGTCCGCGAGCATGTCGGCGTCGTCGATCGCGGTCGTGGCGGTGCGGACCACGACATGGCCCGGTTGCGCCGACCACACCACGAACCCCGTTCCCAGCGCCAGCGCAGCGACGGCGGCGATGCCGGCCCGTCGCACCCATGCCTGCGGCATCGGTGATTTCAATTGCATGACTCTCTCCTTCATCGGATGTGAGAACCCCCAGTGACAGCCCAGCGGCGCCTGCCGGTCGGTCATGAGGGTCTTGAGCATCGCTTCGCCGTACGCGCGTCGCGAATTCGGATGGGCCGCGACCACCGCCTGATCGCAGGCGAGTTCCTGGTCGTGGCGGAAACGTGTCGCCGCCAGATGCAGCAATGGGTTGAACCAGAACACGCAGCGGACGATGGCGATCGCCAGGTTCGCGAGCGGATCGCCGCGGTGCAGATGCCGGCGTTCGTGCGCGAGCATCAGCTTGCGTTGCTCGCTGTCGTAGCGTTCGCCGAAATCAGCGGGCAGGACGATCCGCGCGCGCAGCGCACCGACCACCGCAGGCAATCCGTGGCTGGCCTGCGCGCGCCACAGCCGGTCGCGCAGGGGTCGCAATTCGCCCAGCGCGCGTTCGAAGCGGCGCTGCTGCCACCACAGGCGCAATGCCATCGCGACGACGCCGATCAGCCATGCGGCGAGCCACCAGTGCGAGCGATCCACGACCGCCTCGATCGGCACCGTCGCGACCGGCCGCGCGACGGCCTGCAGCACGCCCGGAACAGCGTCGGTTTCGACCACCCGCCCCGGCAACAGGCTGGCGATGAACGCCGCCGGCAACAGCCACCACGCGGCATAGCCCACGCCCGCGCCGAAACGCCGACGCAGCAGCCGCGGCAACACCATCAGCGCCAGCGCGGCGACGCCCACCGCGAGCGTCGCGGTCCACAACATCTGCAGCATTTCACTCGGCGCGACCATGTCCCGCCTCCTTGTCTTGCACATCGTCCAGCGAGTCGACCAGACGCCGCAGCTCCGCGACATCGGCCGCGCTGAGCTTGCGCTGCTGGCTGAAGTGCGCGACCAGCGGCGCGACGCGACCGTCGAACAGCCGCGCCAACAGGCTTTCGCTTTCGCCCATCACCCAGTCTTCGCGCCGCAGCTTCGGACTATATAAATAGCGTCGGCCGTCCTTCTGCGCCTCGATCGCACCCTTGTTGAGCAGGCGGTTGAGCAGAGTCTTGATGGTGGCTTCCTGCCAGTCCTGGCGCTGGCCCAGCGCCGCCACCACCTCTTCCGAGGTCTGCGGGCTGCGCTGCCACAGCACTTCCATCACTACCGACTCGGCTTCACTGATCTGCATGGTCTTCCCGGGCAACGTTTACGTTCGTAATTGATGTTGAGATTACACCCGTAAACAATGGTGTCAAGCCCCGCCTCACCACGCCCCGGCCGGACTCGACCCGCAGCCGTCAAAACTGCTGGATGATGTCGGCATGCACACCAGCCCACAGCCCCATCGCCTCGATCATCTCGACGACACGGTCGAAACCCTCCTCGCCAGCATCGACGGCCCGCTGCGCATCGCCGCGCCGCTGGGCATCGGCAAACCGCACCGGCTGCTCAACGCCCTGTACGCGCGCATCGAGAAGGATCCGTCGCGCGAACTGCATCTCTACACCGCGCTGTCGCTGGATCCGCCGTCGCCCGTGGGCGACCTGCAGCGCCGTTTCCTGGCGCCGTTCCTGAGCCGTCATTTCGGCGACGATTTCCCGCGCCTGGCCTACGTGCAGGCGCAGAAACGCGACGCGCTGCCGGCGCACATTTCGGTTGAAGAGTTCTACGTGCAGTCCGGCGCGCTGCTGCGGTCGCGGCAGGCGCAGTCGCGCTACGCCAGCCTCAACTACACCCACGTCGCCCGCGCCATCGCCGCGCGCGGCGTCAACTGCGTGATCCAGAAAGTCGCGAGCAACGCCGATGGTTCGCGGCTGTCACTGTCGTCGAACACCGATCTGACCTTCGACGCGATCGACGCGATCCTCGCCAGCGGACGGCCGCGGCCATTGCTGGTGGCGGAAGTGGATCCGGAACTACCGTGGCTGGAGAACGGCGCGGCGGTGGACGCCGATTTCTTCGACATCGTGCTGACGCCGCCGGGGCCGTATCCGAAACTGTTCGCGCTGCCGCGACAGCCGGTGGCCGACGCCGAATACGCCATCGGTTTCTACGCCAGCGCGCTGGTGCGCGACGGCGGCACGCTGCAGATCGGCATCGGCGCGCTGGCCGACGCGCTGTGCCACGCGCTGGTGCTGCGCCACACCGACAACGCCGCGTATCGGCGCGTGCTGCAGGCGCTGGATCCGGACATTGAACATCATCCGGCGGTGATCGCCAGCGGCGGGCTGGACCCGTTCGAGCGCGGCCTGTACGGCTGCAGCGAAATGATCAACGAAGGCTTCCGCAAACTGGTGCAAACCGGCGTGCTGCGACGCAAAGTGATCGATGACGAGGCACTGATGCGCCGGATCAACGACGACAGCGCGTCGGAGATGGATCGCGAACGGCTGGAACGCGAAGGCGAATTCCTGCATGGCGCGTTCTATCTGGGCTCGCACGAGTTCTACGACTGGCTGCGCGGGCTGGACGACGCCGAACGCCACGGCATCGGCATGCGCCGAGTCAGCGAAGTCAACGAACTCTATGGCGGCCGCGAATCGCTGGAGCGCGCGCAGCGTCACCAGGCGCGATTCTTCAACACCTGCATGATGGCGACCGCGCTGGGCGCAGCGGTGTCCGATGGCTTGGCCGACGGCCGCGTGGTGTCGGGCGTGGGCGGCCAGTACAACTTCGTCGCGATGGCGCACGCATTGCCGCAGGCGCGCTCGGTGCTGATGCTGCGCGCGACGCGCGAGGAACCGGGATGTCCCGCGATCTCCAGCATCCTCTGGAACTACGGACACACCACCATTCCCCGCCATCTGCGCGACGTGTACGTCAGCGAATACGGCATCGCCGATCTGCTCGGCGCCTGCGACGAGGATTGCGTGCAGGCGATGGCCGGCATCGCCGACAGCCGCTTCCAACACGCGCTGCTGAGCACCGCCAATCTCATCGGCAAGCTGCACGGCACGCCGACGAAATTCCGGCTATCCGGCCGCAACACGCCGGAACGCTTGCGCGCGGCGCTGGCGCCGCTGCGGCGCGAGGGCGCCCTGCCCGACTACCCGCTGGGCAGCGATTTCACCCCGGTCGAACAGCGTCTGGTGAAAGCGCTGGGCTGGCTGAAAGCGAACACCGCGACACGCGGCGGAAAACTCACGACGATCGCGCGCGCGCTGTTCGGCGCAGGCGCATCGTCGCCCGAAGATCTGGAAGCCTTGCAACGGATGGGCTACGCGCAGCCGTCGGGCTTCGGCGAAAAGTTGTACGCGAAGCTGGTGACGCTGGCGCTGGCGCGGACGCGCTGAAGTTGCTCGCGTTCACCAGCCGCCCGCACCGCCTCCGCCTGCACCGCCGCCCGAACTGCCCGTACCGCCGCCGGTGTTGCCGCCTCCGCCACCGCTGGGCTGGACTGGCTTCGGCCTCCGCGCCGTGCGATTCTCGTCGTTGGGGTCGGTGATCGCGGATGGCGTCAGCACCGGTTGACAGGATTCGATCATGATCGCGCCGCGATACGAAGACACTTCGGCCAGACACGCCGTTTCGGAATCGACGACGATGCGGAGCATCTCTGGTGCAAAGCCGCCGTCGTCGAACGCGATCAGCACGCTCCATTGCGGGTCTTCGGCAGCTGCCCACTGCGGCGCAACGAGCGCCGCGACGAGCGTCAGTGTAAAAAAGGGATATCGGTTCATATGGTTTCCTGTCGCGCTGCGGTGATTGACCGCATCCCTGCGGCCTTCGTCCATCCTGACAAGTGTCGGCAAGCGAAGCTGGTGGCATTGACGATGCGCAAAACCACTCTGCCCGAATAACTTCAACCGCCGCCGATATGGCCGAGGCCGCCAAGCCCCGCACCTGCGCCAGCGCCCTTGCCGCCGGCGCCATCGTCCCTTGGGCGCGGCCTGGCACCAGAACGCGGATAGTCGTTGTCGTCGGTGATCGCCGACGGCTCAAGCACCGGCTGGCAAGGCTCGATCACGATCGCGTCGCGGTACGACGACAGTTCGGCCAGACAAACCGTTTCGGAATCGGCGACGATGTTGAGCATCTTCGGTGCGAGACCGCCGTCGTCGAACGCGAGCAGTGCGCTCCATTGCGGATCTTCGGCGGCCGCAATCTGCGGCGCGGCGAGCGCAGCGACGAGCGTAAACAAGATGTGACGATAGCGGTTCATGGCGATTGTCCTGTTGCGTTCCGGTGGTTGGCCGCATCCCTGCGGCCCATGCCTATCCGGACAAGTGTCAGTAAGGGACGAAATGGCAGTAATCGACCACCGAGACCGAACCCAGCGAACTCAGCTGGTTTTCGCAGCCTTCCTGGGTCTGCGCGGTGATGTCGAGATAGCTGAAGGTGTAGTACTGGCCATCGCGGCCGGGATGCGGATCGACATATTTGACGCGGGCGCGCCACTCGCCCGGGACGTAGGGCGTCGGGCCGACCGGCTCGAGGCCGCCGATCTTGGCAGCGGAAGCGGGCGCCGCGGAAGCGGCGGCGAGAAGGACGGTCATGGCGAACGTTGAAAGCAGGAACTTCATCGGAACTCCGGAGGCTGCATTGCGCCCGCGACGGGCGGTGGAAACGCCGCCGGACGCACGGGCCCGGCGGCGGATTACGTTGGACTCACTTCTTCGGCTGTTCCCGCTTGCGCAGTGGGTCGGTGATGAGCACCAGCTCGCCCACCGCCGCGTCGTAGGCATCGGCGTTGTGCGCCTCGCGGATGCGTTTGACTTCATCCAGTAGCGCCGCCGCAACGGTGGCGGTATCGCCTTCCTTGACGCTGTCCACCGCCAGCTCGAAATGCTCGTACATCACGCCGGAGAACGGCGGGGTGTAGGAACACGGATGCATCGAGACCAGCGTGTAGCCGAAATTGTTGACGGCGTTGTCGATCGCGGCCTGCAGTGCGTTGTTGCACGCGGCCCAGGTCGAATAGGGACCGACGACCGAACCCGAGCCGTTGCCGTAATCGGCGGTGCCGAAATAACCGCCACCGCTGCCGACCACCGGCGCGGCATGGGCGCTGCCCAGCGCGGCGAGCGCAAGGCCCACGCCAAGACCGACGGTGTGTAATTTGCTCATGTGGAATTCCTCTTTACTTTTGACCGAACGTGGAAGACACGGATCGGGACGGGCCTCTTGTCCATCCCGCGCCCGCGCTGCGGGCCACCCGCCGGGAAGCGATCGCTGCGAATGGGGGTGCATCCACACTAGGCAGCGCGCATCCGGCGGGCCAGTGCGAACCCGGGCCGGTTCCGGGAACACCCGGGCTGTTTTCGCCGCGACAGGCGCCGCGGCAAGGCGACAAACTGCGCCCCAAGGGCGATCCGCCATCAAGAAATCAAGCACTTGCCGGAATTTATGCCCGGGTTCTCCCCGGTATCTTCGTGGCATTGGCCGTGCGGGCGGCCTTAGACTGTCCAGGCACACCCAGCTACCGGACAACACCCATGCGGAACGGTTTCGCTCTTGCGCTCAGCCTCGGTCTGCTGGCGACCTCGTCGGCCATCGCCCACGACACCCTGCCGGCCAAATGGTGTCCGGCCGGCACCACCGTCGTCACCGTCGGAACGTTCGACCTCACGCCCTCCACCCTGGTCGACTACCGCGAGCTGCACCTCAGCGACGGCCAGGTGCTGGGCAGCGAGTGCAACGACCTCAAGACCTGCGGCATCGTCGACGACTGGTTCTGGGCCAACGAAGCCGCACATGAAGCCTGCACCAACGATCAGCTGAAGAACGGGCAATCGACCCCGGCGATGCCTTTCATTACCCACCCCGCCGCGTTCAACCACAACGGCGACGAAAACCACGACGGCATCAAGGATCACCACCAGCTCTACAAGTTCAAGTCCGGCCTGAAAGGCGTGTGCGTGGTGTGCAAGCCGGCGACGGCCACGCCTGTGCCGGCGCAGCCGGCGGAGCTTGATCGATAGGGTGCTGTCCGCACACACAACATGCGGCACCGCAACAAGCCGATAAAAACTAAACCCGCAGGTGAGTGCGGGTTTGCGGGCGCTTATTCGGTGCGCCAGGGCGCACTCTATGCAGAATTTATTGAGTGACATAGGGCGTGCTCAACCGCGCCGCCTTGTGCGTCTTATAGCCACTACGGAATAGATTCTAGATATTTCGCAACAGCGTCCATAACTTCATCTCTGTTCCTATCGACCATATCCAATGCGGCATCCCCATAGTCATTTTCTATACGAAGATCAGCGCCACTGAAAAGTAAAAAACCAACTATCTCAGCATTTCCACCCAGCACAGCATAGTGCAAAGGGGTATTCCCAATGCCACCTCCTCGATCAAGCGAACTCACCAAAGGGACCATGACTTTAACCGCATCAACATCGCCAATAAAAGCCGCAAAGTGGAGAGGCGTGTCACCGTCAACCCCGGAATCTTCGAAACTCTTGATGTTGTAATCTCGAAAATTTTCGAGATTTCTATATTTATTTATCATCTCTTCATATTTCATATTATTCATCGCAATTTTCACACATGTCTTTGTAATCTTTTTCAAGATTATCTATCGTTGAATAAGATAGCTTCTACTGATTTTACGACCCTCTTCGCCCGATCCGGAATTCAATGTCGTCATTGAATTGCAGAAAAATCAAAAAGCCCTCCAGATGAATACAAAAATACTCACACTTTGAGGTCAATGGCTCAGCGATATTCGACATCCTCACCACTCCAAGCACTTTTTTGTAGTCATTTTCTATGGCAGATGAAATTATTTCCATCGTCATGAATGAAAGATGCCGCCTCAAATCGAGCACTTCATCTTCACTGACATGTGGAGTATCGCGCACGAGAAATGATCTGATTTCAATCTCAAAATCACGCATCCCATGATCGAGATTTTGAAAACCAGAGATCGCAAGGTCTGGCAACCATTCGTAATACTCCTTGAGAGACTTCTCGATAGAGCAATCTTTTGACTTTAATTCAATCAAATATGCGCCAGCCGAATAGTCTCTCATTTTGCCATTTCTCACGGCAATTCCAGAGAGAAATCCATCCAGCCTCGCAACCTCTTTTTCCAGTTGAAATCTATCCATGGCAGTCATATGGGACAAGGTCCACCGCAAATATTTAGATAAGATGCCTCTAGCCTAGCCAGAGCCGGTTCCAGTATTGAAATCCGAGTGACGTGCGTTCGAAAGCTCGAAGAGCCAGGATTCAAATCTGTTTTTCTCCATGCTACTTGAGCGCGCAACACACGAATCATATATGCAAGCAATTCACACTGCTCCTTACCGCCGAATGGATCCGGCATAAAATGAAGGGCCTCATTTTCCTCAGAATGACTATAAGGCGCAGGACCATTCGCAAGCCCCCCTTCGCTTGAATACACCCCGGGATTAATCAAATCGAAGAGCGCAGTTCCAGGACTACCAAGATTGTTTTCAATGAGGCTGTTTATTCCATATCCGACAGCGCCGCCAACGACCATCCCTAATGCAGCTGCAGCACCTGGCGGCCCATACTCTAGAAGCGCTGCTGGCAAACTTGGAACGAAAGGCAACGCAGCTGTTGCCAAACCACGTGGATCAGCATTGGTCAATGGCCCTCCGCCAACGTAGCCATATGTACTAATGCCACCACCGAACCCAATCGGATCAGACTGCACATACCGACCCGTGCCCGGATCGTAATCGCGGAAGTAGTTGTAGTTGAACCCCGTCGCACTATCGAACTGCTGCCCCGGGAAACGCATGTCCAGCGCAAAGCGGTGGCTGTCGCCATCCGGGTCTTCGTCCGGGACGCCGTCGCCGAAGGCCTCGCCCGCCAGATCCCACCGCCACACCGCGACATCGCGCTGCGGGTCGATCACCACCCGCGGCGTGCCCAGCGCATCCGGCTGGACGTAGTGCAGGCGCACGCTGCCGTTGATCGCGGCAGCCAACCCCACCGGCAGGTCGTTGAACCAGATCGCCTGTTGGATCACCGTGCCGTTCGCGTCGTAGTCGCCCAGCCAGCGACCGCTTTCGTCGAACACCGTATGCACGGTCTCGTTGCTGCCGGTGCGGTACACCCGCTCGCCACGGCCGTTGTAGCGGTAGCTCATCAGCAGCTGGCCACCGTAGGTCACGCTGCGCATCCGGCTCATGCCGTTGTACGCGAAATCGCGCTCCACGATCCCGGGCGGTGCTTCACCACCATCTTCCATGCCGATCCCCGAAGTCGGCTGCTCGGCGCCGCTGTACGCGGCGCTCTCCAGCGGATCCTCCGGTGGCGGGTCGATCGGGTCCGGCGCATCTTCGAAGCTCTTCGCTCCGATCCAGATCAGATTACCGGCAAGGTCATAGCGGCGTTCGATATTGCCGGTCGTCCACAGCCGATGCTTGCCAGGCACGTAGGCGTAGGTGCTGGTGGTGAGCTGGGTGGTCGTGGTGCCGCCGCCCGGGCCACCGGGTTCTTCGCCACCGCCGCCGCCGATGATCACCGTCTCCCGGACCTTCGCCTCAGTCCGGTTGCCGGTCTTGTCGTAGGCGTAACTTTGCTGCACCACGTCGGCCGCATCCTTGGCTACGGTCAGCCGGCTCAATGCGTCGTAGTCGTAGACACGGCGCGATGGCGTGCTCTGACTCGAGTCTTGCAACGATTCGAGATTGCCCACCGCATCGAACTTGTAGCCTTCGCTGATACCACCTGCCGCAGCATCCTCCACGATACCGGGCTGGTAGTTCGTGTTGACCGTGCGCTGCAGCAACCGGCCGTTGCCGTACGTCCACTGCTGTACCGGCCCGAACGGGTGATACGTGGCACTGCGCAACAGCTGCCGGCGATGGGACGAAGTCGCCACATTGATCTCGGTGACCCGCCCCTGCGTGTCGTACAGATACTCCATGGCCAGACCATCCGGGTAGATCAGCTTCTGCAAGCGACCATTGGCGGCATACTGCCACTGCACCACGAAGGTCTTCTCCTGGGTAATCTGCAGCTTCCGCGTCAGGTCGCCGAAGCGGTTGTAGCAATAGGCAGTAGAGCCGCTGCCGTCGGTCATCCGGCTGAGACGGCCGACAAGGAAGGTCTCGCCCGCCGGGCAATCGCTCTGCGCGATGTCGTACACATACGTCGCATCGTTGCTGGCTTCTCCCGAAGGATCCGTATAGTCGATCGCGGCGATCCGGTTGAGTCCGTCGTAAGCATAGTTGGTGATGCGACTGTTGGCGTCGGTCTGCTGCGTACGATTACCGGCAGCATCGTAACCGTAGTGGGTGATGCCGGTATCAGGACTTTCTAGCCGAGTCTGGTCGCCGAAGCCGTTGTAGATGTAGTTCGTGTCGAGGTGATTGGGATCGGTGACCTTGGTCAGTCGATCCAAGGCATCGTACTCGAACACGGTTTCTGCACGGTCGGGGGCAGTAGCGGCGGCAGTCACGTTCTGCAGCGTGTGCTTCAGACGTCCCAGCGCGTCGTACTGATTGTCCGTTTGCCGCGTCAGCGCATCGGTGACTTTGTTGAGATTACCGTCGGCGTCGTATCCGAAACCAGTGGTGACCGGCGAGAGAATGGCAGGATCCGGATGCGGGGTTTGTACCTTCTCCAACTGCCCCAGCGCGTTGTAGATACGCGCAAGTTTGCGCACCAGAACACCGCTGGTATCACGAATCTCTTCCGTCGTCCGTTCGCCCGCGTCGTTCAAGGCGTAGGTGATGGTGTTGCCGTCGCGATCGGTGATGCTGGTCAAGCGATGCGCGTCG
>CBIHKW010000125.1:0-12607 GCA_966203835.1 uncultured Thermomonas sp.
ATCCGGCCTGAGAAGGCCGATCCAGGCGTAGACGCGGATCAGGAACGAGGTCCACGACGGCAGCACGACCAGCATCATCGCGACATTGCGCGCGGACGGCGACAGCCGCGAGATGGCGTAGGCCATCGGGTAACCAATCAACAGCGCAAGCAACGTCGACACCGCCGCGATCCACAGCGAACTGCCGTAGGCCTGCACGTACAGCGAATCGGTCGCCAGGGTCGCGTAATGGCTCAGATTGAGCTTCATCGTGACCGCGTTGTCGATGTATTCGATGATCGGCGTGTACGGCGGCGACTGGGTCTGATCGCGCATCGAGAAGGAAATGCGCAGCACGATCAGGAACGGAATCGCGAAGAACAACAGCATCCACAGATAAGGGATCGCGATCACGCCCCAGCGTTTGCCGGGCACCAGTTTCGCCAGAACCCTGCCGATGCTCGCGTTCATGAGGTCAGCACCACGCCTTCGTTCTCGCCCCACGACACCCAGACTTCATCGCCCCAGGTCATGCCTTCGCTCGCCCAGCGTTCCTGGTTGGCGAAGTTGGCCATCATCTTGAAGCCGGTGGGCAGGCGCACGTGGAAGACCGAGTGGCTGCCGAAATAGGCGATGTCCTCGATCTTGCCGCGCGCCTTGTTGTGCGGCTGCGCCGGTTCTTCCTTGCTGATCTGGACTTTTTCCGGGCGTACCCCGAACGCGACTTCCTGACCTTCGTAACCGGAAATGCCGTGACCGACGTAGATCACATCCGGCAGCTGCGGCGCGCGGATGGTCACGTAATCCTTCATGTCCTCCTCGATCCTGCCTTCGATCATGTTCACCGAACCGATGAATTCGGCGGCGAAACGGCTGGTCGGCGATTCGTAGATTTCGTCGGGCGTGGCGACCTGACGGATGCGCCCGCTGTCCATCAGTGCGATGCGGGTGGCCATGGTCATGGCCTCTTCCTGGTCGTGGGTCACCATCACGCAGGTCACGCCGGATTTTTCGATGATGCTGACCAGTTCGAGCTGCATCTGCGAGCGCAGTTTCTTGTCGAGCGCGCCCATCGGTTCGTCCAGCAGCAGCAGCTTCGGCCCTTTCGCCAGCGAACGCGCCAGCGCCACGCGCTGTTGCTGGCCGCCGGAGAGCTGATGCGGCTTGCGCTGGGCGTACTTTTCCATCTGCACCAGTTTCAGCATCTCGGTGACGCGCGCTTCGATCTGCTGCTTCGGCATGCCATCCTGTTTCGGGCCAAAGGCGATGTTCTGGGCCACGGTCATGTGCGGGAACAGCGCATACGACTGGAACATCATGTTGATCGGCCGCTCGTAGGGCGGCAGATCGTTCATCAACTGGCCGTCGAGATAGATCTTGCCCGAGGTCGGTTTTTCGAACCCGCCCAAACAGCGCAACAGCGTCGATTTACCGCAGCCGGAACCGCCGAGCAATGCGAAGATCTCGCCCTTGCGGATGCTGAGATTGGTGTCTTCGACCGCGACGAAACCGTCGAACTCCTTGCGCACATCGACGATCCGCAGATATCCATCGGTGTCTTTGCCGTTTTCTTTAACGCTGCTGGTTGGCTCGGTGCCCATCCATCATCCCCGTCGTGTTGTGCAGCGCACTGTCATGCAGCGCGCAAACGGAGCCGGCGACGCCGGCTCCGTGCCGGCATCAGCGTCCCGTCTTCAGATCGGTCCAGATCCGCGTGTACTGCTCGGCCACTTTCGGCGGCACGACGGTGAAGGTCCACAGCTTGGCGGCCACTTCCGGCGGCGGGTACAGGGTCGGATCGCTGGTGATTTCCGGCAGGATCATCGGTTTGGTCGCCGGGATCGCGTTCGGATAGCTGATGAAGTTGGAGTTCGCGGCCATCACCTTCGGATCGAGCAGATTGTTGATGTAGGCATAGGCCTCATCGATATGCTTGGCGTCTTTCGGAATCGCCAGCATGTCGAACCACTGCGGCGCGCCTTCCTTCGGGATCGAGTAGGCGATATTGACGCCGTTTCCGGCTTCGGCGGCGCGATTGCGGGCCTGGATGATGTCGCCCGACCATGCCAGCACCAGACAGGTGTCGCCACTGGCCAAGGCATCGATGTAGGACGAGGAGTGGAACGTGGTGATGTACGGACGGATCGCTTTCAGCAGCGGCACCGCTTTGGCGATGACCGCCGGGTCTTCACTGTTCGGATCTTCGCCCTGATAGTGCAGCGCGATCTTGATGATATCGATCGGCGCGTCCAGCACGGTGACGCCGCAATCCTTCAGTTTGGAGATGTTCTCCGGTTTGAAGATCAGATCCAGACTGTTGGCGATGTCGGTGCTGCCGAAGGCCGCTTTGACCTTGTCGACGTTGTAGCCGATGCCGGTGGTACCGATCATGTAAGGGATGCCGAACTTGTTGCCCGGGTCGAGGTTCTCCAGGCGCTTCATGATCGTCGGATCGAGATTGGCATAGTTCGGGATCTTGCTGCGGTCCAGCGGATGGAACACGCCGGCCTTGATCTGGCGGCCGAGGAAGTCGGAGGACGGCACCACCACGTCGTAGCCGCTCGATCCGGCCAGCAGTTTGGTTTCCAGCACTTCGTTGCTGTCGAACACGTCGTAGACCACTTTGATGCCGGTGGCCTTCTCGAAGTTGGCGTTGGTGTCTTCGGCGATGTAATCCGACCAGTTGATGACGTTGACGATCTTCTCGCCGCTTCCGGCTTTGCCGCCGTCGGCGGCTTGTTTGTCGCCGCCGCCGCAGGCGACCAGCATGGAGACAGCGACGGACAGACCCAGCATTCGCAATTTCATGGCATTCCTCTCGCCCCGTGGGGCATCGGTGGATGGCGGTAGCGGTTCACAGGCGAGTGTCGCGCAGCTTGGCGGCATGCGCCAGCGGTCATCGGGCGTGGATCATTGCTCCAGTGCGACCGCGGTCTCGTTCAACGATTTCCAGGTCTTCTCGAACAACTCGTCGACCTGCTCGCGGGTGATGATCAGCGGCGGCGACAACAGCATTGAATCATAGGTCGCGCGCAGGATCAGCCCGTTGCGCAGGGCCATGTCGCGGCAGAGCACGCCGACCTTGCCGCGCTCCTCGAAGAACGCGCGCTTGCCCTTGTCGGGCACCAGCTCCAGCGCGCCGACCATGCCGGCGATGCGCGCTTCGCCCACCAGCCGGTGCTCGCCGAGCTCGGCCCAGCGCTGGGCCAGGTACGGGGCGATGTCGGTACGGGCGCGATCGACGATGCCCTCCTCCTGCAGGATGCGGATGTTCTCCAGCGCCACCGCTGTGCAGACCGGGTGGCCAGAATAGGTGCAGCCGTGGGCCAGTTCGCCGCCCTGATGCTTGAGTACGCCGGCGACGCGATCATTGAACATCGCCGCGCCCAGCGGGATGTAACCCGAGGTGATGCCCTTCGCGAGCGTCATCACATCCGGGGTGAAGCCGAAATAATCCGCGCCGAACCATTCGCCGGTGCGGCCGAACCCGCAGATCACTTCATCGGCGACCAGCAGCACGTCGTACTTGCGGCAGATGCGCTCGATTTCCGGCCAGTAGGTCGTCGGCGGGATGTAGACGCCGATCGCGCCCATGATCGGCTCGCCGATGAAGGCCGCGACCCGGTCCGGGCCGAGCGCGAGGATCTTGTCTTCCAGACGCCGCGCCGCGACAAGTCCGTATTCCTCGGGCGACAGGTCGCCGCCGTCGGCGAACCAGAACGGCGGGTCGATGTGATGGATGTCGGGGATCGGCAGCCCGCCCTGCTTGTGCATGCCGGCCATGCCGCCGAGGCTGGCGCCGGCCATGGTGGTGCCGTGATAGCCGTTGTGGCGCCCGATGAAGATGTTCTTCTGCGGCTGGTCCTGCACCGCCCAGAAATGCCGCACCAGACGCAGGATGGTGTCGTTGGCCTCGGAGCCGGAATTGGTGAAGAAGGCGTGATTGAGGTCGGCTGGCGTCAGTTCCGCCAGTTTGGCCGAGAGCTGGATCGTCGGCTCCACCGTGCATTGGAAGAAACTGTTGTAGTAGGCCAGTTCGGTCATCTGCCGCGACGCGGCGTCGCCCAGTTCCTTGCGGCCATAGCCGAGATTCACGCACCACAGACCGGCGAAGGCATCCAGCAGCTTGTTGCCGTCGGCATCCCAGACATAAGCGCCTTCACCGCGAGTGAGGATGCGGGTGCCCTTCTTCGCCAGCGCGGCGTTGTCGTTGAACGGATGCAGATGATGTGCGGCGTCGAGCTGCTGCAGATGGGCGATGTCGGCTTTTTGCATGATGGTTCCGGACGAAGATTGCAGGGGCGGCTGATCGTTTGTCGGGAATCAGCCCGATATTGATGAGCGAAGCTGAGGATCAGACGTTCAGCAGCAGGAATTCGCGCTCCCACGAACTGATCACGCGGAAGAAGGTCTCGTATTCCTTGCGCTTGACCGAGATGTAGGCGCGGACGAAGCGCGCACCCATCAGGTCGTGCAGCATCGTGCAGGTTTCCAACTGATCCAGCGCCTCGCCGAGCGAACGCGGCAGTTCGAAACCGATGTCCTGGGCGCTGATGGTGAGCGGCGCAGTCGGCTGCAGCTTCTCGCGGATCCCGAACAGACCGCAGGCCAGCGTGCCGGCCATCGCCAGATAGGGATTGGCGTCGGAGCCGGCGAAACGGCTTTCCACGCGGGTGTTCTCGGGCGTATCCATCGGCACGCGCAGGCCGCAGGTGCGATTGTCGTAACCCCACTGCACATTGATCGGGGCGACTTGGCCCAGCGCCAGGCGGCGGTAGGAATTGACGTTGGGCGCGAAGAACGCCATCGCCATCGGCACGTATTTCTGCAGCCCGCCGAGGTAGTGCTGGAAGATCTTGCTCTGCTTGCCCTCGGTCTTGCCGGTGAACACATTCTTGCCGGTCTTCACATCGACCAGACTCTGGTGAATATGCATCGCGCTGCCGGGCTCGTTCTCCATCGGCTTGGCGAGGAAGGTCGCGTACACGCCGTGGCGCATCGCGGCCTCGCGCATCATCCGCTTGAACATGAACACCTGATCGGCGCGCGACATCGCATCGGCATGGGTGAAATTGACCTCCAGCTGCGCCGCGCCGGATTCGTGGATCAGCGTGTCCACGTCCAGTTGCATCGCATCGCTGTAGTCGTACATCAGATCAAGGATCGGATCGAACTCGTTGACCGCATCGATGGAATACGACTGACGCGCGGTTTCCGGACGCCCGGAGCGGCCGGCAGGCGGCTGCAGCGGGAAATCCGGGTCGGTGTTCTTCTGCACCAGGAAGAATTCGACCTCGGGCGCGACCACCGGCCGCAGGCCCAATTCCTCGTAAGCATCAAGCACGCGCTTGAGGACATTGCGCGGCGCCAGTTCATGACGCTCGCCGGCCTTGGTGTAGCAATCGTGGATGATCTGAGCGGTCGGATCGGTGGCCCAGGGCACCAAGCGCACGGTATCGGGGTCCGGACGCAGCAGCATGTCGGCGTCGGAGGGCGAAATCAGGTCGTAGTAATCGTCGGGATAGTCGCCGGTGACGGTGGTTGCGAAGATGCCTTCCGGCAGCCGGGTGCCGTAATCGTGCGAGAACTTGTCTGCGGGGATGATCTTGCCGCGCGCATTGCCGGTGATGTCCGGCACGAGACATTCGACTTCGGTGATGTTGCGGTCCTTCAGCCAGCGCAGCAGCGCGTGTTCGCCGGGCTGGGCGTCGACGGCAGCGGGCGCGGGTTTTCGCTGGGTGACCGTGCGTTTGGAGGGCGCTTTTCGGGCTGGGGTTTTCGGGCTCATGCCGTCATCGTATCCGTTGGTTGGCGCGTTGTCGGCAGGCGTCGCCGAAGGCACGGAAAATGCCCTGATAGAAAGAATTCTCGAGCACGCGCCACTCGGGATGCCATTGCACCGCGAGCAGGAACGGGCCTTTGGAAGAAGATGGATCGTCGGAAGGATGCTGACCGCCGCGGCGATAAGCCTCGATCAACCCATCCGGCGCGGTCGCCTCCACCGTCAGTCCTTCGCCCAGCACCGCGATGCCCTGCCCGTGCAGCGAATTGACCTGTACGCGGTCCGCGCCGGCGATGCCGGCAAGCCATCCACCGGGACTCAGTGCGATCTCATGGGTGGGGGCGTACTGCCGGTCGAGCGGATCGTCGAGGTTTTCGCGATGATCCATGTAGCCGGCGACTTCATGCACTTTCTGGTGCAGGCGGCCACCGAAGGCAACGTTGATTTCCTGGAAGCCGCGGCAGATGGCGAGGATCGGCAACCCTAACGCAATCGCCAGCGGGATCAGCGCGAGATTGGTTTCGTCCCGGGCTGGGTCGTGGAGATTGCCCGGATAGCTGGGCTCGTCGCTGTAGTGGTGCGGCTCGATATTGCTCACCGAACCGGTCAGCAGGATGCCGTCCAGCCCCTCCAGCAGTTGCCGCAGCGGCAAAGCCGGCTGCAGGCCGGGGATCAGCAACGGCAGGCATTCGGCGCCGTCGACGACCGCGCGGACATACTTCTCTCCGGCCGCAAGAAAAGGATGCGGGCCGATGAGTTTGCGGTCGGTCGGCAGACCAACCAGCGGTAGCCGTGCCGATGGTGAGGACATGCGGAAGGCTCTGTGCGAGGCGTCGGGGGCGTCATCCGCACGTTAACCGGCATGTTCGATTTCTGCAACACTCGACCCTCGCCACAGGCAAAGAACGGCAAATTGCTGCATTGCGGCAGCGTTTTATCGCAGCAACGGCGGGAAAGCTGGCAAGATGCCTGTTGAGTATTCTTGACGCCTTCCAGCCCGTATCGGCAACTGTCACACTGTCGCGAAGCCCATGAAGAACCCCGACATCATGCCCGCAAGCCTCACGCCCGAAGACCTTCTTGCGCTGCAGCAAGCCCCCGACTGCGAGTTGGTCGATCTGATCCTGCCCGACATGAACGGCCTGCTGCGCGGCAAACGCATCACCCGCAGCGCGCTTGAGAAGGTCTACGCCGATGGCATCTGCCTGCCGATGTCGCTGATCGCGACCGACATCACCGGCAACACCGTCGAGGAGACCGGACTGGGCTACGACATCGGCGACGAAGACCGCATCTGCCGCCCGGTGCCGGGCACGCTGCGGCCGGTGCCGTGGTCGCCGCGACCGATGGCGCAGTTGCTGCTGTCGATGGAAGACGCCCACGGCAGCGCCTTCGAGGCCAACCCGCGCGAAGTGCTGAAGCGCGTGCTCGACCGCTACGCCGCACGCGGACTGAAGCCGGTGGTCGCAGTGGAACTGGAGTTCTATCTCTTCGACCGCCTCCCCGACGCGCACGGCCGCCCGCAGCCGCCGGTGAACGCGCACACCGGCGCGCGCAACACCAGCACGCAGGTCTACTACATCGAAGACCTCAACGATTTCCACGATTTCATCGACGCCGTCGCCGGCGCCTGCAAGATCCAGGGCATTCCGGCCGACACCGCTGTCGCCGAATACGCGCCCGGCCAGTTCGAGATCAACCTCAAACACCGCGACGACGCCCTGCTCGCCTGCGACGATGCGATCTATCTGAAGCGCGCGATCAAGTCGATCGCACAGAAACAGGGGCTGCAGGCCAGTTTCATGGCCAAGCCGCTGGTCGACCAGGCCGGCAGCGGCCTGCACATCCACGCCAGCGTTCTCGATGCGAACGGCGACAATATCTTCGCCTGCACGCCGGACGCGCCCTGCGACGCGCTGCGCCACGCCATCGGCGGCCTGCAGCGCAGCGCCAAGGACTGCCTGCTGCTGTTCGCGCCCAACGCCAACAGCTACCGGCGCTTCGTGCTGAATGCGTTCGTGCCGCTGAACGAAGTCTGGGGCTTCAACAACCGGACCGTGGCCATGCGCGTCCCGCACAGCGACGAGAAGAACACCCGCATCGAACACCGCATCGCCGGCGCCGACGCCAACGTGTATCTCGCCACCGCCGCGGTGCTCGCGGGCATGCTCGACGGCATCGAACACGGCTACGACCCCGGCGCGCCGGTGGTCGGCAACGCCTACGAACAGACCGAGATCAAGACGCCCTACTGGCGCGACTCGATCAGCGATTTCATGGCCAGCGACTTCATCGCCGACCAGTTCGGCGAACGTTTCCGCCACATCTACGGCCAGCAGAAGCTGAAGGAACTGCACAGCTTCTATCGCGAAGTCACCACGCTGGAATACGACTGGTATCTGCGGTCGGTGTGACGAAGCGGGGCCGCGCATGACCACCTCGCCCTACCCGCCCAGCTGGTACGCCGCCAGCGTCGAACCGCTGCCGCCACAGCCGGCGCTGCAGGGCGATATCGACGCCGATGTCTGCATCCTCGGTGCGGGTTACGTCGGTCTGTCCGCCGCGCTGGAACTCGCGGAAGCCGGCTACAAGGTCGTTGTGCTCGAAGCCGAGCGCATCGGCTGGGGCGCATCGGGCCGCAACGGCGGCCAGGTGATCTTCGGCTGGGGCTGCAGCGAGGGCAAACTCGAATCGCTGCTCGGGCGCGAAGATGCGCGTCGCATGTTCGACTGGTCGCTCGAAAGCATCCAGCTGATCCACGAACGCCGCGAACGCTACGGCATCGACTGCGACTGGCGTCCGGGACACTGCCACGTCGCGATCAAGCCGCGCCAGGTCCGCGAACTGCAGGCCTGGCAGGAAGAGCTGCAGCAGCATTACGACTACCCGCTGCCGTGGCGCGACCGGGAATCGCTGCGTGCGCTGCTCGACTCGCCGCGCTATCTCGGCGGTCTGTACGACGAGCGTTCGGGGCATCTGCACCCGCTGAAATACGTGCTGGGCCTCGCTCGCGCCGCGCTGGCGGCCGGCGTGCGCATCTGCGAAGCCAGCAAGGTGCTGCGGATCGAACACGGCACACGTCCGGTGCTGCACACCGCCGACGGTCGCGTGCGCTGCGATTTCGCAGTCCTCGCGGGCAATGCGTTGGTGAAGGGCGTAGCCCCCGAGCTCGACCGCAAAATCATGCCGGTCGGTACCTACATCGGCGCCACAAAGCCACTCGGCGAAGCCCGTGCCCGGGCGCTGATCGCGAACGACATGGCCATCGCCGATACCAATTGGGCGCTGGATTATTTCCGGCTCAGCAGCGACCACCGCCTGCTGTTCGGCGGACGCGCCAGCTATTCGAACTTCCAGCCGCCCAATCTGGCCTGGGTGATGACCCGGCGGATGCGCAAGGTGTTTCCGCAGTTGGCGGATGTCGGTTTCGAGCATGTCTGGGGCGGCACCATCGACATCAGCTTCAACCGCGCGCCGCACTGGGGCCGGATCGGCAAGGACAACGTGTATTTCGCGCAGGGCTTCTCGGGGCACGGCGTGAACGTCACCGGATTGGCCGGCAAGGTCATCGCCGAAGCGATCCGCGGGCAGTCCGAACGACTCGATGTGTTCGAACGCATCCGTCACCGGGATTTCCCCGGCGGCCGGGCTTTGCGCACCCCGATGCTGGTCGCTGCGATGGCCTGGTACAAGCTGCGCGATGCACTGTGGTGAGGGCGCACGAAAAATTTGTTCAACCGATGCTTGACGCCTCCGCGGACGCCCTCTCAACTTTTGCGCTCTCCAGAGACACATGGGGCCATAGCTCAGCTGGGAGAGCGCCTGCATGGCATGCAGGAGGTCGGCGGTTCGATCCCGCCTGGCTCCACCAATCTACAAAGCGCTTCAGATCGTTAGGCCGGATTTGAAGTGGTTACAGAGTTCTACGACGTCCCCATCGTCTAGAGGCCTAGGACACCACCCTTTCACGGTGGACACCGGGGTTCGAATCCCCGTGGGGACGCCACTATTCGAAACGACGAAGCCCGCTCACGCGGGCTTCGTCGTTTTCGCAGACGCGAACGTCAATGATTCAAAACGCGCGGGATTCAGACGCCCGGTATCGATGCAACGACTTCGGGATCCTCATGCCGCTCGCTGAGACTGAGGGCGCCATGCCCCCGCTCCGCAAGGTATTGCAGCCACTTGCCGAGAAAGGTGTTCATGCGCAGCCGATGATCCAGCGCTTCGCCCGGCGCCGGGTACATGCCGATCACGTCCTGCCAGCGACGACCGAGATAACAATGCGTCGCTTCAACCTGTTTCGTATCGCGGTACAGCCGCACGTGCGCGGACGGGTCCGGTTCGCCGGTCACCGGGTCGATCAGCGCGTAACTCAGCCGCAGTTCAACGGTGTAGGCGTGTTGCGCCATCACCTCAAGATGCAGATCCAGGCCGTCGCCGACCGATGACACATAGCGGCCTTCGCGCAGATGCTCGGGGATGAACAGCCGATGGAGGCGCTGGTGGTTTTCGGCATACAGCGCCATCAACCATGAGAAGCGGTTGATTTTCGCGGCATCGATCGAGCGGGAAAGGACATGCGACATGCAGCGGATCGTACACACCGGATGCGCTCCGCGACAGCATTGACGGATCCATGAAACGCGGGGAATATGGGGCTCGCTGCGTCGCGCAACCGCCCCGGACATTCGGCTTCCCGGTTCAGGTATCCATCTGGAT
The DNA here is from genome assembly GCA_966203835.1 of uncultured Thermomonas sp. GTDB lineage: Bacteria > Pseudomonadota > Gammaproteobacteria > Xanthomonadales > Xanthomonadaceae > Lysobacter_I. The sequence goes on from CBIHKW010000125.1 coordinate 10,484, forward strand.
ATCCCTCAATACATCTCGCGGTGAATCCCCAACGTCGTCATCACCTTGCTCGCGATCTCCTCGATCGACGTGTGCGTGGTGCTGAGCGTGGGAATGCGTTCGGCGCGCAGCATCGTTTCCGCCGCCGCGACCTCGCGCTTGCAGGTGTCGAGCTGCGCATAGCGCGAGTTGGCTCGGCGCTCCTGGCGGATCTGCTGCAGCCGAACCGGGTCGATGGTCAGTCCGAACAGCTTGGCACGATGCTGGCGCAGCCGCGGCGGCAGGCGGTCGTGCTCCAGATCTTCGTCGGTCAGCGGGTAGTTCGCCGCCTTCACGCCGTGATGCATGGCCAGATAGATGCAGGTCGGGGTCTTGCCGGCACGCGAGACGGCGACCAGGATCACGTCGGCCTCGTCGTAGTTGGTGGCGATGCCGTCGTCGTGGGTCAAGGCGAAATTCATCGCGTTGATGCGGCGGTGGTAGGTCTCGAAATCGACGATGCCGTGCGCGTGCCCCACCCGCGACAGCCGCTGCTGGCCCAGTTCGCGCTCCAGCGGCTCGATGAACGGGGCGAACACGTCCAGCATCAGCGCCCCGCTCTCGGCCAGCACGGTGCTGAGATTGGCGTCGACGCAGGAGCTGACGACGATCGGGCGCGTGCCCAGGGCCTCGCCGGCGGCGCGGATCAGCGCCGCGGCCTCCCCCGCCTTCTCCGCGGTATCCACGAACGAGATGCGCTCCGTACGGAAATGCGTGTCGCTGAACTGGGTCAACAGGCTGTGGCCGATGGTTTCGGCGGTGATGCCGGTGCCGTCGGAGATGTAGAAAACCGGTCGGGTCTGGCTCATGAGGCTCGCATTGGTGATTGGGGATAGGACTAAGCGGGGCGCGGTCTTGTTAAAATAACCGCTTTCCCGGCGCCGCACCGCGCCCGTATGGAGCCCCCGTTGAACGAGAACATCCTCTGGCTGCACGAGTTGCGCCTGTCCGACCTCGCCCGCGTGGGCGGCAAGAACTCCTCGCTGGGCGAAATGATCGGCCATCTGGCCGGGCTGGGGGTCTCGGTGCCGGGCGGTTACGCCACCACCGCCGAGGCGTTCAAGGACTTCATCGCCCACAACCAGCTGCATCAGCGCATCTTCGACCGCCTGGCGACCCTGGATGTCGAGGACGTGCCGGCCCTCAACGCCGCTGGCGGCGAAATCCGCGGCTGGGTGATCGACGCCCCGCTGCAGCCGCAGCTCGATGCCGATATCCGCACTGCTTATGCACAGTTGTGCCAGGAAAATTCCGGTAACAGCGGGGGCAGTATCGAGGTCGCGGTTGCGGTCCGTTCGTCCGCAACGGCCGAAGACCTGCCCGACGCCTCCTTCGCCGGCCAGCAGGAAACCTTCCTCAACGTGACCGGCGCCGATGATGTGGTGCGCAAGGTCAAGGAAGTGTTCGCCAGTCTCTACAACGACCGGGCGATCGCATACCGGGTGCATCACGGCTTCAAGCACGAGGACGTGTTCCTCTCGGCCGGCGTGCAGCTGATGGTGCGTTCCGATGTCGGCTCCTCCGGCGTGCTGTTCACGCTCGACACCGAATCGGGCTTCCGCAACGTGGTGTTCGTCACCGCCAGCTACGGTCTGGGCGAGAACGTGGTCCAGGGCGCAGTGAATCCCGACGAGTTCTACGTCTACAAGCCGACCCTGCGCGCAGGCAAGCCGGCGATCCTGCGCCGCTCGATGGGCGCCAAACAGATCCGCATGGTCTATTCCGATGCCCCCGGCGAGCGCGTGCGCAACGAAGACACGCCGGCCGAACTGCGCAACGCCTTCTCGATCACCGATGAAGACGTGCACGAACTGTCGCGTCAGGCGCTGACCATCGAGGAACACTACGGCCGCCCGATGGACATCGAGTGGGCGAAGGACGGCATCACCGGCAAGCTCTTCGTGGTGCAGGCGCGTCCCGAGACCGTGAAGTCGCGCGCGCACGCCACCCAGATCGAACGCTACAGCCTCAACCGCCGCGGCGACGTCATCGCCGAAGGCCGCGCGATCGGCAACAAGATCGGCAGCGGCGTGGCCCGCGTGGTGCGTTCGCTCGCCGACATGAGCCGCGTGCAGCCCGGCGACGTGCTGGTCGCCGACATGACCG
>CBIHKW010000126.1:0-12503 GCA_966203835.1 uncultured Thermomonas sp.
GATCATCGCGATCGCGCTGGTGCTGTGCGCGGTGTTCGTGCCGATGGCGTTCCTGTCGGGCGTGACCGGTCAGTTCTACAAGCAGTTCGCGGTCACCATCGCCATCTCCACGGTGATCTCGGCGATCAATTCGCTGACCCTCTCGCCGGCGCTCGCGGCGCTGCTGCTGAAGCCGCATGGTGAAGCCAAGGACGCACCTTCGCGCCTGATCGACCGCCTGTTCGGCTGGATCTTCCGTCCGTTCAACCGCTTCTTCAAACGCGGCTCGGAACGCTATGAAGGTGCGGTGTCGCGGGCGCTGGGCCGTCGCGGCGCGGTGTTCGCGGTCTACTTCGTCCTGCTGGTCGGTGCTGGCGTGATGTTCAAGGCGGTGCCGACGGGATTCATTCCGCTGCAAGACAAGCTCTATCTGATTGCGGGCGTGAAGATGCCGGAAGGCGCTTCCATCGAACGCACCGACGCGGCACTGAAGAAAGTGGCGGAGATGGCCAAGAGCATCGAAGGCGTGGACAGCGAAATCGCCTTCCCCGGCCTGAATCCGCTGCAGTTCACCAACACCCCGAACAGCGGCGTGGCTTTCTTCACCTTGAAGCCGTTCGACCAGCGCAAGAATTCCGCCAAGGAGATCAGCGACCAGCTCAACCAGAAGATCGCCGGCATCCAGGAAGGTTTCGCGTTCGCGCTGATGCCGCCGCCGATCCAGGGTCTCGGCAATGGTTCGGGCTATTCGCTGTTCATCGAGGACCGTACCAACCAAGGCTACGGCGCGCTGCAGAATGCGGTGAACGCGTTCCAGGGCACCGCTTCGCAGACCCCGGGCATGGGCTTCCCCATCAGCAGCTATCAGGCGAACGTGCCGCAGCTGGACGCGGACGTGGACCGGGTGAAAGCCAAGGCGCAGGGCGTGCCGTTGACCGAATTGTTCGACACCCTGCAGACCTATCTGGGTTCGGCCTACGTCAACGACTTCAACATGTTCGGCCGCACCTGGCAGGTGATCGCGCAGGCCGACGGCCAGTTCCGCGACAACGTGGAAGACATCGCCAACCTGCGCACCCGCAACGCCAACGGCGAGATGGTGCCGATCGGCAGCATGGTGAAGATCACCCAGACCTACGGCCCCGACCCGGTGATCCGCTTCAACGGCTATCCGGCCGCCGACATCCTCGGCGAAGCCGATCCGCGCATGCTGTCCTCGGCCGAAGCCATGGACAAAGTGAGAGAGATCGCGGCGACCGCTTTGCCGCCCGGCATGGGCATCGACTGGAGCGACCTGAGCTATCAGGAAGCCACCCAGGGCAAGGCCGCACTGGTGGTGTTCCCGCTGGCGGTGCTGTTGGCCTTCCTGGTGCTGGCGGCGCTGTACGAAAGCTGGAGCCTGCCGCTGGCGGTGATCCTGATCGTGCCGATGACGCTGCTGTCCGCACTGTTCGGCGTGTGGCTGACCGGCGGCGACAACAACGTGTTCGTGCAGGTCGGCCTGGTGGTGCTGATGGGCCTGGCGTGCAAGAACGCGATCCTGATCGTCGAGTTCGCCCGCGAACTGGAAATGCAGGGCAAGGGCATCGTCGAATCGGCGCTGGAAGCCTGCCGCCTGCGTCTGCGCCCCATCGTCATGACCTCGGTGGCGTTCATCGCCGGCACCGTGCCGCTGCTGCTGTCGCACGGCGCGGGTGCGGAAGTCCGCTCGGTCACCGGCATCACCGTGTTCGCCGGCATGCTCGGCGTGACCCTGTTCGGCCTGTTCCTGACCCCGGTGTTCTACGTCAGCCTGCGCAAATTGTCGGGCCGGCCGCTGGTGTCGCATGGCGATTCCACGCTCGGCGGACACGCGCCATCGCCACAGACGGCGGAAGCGTAATCAATTAGAAAAAGACACTGCAAAAAAGCATCACAAGAAGCGGATAGCGCGCATCGATGGCGCGACCGCAAGATCGAATCCCGGGCGCCGATCCACGTCGCCCGCAATCCACAAAAACACAATCCCCCACGGAGCATTCCATGCCTGACAACACCAAAATCGCGCTGGTCACCGGCGCCACCCGCGGCATCGGCTTCGAGACCGTCCGCCAGCTCGCCGCCGCCGGCGTGCATACCCTCCTCGCCGGGCGCGACCGCGCCAAAGCCGTCGACGCGGCGCTGAAACTGCAGGCTGAAGGCCTGCCGGTGGAAGCGATCGAACTCGACGTGACCGATGCCGCCAGCCTGTCCGCCGCTGCGGACGCGGTCGCGCAGAAACACGGCAAGCTGGACATCCTGGTCAATAACGCCGGCATCCTCGTCGACACCATGGGCCTGAAAGTTTCCGAGCAGACGATCGACACCTGGCGCAAGACTTTCGACACCAACGTCTTCGGCTTGATCGCGGCAACGCAGGCGTTCCTGCCGCTGCTGCACAAGTCCGACGCGGGCCGCATCGTCAACGTCTCCAGCCTGCTGGGCTCGTTGGCGATGCACAGCGATCCCGCATCGCCGATCTACGACTTCAAGGTGCCGGCCTACAACGTGTCCAAGAGCGCGGTGAATGCGTGGACCGTGCAACTCGCCTACGAACTGCGCGACAGCAAGATCAAGATCAACACTATCCACCCGGGCTATGTGAAGACCGAAATGAACGGCGGCGAAGGCGAAATCGATATCCCGACCGGGGCGCGCACCAGCGTGCGTCTGGCGCTGATCGACGACGCCGGCCCCAACGGCGGCTATTTCTATCAGGAGCAATCGCTGCCCTGGTAAGCGCACAGACGACATCGCTGGCCACCACTTGGCAGCGAGCCCGCGCGCCCTTTTCCGGAGAACTGCAATGACTCACCCTGCACGCGCGGCCACGGCCGCGCTGTTGAAAACCGCTGCGCTGACGCTGGCATTGAGCGCCTGCGCCGCCGGTCCCGATTTCGTGAAGCCGGCGACGCCTGCGCCTGACCACTTCGCTGCCTCCACGCTCTACACCAGCGAAGCCGCGCCTTCTGCCACCGACGGCGCAGCGTTCTGGCGCGGCTTCGGCGATGCACAGCTCGATGCGCTGGTGGACGACGCATTGCGCGCCAACCACGACCTGCGCATCGCGCTCGCCCGCCTCGACCGCGCCGATGCGCTGCTGCGCGGCGCGAAGTTCGACCGCCTGCCGACGATCACCGTCGACGCCACCGCGACCGATGGCCGCCAAAGCGTCGACCAGGCCGCCGGCGCACCGCGCGATTACGAGAACTACGAAGGCGGCGCACGCCTCGCCTGGGAACTCGACCTGTTCGGTCGCGTGCGTCGCGGCGTGGAAGCGCAGCGCGCCGAAGCCGACGCGACCCGCGCCGATCTCGCCGCGATGCAGGTCGCGGTGGTCGCCGAAGTCGTCGGCACCTACGCCGAATTACGTGGGCTGCAGGAACGATTGCGCGTGGCCGAAGCCAATGCCGGGCTGCAGCGCGAAACCCGCGATCTGGTCGAAGCCCGGTTGAAAGCGGGCAGCGGCACCGAGTTCGACACCGCTCGCGCCCGCGCGCAGCTCGAAGCGACCCTGGCGCGGGTGCCGGCGCTGCAGGCCGCGGTGGCGACCGCGACCCATCGGCTCGCGGTGCTGACCGGCCGCACGCCGGACGCGCTGGTCGCCTCGCTGTCGACGGCGCAGGCCTTGCCGGCGCTGCCGGCGACGCTCGCAGCGGACACTCCGGCCGACGTGCTGCGTCGCCGTCCGGACATCGCCGCGGCGGAACAGCGCCTGCACGCGACGACCGCACGGATAGGCGTGGCCACTGCCGAATTGTTCCCACGGCTCACGCTGTCGGGCCTGCTCGGCATGCAATCCTTCGATGCCGATACCCTCGGAAATTCAGGCAGCGGCACGCGCCTGGTCGCGCTCGGCATCGACTGGTCCTTCCTCGATGTCGGTCGGGTCCGCGCGCGGATCGCAGCGGCGGACGCCGATGCCCGCGGCGCACTGGCCGCGTACGAGCAATCGGTATTGCAGGCGTTGGAAGACACCGAGAACGCACTCGTCCGCCACGCCCGCACCCGCCAGGAAGACGCGCATCTCGCCGCCGCCGCAAGCGACAGCGCAGAAGCCGCGCGGCTGGCCCGGCTGCGCTACGACGCCGGTGCCGCGGGTCTGCTGGAGGTGCTCGACGCCGAGCGCACCCGACTGCAGGCCCAGGACGCCCTGGCCGAAGCGCGGACGCGCAGCGTGACCAGCGCGGTCGCAGTCTACCGTGCCACCGCCGGCGGCTGGCCCGAACGCACGCCGGACCGGGTGCCGGTGGCGGGGCGCTGAGCGAACAGGCTTTGCCGTCATCCCCGCTCAGGCGGGGATGACGAGCGAAATCCGCTGCGTGTTCGACACTTTTGCCGGAAACGGAATTGTGTAACCCGGGTCCGACCGCTTACCCTGCGCCGTCGTGACCCAACGCATCCGCCACCTTTCGCGTTCGATCCTGCGCAGCAGCGCGCTGTTGCTGCTTCTGCTGTGCCTGATCGCACAGCCGGTGCTCGCCGCTTGGGGCGAGATGCACGAAGCGACGGCGCATTCGGCTTCCACCGATTCCGCGCTCGACCATCGCACACCGCATTCGCACACAGCGATGGACGAAAGCGGCGACGCCGACGACCCGATCCATGCGCTGTCGCATCACGCACACTGCTGCGGTCAGCCGCAGTTGCCGTTCCTGTCGCAACTGCCGCTTCCGGTCTTTGAACTCACCTCGATGATGCCCCGGCCCGCCACGACGCGGCCGATCGCGGCATCGCATTTCGCGACCCCGTTCCGACCTCCGATTCCGGGTTGATGCTCGGCTGGCCCATGGCCGGCGATCCGTTCCCCTGAACCTTATGGAATTCAGTTCTCTGCACTGAATTCATCGGAGTGCTCCCATGCGTGTGCGACTCGCGGCCCTCGCCGTGTGCGTCGCAGCCTGCGCCGTGGTTTTTCCCACGACAGCTGCCGACGACCTGACCTTGAACGACGCGCTCATCCGCGTCGCCGATTCCCACCCCGATCTGCGCCTGTTCGGCGCGCGCGGCGATGTCCTCGCCGCCGAACGCGACCGCGACGCATTGCGTCCGGCGCTGATCGCCGGCGCCAGCGTCGAGAACGCCCTCGGTTCCGGCGAGTCCAGCGGACTGCGCAGCGCGGAGCTGACGCTGACCCTCGCCTCCGTGCTGGAGCGCGGCGGCAAGCTCGATGCGCGGCGCATCCTGGCGCAGCAACGCATCGACGCCTTGGCCGTCGAACGCGAAACCCGGCGCCTCGATCTGTTGGCCGAAGTCGCGCGCCGCTATCTCGCTGCGGTGGCCGCGCAGAAGCAGCGCGAGATCGCGCAGTTGGATATCGCCCAGCGCCAGCGCACGGTCGCCGGCGCGCGCCAGCGTCTGCAGGCCGGCGCGTCGCCGGAATCGGTGGTGCTGACCGCGCAGGCGGCGCTGGCCCGCGCCGAACTGGATCGCGCCCGCGCCGAACAGCGGCTGATCGCAGCGCGGCAACATCTGGCGGCGCTGTGGGGCGAACGCGATCCCGATTTCGATGTAGTCGCGCGCGACCCGCTGAAACTGCCCGCGATCGACGATTTTTCCGCATTGGCCGAGCTTGTGCAGAGCACGCCGGAGCTGGCCCAGTTCGCCGATGAGCAACGCATCCGCGAAGCGCGGCTGCAACTCGCGCGCAGCAGCGGCACCGCGGATCTGGACTGGCAGGTCGGCGTGCGCCGGTCGCAGGCGACGGACGACTTCGGTCTTGTCGGCAGCGTTTCGATGCCTCTCGGCAGCCGTACGCGCGCACAGCCCGGGATCCGCATCGCCGAAGCCGAACTCGCGTCGCTGGAGATCGAACGCGAGGCAAAAGGACTCGCCCTGTATTCCACGCTGGCCGAAGCGCATGGGCGTTACCGGGTAGCGCAGGTCGAAGTGCAACGGCTGCAGAGCGATGTGCTGCCGAAGCTGGGCCAGGCCGAAACCGCCGCCGAACGCGCGTACCGCGCCGGCGCCATCAGTTATCTCGAATGGGCGCAGTTGCAGTCCGAACGCACCGCCGCACGCAGACAACAACTCGATGTCGCGCTGGACGCCCAGCGCGCGTTGATCGAAATCCAGCGGCTTACCGGGCAGGCGTTCGTCGCCGCCGATGCTGCGTCCACACAAGGAATCTCACCATGAGCTTTCGTATCCTGATCGGCGCAGTGGCGCTCTCGTTCCTGCTGGCTGCCTGCGGCGGCGAATCCGCCGACGAAGCGGCGCACGCCCACGAAGAAGGTGACGACCACGCCGAAGCCGAAGAACCGCGCAAGGGCGAACACGGCGGCCGTCTTCTGGAAAAAGACGGCATCACTGTCGAACTGGCCATCGCCGAAGACGGCACGCCGCCGAAATACCAGGCATGGCTGTATCGCGACGGCAAACCGCTGGCACCCGGCGCGGGCAGCGTCGAAGTGCGGCTCAAACGTCTGGGCGATATCGCAGAGAATCATGCGCTGAAAGCGCAGACCGACGGCAGCCTGATGGCATCCAGCATCGTCGGCGAACCGCATTCCTTCGATGTCGAAGTGATCGCAAACGTCGCCGGCAAGGCTGTGCGCTGGACGTATCCCAGCTACGAAGGTCGCACCGAGATCGAGGCGAAGATCGCGCAGGAGGCCGGGATCCGCGTCGCAGCGGCCGCGGCCGGCGTGATCGCCGACGAACACGAAGTGCAAGGCCTGCTGACGCCGGTCGAAGGACGCATCGCGAAAGTGTCGGCGCGCTTCCCCGGCCCCGTGCGGCAACTCAGCGCGAATGTCGGCGATCAGGTCCGCGCCGGCCAGACACTCGCTTCGATCGAAAGCAATCTCAGCCTGACGAATTACGCGATCACCTCGCCGATCTCCGGCGTCGTCCTCGCCCGCAATGCATCGGTCGGCATGGTCGCGACCGAAGCCGCGCCGCTGTTCGAAGTCGCCGATCTGTCGTCGCTGTGGGTGGATCTGCACATCTTCGGCGCCGATGCGCAGCACATCCGCCCGGGCGTGCCGGTGACGGTCACGCGCATGAGCGATGGCGTCACCGCCGAGACCACGCTCGAACGCGTGCTCCCCGGCACCGCCACAGCAAGCCAGAGCACCGTCGCGCGCGCCACCATCGCGAATGCCGATGGCCTGTGGCGGCCGGGCTCTGCGGTAAAAGCACGGATCACCGTCGAACAGCAGCCGGCCGCGCTGGTCGTGCCGCTGGCTGCGCTGCAGATCTTCCGCGACTGGGACGTGGTGTTCGTCCGCGTCGGCGACACCTATGAAATCAGGCCGCTCGAACTCGGCAAACGTGATGCGTCGCAGGTCGAAGTGCTGTCCGGATTGAAGGCCGGCGATCAGGTGGTGGTCGAACAGAGTTATGTGGTGAAGGCCGACATCGAAAAATCGGGAGCCTCGCATGACCACTGACGACATCAATCGCGGCAGCGGCATGCTCGATAAAGGCATGCTCGACCGCATCATCCGTTTTGCCATCGCGCATCGGTTGCTGATGATCGCGCTGACGCTGGCGCTCGTCGCGATCGGCGCATGGAGTTTCACCAAGCTGCCGATCGACGCCACGCCGGACATCACCAACGTCCAGGTACAGATCAACACCGAGGCCGCCGGTTACTCGCCGCTGGAGTCCGAACAGCGCGTGACGTTCACCATCGAGACCGCGCTCGCGGGCCTGCCCGGGCTGGACTACACGCGATCGATCTCGCGCTATGGGCTGTCGCAGGTCACGGTGGTGTTCAAGGACGGCACCGACCTGTATTTCGCGCGCCAGTTGGTCGCCGAACGCATCCAGCAGGTGAAGTCTCAATTGCCGGCGGGCTTGGAGCCGGAGATGGGACCGATCGCCACCGGCATGGGCGAGATCTTCATGTACACGGTCGATGCCAAGCCCGAAGCGCGCAAGCAGGACGGCACGCCGTGGACCGCGACCGATCTGCGCACGTTGCAGGACTGGGTAGTGAGGCCGCAGTTGCGCAACACGCCGGGCGTGACCGAGGTCAACACCATCGGCGGTTTCGCGCGGCAGATCCACATCACCCCCGATCCGGCCAAACTGGTCGCGCTGGGCTTCACGCTGCACGATGTCGTCGCCGCCGTCGCCGCGAACAACCAGAACATCGGCGCCGGTTATATCGAACGCAACGGTCAGCAGTTCCTGGTGCGCGCGCCGGGCCAGGTCGCCGATCTCGACGCAATCCGCGACATCGTGCTGGACCGCCGCGACGGCGTGCCGATCCGCGTGCGCGATGTCGCGCAGGTCGGCGAAGGCCCGGAGCTGCGCAACGGCGCCGCCACCCAGAACGGCCGCGAAGTGGTGTTGGGTACAGTCTTCATGCTGATCGGCGCCAACAGCCGCGAGGTTGCGCAAGCTTCTGCGGCGAAACTCGCCGAAGCCAACAAAAGCCTGCCGCCGGGCGTGTCGGCCAATCCGGTCTACGACCGCACCGCGCTGGTCGACCGCACCATCAAGACCGTTGCCAAGAATCTGGTCGAAGGCGCGCTGCTGGTGATCGTGGTGCTGTTTCTGTTGTTGGGGAATATCCGCGCGGCGCTCATCACCGCGGCGGTGATTCCGCTGGCGATGTTGTTCACGCTCACCGGCATGGTCCGCGCCGGCGTATCCGGCAATCTGATGAGCCTCGGCGCATTGGATTTCGGACTGATCGTCGATGGCGCAGTCATCATCATCGAGAACTGCCTGCGCCGCTTCGGCGATGCGCAACATGCCCTGGGCCGAGTCATGACCGAGGAGGAACGTCTGGACACCACCGCATCGGCGACCGCCGAAGTGATCCGCCCCAGTCTGTTCGGCTTGGGTATCATCGCGGCCGTGTATCTGCCGATCTTCGCGCTGACCGGCGTCGAGGGAAAAATGTTCCATCCGATGGCGATCACCGTGGTGCTGGCGCTCACCGGCGCGATGGTGCTGTCGCTGACCTTCGTTCCGGCGGCGATCGCGATGTTCCTCAGCGGGAAAGTCGAGGAGAAGGAAACCCGCGTGATGCGCTGGGCGCGTCAGGTCTACACGCCTGTGCTCGGCTGGGCGTTGCGAAGCCGCATGTGGGTGATCGCCGGCGCCTTGGTGCTGGTCACACTGTGCGGCCTGCTCGCCACGCGGCTGGGCTCGGAATTCATCCCGAGCCTGGACGAAGGCGACATCGCCCTGCATGCGCTGCGCATTCCCGGCACCAGTCTGGATCAGGCCATCCGAATGCAGTCGACGCTGGAGGCGCGCATCAAGCAGTTTCCGGAAGTGGATCGGGTGTTCGGCAAGCTCGGCACCGCCGAAGTGGCGACCGACCCGATGCCACCGTCGGTTGCGGATACTTTCGTGATGCTCAAGCCGCACGCGCAGTGGCCGGATCCGCGCAAGTCGAAAGCGCAACTGCTCGTCGAGATCGAAAAAGCCGTCAAACAGCTGCCCGGCAACAATTACGAGTTCACCCAGCCGATCCAGATGCGCATGAACGAATTGATTTCTGGCGTGCGCGCCGACGTTGCGATCAAGCTCTACGGCGACGATCTGGAACAACTCGTCGAAGTCGGCGAAAAGATCGAAGCCGTCGCCAAGACTGTGCCCGGTGCTGCGGACGTGAAGCTGGAGCAGGCGACTGGTCTACCGCTGCTGACCATCACACCGGATCGCGAGGCGCTGGTGCGTTACGGGCTGAATCCCGGCGACGTGCAGGAAACCGTCGCGACCGCGGTCGGCGGCGAAGTGGCCGGACAGTTGTTCGAGGGCGACCGCCGTTTCGATATCGTCGTCCGTTTGCCCGAGCGCATCCGTCAGGATCCCGCCGCGCTGCACGATCTGCCGATTCCGTTGCGCGGCAGCAACAACATCGACGAATCGAGCCGCGCCGCGGCCTGGTTGTCCGGCGCGCCGCAGACCGTGCCGCTGCGCGAAGTGGCGAAGATCGAGACCACGCTGGGCCCGAACCAGATCAATCGCGAAAACGGCAAACGCCGGGTGGTGATCACCGCCAACGTGCGCGGCCGCGATCTCGGCGGTTTCGTGGCCGAGTTGCAGCAGCGTCTGGGCAGCGAGGTCGAAGTGCCAGCGGGCTACTGGATCGATTACGGCGGCACGTTCGAGCAGTTGATCTCGGCCACGCAGCGGCTGTCCGTCGTGGTGCCGGTAACGCTGGCGATCATTTTCGCGCTGCTGTTCTGGGCCTTCGGCTCGGCGAAGGACGCCGCCATCGTGTTCAGCGGCGTGCCGCTGGCGCTGACCGGCGGCGTGCTCGCGCTGGCGCTACGCGGCATTCCGCTGTCGATCTCGGCGGGCGTCGGCTTCATCGCGCTGTCGGGCGTCGCGGTGCTCAACGGGCTGGTGATGATCGCCTTCATCCGCAAACTCCGCGAACAGGGCGGCCGACTGGACAACGCCATCGTCGACGGCGCGCTCGGCCGCCTGCGACCGGTGCTGATGACCGCGCTGGTGGCGTCGCTGGGCTTCATCCCGATGGCCTTCAACGTCGGCGCGGGTTCCGAAGTGCAGCGGCCGCTGGCGACGGTGGTGATCGGCGGCATCGTGTCTTCGACCCTGCTCACGCTGGTGGTGCTGCCGGCACTGTATCGCTGGTTGCATCGGGATGCGGAGACGGATCGGCCGCTTGTGCGCGGTTGATCGATTGAGCCTGCGCTGGTGCAGATGCTTGTAGGGCAACAGCAAATCCCCCCTGCCCCCCTTTTTCAAAGGGGGGAAATCAAAGGCAGCGACTTTCAAATGTGGAAATCGAAGGCGGCGGCATCTGCACCAGTGAATTCGTCAGAATCGTATGGCGCCCCCTGCTTCGCCCCCTTTGGAAAAGGGGGCTACGGGGGATTTGCTCTCGCTCTGCACAACGATTCCGGCTTTCGAATGACCCTTACTGGCGCCCTGCCCCCTCGCGACCAGTCCGAACGGGTTTTTAAGGTTCGCCGGCTATGATCGGCCGGGCCCGCATCCGCGGGCGGCATACGGGGGGTCGCATGCGCCGGTTCGCCCTGTTCCTGTTCGCGATGATCCTGTCCGCTGCGCCGGCCCTGCCGGCCATCGCCGCCGAGGTGACCTCAGTGGATCAGCTCGACATCACCCGCTATGCCGGGCAGTGGCACGAGATCGCCCGGCTGCCGATGTTCTATCAGCGCGACTGCGTGGGCGGGGGCACCGCCCAGTACACGCTGCGCGACGATGGCCTGGTCGGCGTGCACAACAGTTGCAGGAACGAAGACGGCGAAACCGACACGGTGGAAGGCATCGCCCGTCGCGACAAAGACCATCCGGGCCGGCTGGAGGTGCGCTTCGCCCCGGACTGGCTGTCCTGGCTGCCGCTCACCTGGGCCGATTACTGGGTGATCGCGGTCGATCCGGATTATCAGTGGGCGGTGGTCGGCGAACCCGGCCGCGAGTATCTGTGGATCCTGTCGCGCACCCCGGAGATGAGCCGCGCCCGCTTCGATGAACTCAAGGCGCTGGCCACGGACATGGGCTACGACCTCGAAACACTGATCGTCAGCGCCCCGCTGCGCTGAGCCGGTCCGCGGCGTCGATCCGCACGAGCGCCGTTCCCGCAACGGCCGATGACCCGTTGCCCACCCCCGACCTCCAGGCGTACGGTCGCGCACGGTGACGCGCTAGTATTGCCGTCCGGCCTGATGCTTCCAGGCCAATACTTTTTTCTGGAGTGCACGATGCGGCAACGGGGGACCCTGCAGGCCTGGGCGGTACGAGCGACCGCAACCATCATGACGACGCTGACCCTGCTGGCGCTGGCCGGCTGCATCGGCGGACCAGTCAAGCGGGTGTCCGAGCCCACCGCCAGCATCCAGCAACTCAGCGTCGGCAGCGACGGCCAGTGGTCGGTCGAGCTTCGGCTGCAGAACTACAGCAGCATCCCGATGCGCTTCGACCGGGTGGCGCTGACACTGCACGCCGACACCGAGATCGCGGGCGAACTGAAGGCCGAACCGGCCCTCACCGTCGGCCCGGAATCGGCCGATATCGCCGTCGTCAAACTCGCGCCCAGCGCCGCGGCCCGCATCCTCATCGCGGACGCATTGGCCGACCGCCGCGGTCTGAAATACACGCTCGAAGGCACGCTGACCGCCGCCGCCGAGGACCGCAAGGCGCGCGATTACAAGATCAAGCGCAACAGCGCACTCAGCCCCGTGCCCGGCCTGCCGGGCGTGATGCGCTGACCGGCCGGACGTTCTCGCTCCGATCACGGATCGCGGCCATCTACCGCAACACGCCCGACACCGTACGCCCGACACCGCAGGCCGGATATTCCGGCCTTGTCGACTCCAGTCCCGACCTCCCATTCCCGAACGCACATGAACGCCTATAAAGCCCCGCTTGCCGACATCCGTTTCGCGCTGTTCGACGTGCTCGACTGCGAACGCATCTTCTCCCGCCTCGGTTTCGAGGACATCAATCGCGAACTGATGGATGCAGTTCTGGAAGAAAGCGCGCGTTTCGCCGAAACCGTGATCGCGCCGCTCAACGCCATCGGCGACAGCCACGGCGCGACCTACGAC
>CBIHKW010000127.1:0-12467 GCA_966203835.1 uncultured Thermomonas sp.
ATCAAGGGCCATGTGGTGTATTCCACCAAGACCGCATCGAACCTGATCTTCGACGTGATCGTCTGCGACCAGCGCGTACTCAACGATCCGCAGGGCCGCGAGGCGGTGCAGAAACTCGTCAACGGCTGGATGAAGGGCGTGGACGCGGCCAAGGCCAACCCGGACCAGGCGGTCGATGCGCTGGTGAAGACCGAGGAATTCTTCACCCTGCTCGCCAAGGACGAAGGCAAGCCGTTCGTGAAGAAACTCTTCGACAACCTGCTGTGGACCGGCGTCGCCGACAACGCGCGCATCCTCGGTATGTCCGGCGGCACCAATCACTACGAGCGCGTGTACCAGCGTTTCGACCAGATCTATCGCGCCGCCGGCGCGCTGGCCAACCCGAAGTCGCCGGTCATCGCGTCGCAGGACAGCTTCGACACGAGCTTCATCCGCAACCTTTACGACGCCAGCACGACGGCGCAAGTGGAGGCCAAGAAGGTCGAAACCTATACCGCCGTCGAGCGTGAGGTCGCGGTGCAGGCGCCGGCCACGGTGACCAAGCCGGTGATCGTCAATTTCGGCAGCGGCCAGTCGGCGCTCAGCAAGCGCGCCGAGCGCACCATCGATACCGACATGGTGCCGTTCATCGAGAACAACGGCAGCGCCTATTTCGAGATCAGCGGCAATACCGACAGCACCGGCAATCTCGCGATCAACAATCGCCTGTCGCAGGCGCGCGCCGAAGCGGTGGTCGACTATCTCAGCAAGCAATGGGAGTTCCCGCGCGAGCGCTTCAAGATCGTCGGCAACGGCCCCAACAAACCGCTGTGCGACGAGAACAATCCCGGCTCCGAAGGCGTGGATCTCGACGCCTGCCGTGAAATGAACCGCTCGACCCGCATCGCGGTGTTCGGGGCGCGTCCGTAATGGCCAACGGCTGGAACCCGTATGCCGCCCTGCCCGGTGGGCTGCGGCGGCAACTGGGCATCGCCGGTGTCGCCGTGGTGCTGCTGCTGTGGTTCGGGCTGAGCGCCAGCGGCTGGATCAGCGCCAACAAGCTGCCGTCGCCGGTCTCCGTGGTGAAGGCCTTGTCCTATCTGACCTGGAGCGACGGCAAGAGTCTGCTGTTCGACGCCACGCTGTGGTCGGTCGGTCGCGTCGCCGCGGCCGGCGTGCTGGTGGTGCTGGTCGGCGTGCCGCTGGGCATCTTCATGGGCGCGTCGCCGAAGTTGAATGCGCTGCTGTCGCCGCTGATCGATCCCTTCCGCTCGGCGCCGGTGGTCGCACTGTTGCCGATCCTGGTGATGTGGTTGGGCATCGGCGAAACCATGAAAGTGACATTTCTGTTTCTCGGCGCCGTGGTCTATCTGGTGCCGATGGTGCGCGACGCCATCCAGGCGGTGCCGCAGAGCTACTGGACCGGCGCGCGCGATCTCGGCGCCACGCCGTGGGAATGCATCCGCCACGCGGTGGTGCCGATCGCGATGCCGCGCATCGCCGATGCCATCATCGTCAGCGTCTCGGTGATGTGGACCTACATCACCGTCGCCGAATACGTGAACGCCAAGGTCGGTCTCGGCCAGCTGATCCAGAACGCGCGCCGCTTCAGCGCGATGGACCAGGTGTTCGCCGGCATCGCCGTGATCATCGCGCTGGCGCTGATCACCTATCAATTGATGCGTGCGGTCAAAGCCCGGCTGTACCCGTGGGAGACCCAGGCATGAGCGCCACCGCAACCGCTGCGCCCGCGACCTCGGCGGTCATCGCCCTCGATCACATCGTCCAGGAATACCCGCGCCCCGAAGGCGGCGTGAACCGGGTCGTCGACGACCTCAGCCTGCGTTTCACCGGCCCCAGCATCAACATGCTGCTCGGCCCGTCGGGCTGCGGCAAAAGCACGCTGCTGTACATGATGGGCGGCGTGCGCCCGCAGAACACCAACATGCCCACCAGCGGCACCATCACCATCGACGGCGCGCCCTGTCACGACGCCCACGACGATGCGGTGATGGTCTTCCAGCGCTACGCCAACCGTCCCGACCTCACCGTCTACGACAACGTCGCGTTTCCGTTCCGGCTGAAACTGTGGCGCGACCGCATTCCCGCCGCCGAGCGTCGCGACAAGGTGTTGCACATGCTCGAAGCGGTGGGTCTGGCCGACAAGGCCAAGCTGCGCCCGAGCCAGCTGTCCGGCGGCCAGAACCAGCGCATCGCGCTGGCGCGTTCGCTGATGCTGCGTCCGCGCATTCTGCTGATGGACGAACCCTTCGGCGCGCTCGACGCGCAGACCCGCGAGGAAATGCAGAAACTGCTCGTGAAGTTGTATCAGGAGTATCCGTGCCTGATCGTGTTCGTCACCCACGACGTGACCGAGGCCTTGTTGTTGGGCGATCGCGTGGTGGTGCTGTCGACCCAGCCGGCGCGGATCGCCGACGATTTCGAGATCGCCACGCCCAAGCCGCGCGACACCGGCTGGCTGCGCATGCCCGAAGCGGCGGCGCTGGAGCAGCGCATCCTCAGCCGCCTGCATCAGGCGGCCGGCAAGGGCAACGTGCGCGTGACGGTGTGATGCGACGGAATCGACCTGCATGAAAGAAACCCCGAAGCCCGTCAGTTATCTGCGCGCCTGGCTCACCAGCCAGACCAATATGATGACCGTGCTCGGCGGCGGCCTGGTGGCGACCATTGCGTCGATCCCCGCGGGCGGCGTCGGCGCGCTCGGCGCGCTGGTGGTGCTGGGCGCGGTGCAGGTGCTGGCCGCGCTGGTCATTCCCGATCTGTCCACGTTCCGCAGCAAGGTCGACCGCAGCGCGCGCCGCGCCGCCATCGATCAGCGCCGCGCGCAGTTGCAGCATGAGTTGTTCCAACTGCACGGCGGCCTGGAGCGCGTTTCGGGCATGGCGATGTGGCAGAAGTATCAGGCCGTGGTCGAACGCGCGACGGTGCTGTATCGCATCGCCGGCGAAGCGCAGAGTCAACTGTCCTACGACGACGCCGAGCGCGTCGACAAGGCCTCGGTCGATTATCTGGCGCTGTGGCTGGCCGAAGCGACGATCAAGGACCGGCTGCGCAGCGGCGAGGAAGCCACCGTCGACCGCCGCCTTCGCGAGGCGGAAAAAGCGCTTTCCGACGTCGATGTGTCCGATCCGCGTTATCGGCACCTGAAGATGGCGCGCGACGATTATCTCGCGATCAAACTTCGTCACGACGGCCTGGTCGCGCGGCAGATGTCCATCGAGGCCGCGCTGGTGTCGCTGCCCGATCAGGTCGAGGAGATCTACCAGATGGTCGTCGCCAGCCCGTATTCCAGCGTGCTCGGTTCCAAACTCGGCGAGTCGCTGTCGCGGCTGCAGCTGGAAGAGGACATCGAGCTGGAGCTGTCGCAGAACGACCTCGACAGCCACTATTTCCAGACCGGCGCGGCCGCCGCGAACAAGCAAGCCAAGGCCGCGAAACAATCCGCCAACACGCAATGATTACGCGGGCAATGATGACCGCGGCAATGATCACCGCGCGATGATCCAATCGACGATCCAATTTTCCAGGAGACCCTCATGAGCCTCAACCTCTTCACACGCCTCGGCAATCTCGTCCGCGGATTCATGTCGCTGTTCGTCAGCGGCATCGAACAGCAGCATCCGGAGATCGCCTACGAAAACGCGATCAACACCATGATCGAGAAGTACAACAAGCTCAAGAATGCCACCGCCGGGCTGATCCGCCTGCGCGAGGACGCCGCCGATCGCCTGCAGAAAGCGCAGGCGCAGCAGCACGAGTTGAGCGCCATGCTGGAGCAGGCGATGGCCGAAGGCCAGGACGACATCGCCGTCGAACTGATCGAGCGCAAGGACGCGATCGACGCGGAAATCGCTTCGTTGCAGGCCGAAATGGAAGCCGCCGAAAAAGACGTCGGCACCGCCAAGACCGCGCTGACCGAAGTGAAGGGCGAGATCTCGAAGCTCAAGGCCGAGAAGGACCGCATGCTCGCCAAGATGCAGAGCGCGCAGGCGCGCGTGCGCATCCAGGACCAGCTCGAAGGTCTGTCGGTTGATGCCGAACTGCGCGCGCTGGAAAACGTCCGCACCGGCATCAAGGACACCATCGCCAAGGCCAAACTGGGCGACGAACTGCGCGAATCCGATCTCGACGTGCGCCTGAAATCGCTGCGCACCAACAGCAGCAAGGCGAGCGCACGCAACAAGCTGGAAGCGTTGAAGAAAGAGCGCGCGGGCGCGGCCGACGCGAATCGCACGATCTGATTCTTGCTGCCGCTCCGAATTTTTTATTGTCATCCCGAATCCGGCGAAGCCGGTGAGGGATCTGCTTCTGCTAAGTATCGAGTAAAAACAGATCCCTCCATGGGCTTCGCCCCTGTTCGGGATGACAGGATTTTTTGCATCGCCTCCATCGCCGATCGCATACGGACACACCATGACCACCCTCAACAGCGTCGCACTTCCGCCCTGGGCCGACGAACTCAAGCGTCGCTATCTCGCCGGCGAGGCGGGGCTGTTCGTGGTCCACGGCAACGTCCACGACGCTATCGCCCACGACGGCAAGCTGCTGCCGTTCGTCGAATTCCTGCACACCGTCGTGCTGGCCGCGAAGCCGCAGCGTTACGAACTCGCGCTGCGCCACGCCGGCATCAAGCAGCACGGCGTCAACGGCAAAGTGCTGGAGCTCGGCGAAACGCTGCTCGAAAACATCGGCCATCTCGAAACGCGGATGCGCGCCGGCGACGGTGTGGCGCTGGTGCTGCCGCATGCCGGCGATCTGGTGCCGAACGCGGAAACCACCTTCCTCAGCACCGACGAACGCGGCCTGCTGGAAATCCTCCACGACTGGTCGCTCAGCGGCCTGCTGCTGCAGCGCAACCACATCGTCGTGCTGATCTGCGCGTCGCTGTCGGAACTGCATCCGTCGCTCAACACCAATCCGCGCATCGCCGCGATCGAAGTGCCGTTTCCGGACGAAGCCGCGCGCGCGCGCCTCGTCGCGCAGTCCGCGCCGCACATGTCGCCGGCGCAGCAGGCGCTGGTCGCCAAGCACACCGCAGGCCTGCGTCTGCTGGAGATCGACAGCATCGTCGCCGAGCGTCCCGCCGCGGGTCTTTCCGACGAAGAACGCAAGGCGCTCGCGCTGCAACTGCTGGGCGATGCGCCCGACGCGCAGCAGCGCGCCGAGATGTACGCCGGCGTGACTGCGGGCAAGACCCGCGAAGAAATCGCGTTCCTGATCCTCGGTCGTGCGACCACGCCCGAAGAAAATAAGGACGATCCGGTCGACGCGATGCTGCGCATCATCGGCACCCGCAAACGCGAGATCATCCAGCGCTCCTGCGGCGATCTGATCGAATTCCTCGATCCGAGCTACGGCCTCGATGCGGTCGGCGGCTACGACCAGATCAAACAGGAACTGATGAAGATCGCGGCGACCATCAAGACCGGCGACCGCCGGCTCGCGCCGATGGGCCTGCTTGCGGTCGGGCCGATGGGCGTGGGCAAGACCTTCGTCATCAAGGCGTTCCTGAAGGAAGCCGGATTGCCGGGCGTGGTGCTGAAGAACTTCCGTTCGAAGTGGGTGGGCTCGACCGAATCCAACCTCGAGCGCGTGCTGAAGATCATCCGCGCGATGAGCCCGATCGCGCTGGTCATCGACGAAGGCGACCGCAGTTTCGGCAGCGGCGAGGGCGGCGACACCGACGGCGGCACGTCATCGCGGGTCATCGCGCGGATCAAGGACTTCATGTCCGACACCGACAACCGCGGCCACGTGCTGACGATCCTGATGACCAACCGCCCGGACAAGCTCGATGTCGACATCAAGCGTCCGGGCCGACTCGATCGCAAGATTCCGTTCTTCTACGCCGACAACGGCGCCGACCGCATGCACGTAGTGCGCGCGATCCTCACGCGCAGCGGCGCGCCGCTGCCGGCCGATGCCGATGCCGCGTTGATCGAAGCCTTGGACCCGCTCGACGGTTATTCCAACGCTGATCTGGAAGCGATCGCGCTGCTGGCGCTGGATCTGGCGCGCGAAGACGCAGTTACTGCGGCGAGCGGCGGCGATGTCGTCGGCAACGGCCTGACCGCGGACCACCTGCGCCGCGCCATCGCCGATTTCATCCCGCCGCAGCACACCGACACCATCCAGCTGATGGAACTGCTTGCGGTGCAGGAATCCTCGCGTCGCAGTCTGCTGCCGGAGCGCTTCGCGAAGCTCGCGCCGTCAGAGGTGTCGCAGTTGATCGCGGAGTTGAAGCGGCGTTTGCGTTTGTAGGGCGGGCTCAAGCCCGCCGTATCGAAAAAAACAACAATCGGCCAGAAAGATGCTTGATCGCATCTGTCATTTCATCGTCAGACGGGCTTGAGCCCGTCCTACGGATTTCACACGACCTCGAACAACCCCGCCGCGCCCTGGCCGCCGCCGATGCACATCGTCACGACCACGAACTTCACGCCGCGCCGCTTCCCTTCGATCAGCGCATGCCCGACCAGCCGCGCGCCCGACACGCCATACGGGTGACCGACCGCGATCGCGCCGCCGTTGACGTTCAATCGCTCCATCGGAATGCCCAGCTTGTCGACGCAGTACAGCACCTGCACCGCGAACGCTTCGTTGAGTTCCCACAGGCCGATGTCGTCGACGCTTAAGCCCGCGCGCTTCAGCAGTTTCGGTACCGCGAACACCGGGCCGATGCCCATTTCGTCGGGCTCGCAGCCGGCGACCGCGAAGCCGCGGAAGATGCCCAGCGGCTGCAGGCCACGCTGTTCGGCCAGCGTCGCGCTCATCACCACCGCGGCCGAGCTGCCGTCGGAGAACTGACTCGCGTTGCCGGCGGTGATCACGCCGCCGGGCGTCGCGGGGCGGATGCCGCGCACGGCTTCCAGCGTGGTATCGGCGCGGATGCCTTCGTCGGCGGAGATGGTGACTTCGCGGCTCGACAATTGTCCCGACGCCTTGTCGCCGACGCCCATCGTCACCGTCATCGGCACGATCTCATCGTCGAATTTCCCGGCCGCCTGCGCGGCGGCGGCGGCGAGCTGGCTGCGCACGCCGTATTCGTCCTGCCGTTCTTTCGGAATGTTGTAGCGGCTGGCCACCTGCTCGGCGGTCTGCAACATGTTCCAGTACAGCTCCGGCTTGTGCGCCATCAGCCACGGATCGCTGAGCATCGTCTGGTTCATCACGCCCTGCACGCAGGAAATACTCTCCACGCCGCCAGCGACGAACACTTCGCCCTCGCCGGCGACCACGCGCTGCGCCGCGGTCGCGATGGTCTGCAGGCCGCTGGAGCAGAAACGGTTAATGGTCATGCCCGGCACGCTGACCGGGCAGCCGGCGCGCAGCGCGATCTGCCGCGCGATGTTCACGCCGGTCGCGCCTTCGGGATTGGCGCAGCCCATCAGCACGTCCTCGACTTCCGCCGGGTCGATGCCGGCGCGCGCGATGGCGTGCTGCACGCTGTGCGCGCCGAGCGTGGCGCCGTGGGTCATGTTGAAGGCGCCTTTCCAGCTTTTGGCCAGTGCGGTGCGCGCGGTGGAGACGATAACGGCGTCGGTCATGATGGATTCCTTGGTCGAATGCGATGCGGTGGCGATCAGGTGAAGGTCTTGCCGTCGGCGGCGAGCGCGGCCAGCAGCGGCGCGGGCTCCCAGGCGCCGGCCTGGCGGTTGTCGCGATCGGCGTCGGCATAGCGACGCATCGCGCGCACCACGTTGAACGCGCCCACTTCGTCGGCGTAGCGCATCGGCCCGCCGCGGAACGGCGGGAAGCCGTAGCCGAACAGATACACCATGTCGATATCGCCGGCCTTGGCGGCGATGCCTTCTTCGAGGATCTTCGCGCCCTCGTTGACCAGCGCGTAGACCAGACGCTCGACGATTTCCGCGTCGCTGATTCTGCGCCGCGCGATGCCGGCATTCTTCGAGTGTTCTACGATCAGCGCATCGACCAGCGCGCTGGGATGCGCCTTGCGGTCGCCGGGCTTGTAGTCGTACCACCCCGCGCCGGTCTTCTGGCCGAAGCGGCCCTGTTCGCACAGCCGGTCGGCCACCGCCGAATAGGTCAGCTCCGGCTGTTCCACGTAGCGGCGCTTGCGGATCGCCCAGCCGATGTCGTTGCCGGCCAGATCGCTCATCCGGAACGGACCCATCATGAAACCGAAGCGTTCGGCCGCGGCGTCCACCTGCGCGGGCAGCGCGCCTTCTTCCAGCAGGAACATCGCCTGGCGGCTGTACTGCTCGATCATCCGGTTGCCGATGAAGCCGTCGCACACGCCGGAGACCACCGCGATCTTGCGGATCTTCTTCGCCACCGACATCGCGGTGGCCAGCACGTCTTTCGCCGTGGCCTTGCCGCGCACAACTTCCAGCAGCTTCATCACGTGCGCCGGGCTGAAGAAATGCAGGCCGATCACGTCCTGCGGACGCTTGGTGAACGATGCGATTTTGTCGAGATCGAGCGTCGATGTGTTCGACGCCAGGATTGCGCCGGGTTTGGCGACGGCATCCAGTTGCTCGAATACAGCCTGCTTGACGCCCATCTCCTCGAACACCGCCTCGATGATCAGGTCGCAATCGGCGAGGTCGGCGTAGTCGAGCGTCGGCTGCAACAGCGCCATCCGCGCCTCGCACTTGGCTTCGCTCAGGCTGCCCTTGCGCACATTGCCTTCGTAGTTTTTGCGAATCGTGGCGACGCCGCGATCCAGCGCCTCCTGCTTCGTTTCCAGAATGACGACAGGCAGGCCGGCGTTGAGGAAATTCATCGCGATGCCGCCGCCCATCATGCCGGCGCCGATCACGCCGACCTTGCGCACGTCGCGCTGCGGGGTGGTGTCGGGCACGTCGGCGATCTTCGAGGCCGCGCGCTCGGCGAAGAACGCATGTCGCAGTGCGCGCGATTCCGGCGACATCATCAGCGCCGCGAACGTGTCGCGCTCGAACTTCATGCCGTCGTCGAAGCGCTTGCGCGCGGCGGCTTCCACGCAGTCCACGCAGCGCTGTGCGGCGGGATAATCCTTCGCCATAGCGCCGACGGTGGTGCGGGTGAACAACACGAAGGCTTCGAGATTCGGATGTTCGACGCGCCGGTCGCGCATGCGCGGATGCGGGCCGGCTTCGGCGCCGCGCTCGCGGGCGAACTGCTTCGCGCCGGTGAGCAGGTCGCCGTCGACGATGCGGTCGAACAACTTCTGTCCCGGAATCGCCGCCAAGGCTTCGCTGGCGACCGGGTTGCCGGAGACGATCATGTTCATCGCCGGCTCCAGGCC
This sequence comes from uncultured Thermomonas sp., assembly GCA_966203835.1. Lineage (GTDB taxonomy): Bacteria > Pseudomonadota > Gammaproteobacteria > Xanthomonadales > Xanthomonadaceae > Lysobacter_I. The sequence goes on from CBIHKW010000127.1 coordinate 9,254, forward strand.
GATGGCGCGCGGCAGCCGCTGGGTGCCGCCGGCGCCGGGCACCAGCCCGAGCTTCACTTCGGGCAGCGCGACCTGGGTGCCGGGCGATGCCAGCCGGTAATGACAGCCCAACGCCAGCTCCAGGCCGCCACCCATGCACACGCCGTGGATCGCGACCACCACCGGTTTGGTGCTGGCCTCGAACGCGGAAATCACCGACAGCAGATTCGGTTCCTGCATCGCGGCGGGCTTGCCGAACTCGCGGATGTCGGCGCCGCCGGTGAAGGATTTGCCGGCGCCGTTAATGACGACCGCGTATACGGCGGGATCGGCCAGCGCCCGGTCGAGCCCCGCGACCAGCGCGCGCCGCGTTTCGTAGCCGAGGCCGTTGACCGGCGGGTTGTCGAGCGTCAGTACCGCGACGCCATCGTCCACCGCGTATCGGGTCGTCATCGCTTGCTCCTGGAAGTCTGGTTGGATGTGGGTTTGGAAGGGCGCCGCGGCGCGACGCGCCCCGACAGCAGCAGTTCGATCGCCAGCCCGGCGTCGGCGACATCCACCTGCTGGTCGCTGGTCGCCTCGGCATAGATGAAGGATTCGCAGAGCCGCACGATCAGATAGGCGAGGGTGTCCACCGCCAGCGGCGGCTCCAGCGCGCCGCGCTCGGTCTCGTACTGCAGCAGCGCGCGCACCCGCTCGATCGCGCGGCCCTGCACCGGGCCGAGCTTGGAGGTGAGCAGGCGCACGGCGTATTCGGGGTCGCTGCGGACGAAGCGCAGCAGCGGCTCGAAGTCGACCAGCGCGCGCACCGCGTCCTCGCAGATCGAGGCCACCCGGCGCGCGCCGCGGCCGCGATGGCGGGCGGCGGTGGCGTTCATCAACTCGTCGCACAGCGACCACAGGATCTCGCTCAGCAGCAGCTCGCGGCTGCCGACCCAGCGGAACGCGGTGGCGCGGCCGATGTTCAGCCGCGCGGCGAGGGCGCCGATATCGATGCGCTCCCCGGCCAGCCAGTCGCGTCGCGCCAGCTGGTACAGGTCCAGCGGCGTGACCTTGGCGGGCGGCGCCTCTCGCAGGGCCTGGGCGAGGCGGGTGGGCGTCTGCGGGGTGGCGGTGCGGGCGGGCATGACCGGAGTGTAGACATTTTGACGATTTGACGCCAGATGAGTCGTAATGCTCAAATGACTCATTCGTCACAGGAGCAGGATCAGGCCATGAACGCGAGTCCGTTGACCAACCGCCGCAATCTCGACTTCATGCTCTATGAGCTGCTGGGCGCGGACCGCCTCTGCGACTACCCGCGCTTCGCCGAGCACAGCCGCGACACCTTCGGCGCGGCGCTGGACCTGGCCCATCAGATAGCGCTGGAGAAATTCCTGCCGCACAACCGCAAGTCCGACCTGCACGAGCCGCATATGGTCGACGGCAAGGTCGAGCTGATCCCGGAGATCGGCGAAGCGGTGCAGGCCTACAACGACGCCGGCTTCGCCGCCGCGCTGGCCGATTACGAAGCCGGCGGCATGCAACTGCCGTTCGTGATCGCGCAGGCCTGCGACTCGATGTTCTCGGCCGCCAACCCCGGCACGATTGCCTATCCGGCGCTGGCGCGCGGCGTGTCCAATCTGCTCGAAGCCTACGGCACGCCGGAGCAGAAGCGTCTGTTCAAGCAGCCGATCATCGAAGGCCGCTATTTCGGCACGATGTGTCTGTCCGAGCCGCACGCGGGCTCGTCCTTGGCCGATATCAAGACCATCGCCGAACCGCAGGCCGACGGCAGCTATCGGCTCACCGGCGCGAAGATGTGGATCTCCGCCGGCGACCACGAACTCGGCGAAAACATCATCCATCTGGTGCTGGCGAAGATCGTCGGCGCCCCGGCCGGCGTGCGCGGCATCAGCCTGTTCATCGTTCCCCGTTGGAAGATTGATGCCGACGGCAATCGCGGCGCGCGTAACGACGTGCGACTCGCCGGCCTCAACCACAAGATGGGTCAGCGCGGCAGCGTCAACACCTTCCTGAAATTCGGCGAAGCCGGCGACTGCGACGCTTTCCTCGTCGGCGAACCGCATCAGGGACTCGGCTACATGTTCCACATGATGAACGAGGAGCGCATCGGCGTCGGCATGGGCGCGGTGTTGCAAGGATTGGCCGGTTATCTGTATTCGCTGCAGTACGCGAAAGAGCGCAAACAGGGCCGGCATCCCGACCAGAAGGATCCGAATTCGCCGCCGGTCGCGATCATCGAACACGCCGATGTGCGCCGCATGCTGCTGCAGCAGAAGGTGTACGTGGAAGGCGCCGAAGCGCTGGGCTACTACGCATCGATGCTGGTCGACCACGCGCGTGATCCCGACGAAGCCGTGCAGCGCGACAGCCATCTGCTGCTGGAACTGCTGACGCCGATCGTCAAAGCCTGGGGCTCGGACTATTCGCTCAAGGCCAACGAGATCGCGGTGCAGGTGCTCGGTGGTTACGGTTTCACCCGCGAATATCCGGTCGAACAGAACTACCGCGACAACCGCATCAACCCGATCCACGAAGGCACCAACGGCATCCAGGCGCTCGATCTGCTCGGCCGCAAGGCGATGATGCACGACGGCGCCGCGTTGAAACTGCTGATGGCGAAAATCGCCCAGGCCTGCGTCGAAGCCGGTGCGGACGAAACGCTGAAGCCGCTGGCGGATCAACTGGCGACCGCTGCGAAACTTGCCATCGACGCCACCCGCGCGGCGGGCAAACGCATGGCCGCGGGCGACGTGCGCCTCGCGCTCGCCAACGCCTCGCACTACATGACGGTGCTCGGCCACCTCGCCATCGGCTGGGTATGGCTGCAGCAGGCGACGATCGCGCAGCGACAGTTGCCGAACGCGACGGGCGATGATCGCGATTTCTACGCAGGAAAACTGCAGGCCTGCCGCTTCTTCTTCGCCACCGAACTGCCACTGGTCGAACACGCCGCGCGCCTCGTCCGCGACGCGGAGCCCAGCGCCTTCGACATGCAGACCGATTGGTTCTGATCGATCGTCATTGCGGCAGCGACTGCCTTTGGGGAGTCGATGCATTTGTGGGAGCGACGCAAGTCGCGACGGGTTCACGGGCGCTATCGAATATTCCCGCGGGAACGACAACGCGCTCGCGTGCGCATCGCATGACCGCATAGGGTGCGCCTGTGGCGCACCGTTCTTGCACCGCGCGCGGAAACGATGGCGCGCCACAGGCGCACCCTATGAAGTCC
>CBIHKW010000128.1:0-12460 GCA_966203835.1 uncultured Thermomonas sp.
GGGACAGCGGCAGCATCGCCACTTGCGACGGAATCACCAGCGCAGCGAGCAGCAGCTTGAAGATCCGTTCGCGGCCGGCAAACCGGAGTTTGGCGAAGGCGTAGCCGGCCATGGTGTTGATCAGCAGCGACAACAGGGTGATCGCCGAGGCGACCAGCGCGCTGTTCGCGAAATAGCCGCCCATGCCGATGCGATCGAACAGCGCGCGGTAGTTGTCCAGCGTGATCGACGCCGGCAACAGCGGCGGCGGGAAACGACTGGCGCCGCCCGCGGGCATGAACGACACCGACAGCATCCACAGCAGCGGCGCGAGGCTCAGCAAGGTCAGCGCGATCAGGCCCGCATGCACCAGCAGCGCATGGCCGCGCGATTCGCCGACGCCTCCGCGAACGACCATGCTCATACGATGCCCTTCCTGCGCCCGAAGCGCATCATCGCCGCGGTGATCGCGAGAATGATCAGGAACAGCAGAAACGCCACCGCGGACGCGCGACCGAGGTTCCACCAGCGGAAACCTTCCTCGAACATGAAATACAGCACGCTGACCGTGCTCTGCAGCGGATCGCCGCGCGTCATGACATAGGGTTCTGCGAACAGCTGGAAATAACCCGCGACGGTAATCACCCCGACCACCATCAACACCGGCCCGAGCATCGGCAGCGTGATGTGCCAGAGCTGGCGGCGACGCGAGGCGCCATCGATCCGCGCCGCTTCGTAGAGATCCTGCGGGATCGCCTGCAGTCCGGCGAGGAAGATCACCATGTTGTAGCCGAAGTTCTTCCACACCGCGAGCAGGATGATGGTGGGCATGGCCCACTGCGGATCGCCCAGCCAGTCGACCGGCGCGATGCCGACATGACCCAGCGCCCAGTTCACCAGGCCGTAACTGGAGTGGAACAGATAACGCCAGATCACCGCCACCGCGACCAGCGTCGTCACCACAGGCGCGAACAGCGCGGTGCGGAAGAACGCCCGGAAGCGCGCGACCGGCGCATTGAGCAGCAGCGCGGCGCCCAGCGACACGCCGATCGACAGCGGCACGCCGACGATCACGAAATAGAAGGTATTGCCGAGCGATTTCCAGAACAGCGGCGTCTGCAACAGTTCGGTGTAGTTGCCGAAACCGACGAAGCGGAGATTGCGCCAGTCGGCGAGCGCGTACAGATCGAAATCGGTCAGGCTGAGCAACAACGCTGCGAACACCGGCAGCCCGAAAAAAACGCCGAGCACGACCAGCGCCGGCGCGACGAACACCCACGCGGCCAGCGAGCGCTTCATGGCGCCGATTCCGCTCGTGCTGCGCGCTGCGATTCCACCCAGCGACGTTTCTCGAGCAGCGCGTCGACGCTGGCGTCGAGTGCGCGCACCGCGGCGTCCTGCGAATGCCCGCCGCGCACCACGCGCTCGCTGGTCAACCGCATCTCCTGCACCACCCGCTCCCACTCCAGCACCTTCGGCGTCGGTTTCACGCGCTCGAGTTGATCGCGGAACGCGGCCGCGTACGGGTCGGCGCGCAGTGCAGGATGCTGCCAGGTGCTGCGGCGCGGCGGCAGATCGCCGATCTCGGCGTGGAATTTCTGCTGGATCTCCGGCCGCGACAGGAACTCGACGAACTTCCATGCCGCTTCTTTACGCGGAGAGTCGCGGAACAGCACGAGGCTGGTACCGCCGGCGATGCCCGCACCCAGACCATCCGGGCCGGGCAGCGGCGCGGTGCCCCAGGCGTCTTTGAGATGCGCCGGCGCGCGCTTGCGGAATTCGCGGATATTCCACGGCCCCGACACATAGAACACGAACATGCCGTTGAAGAATTCGTCCCAGACGTTGGAGATCTGCGTCTCCGACATCGGCGGCGCCAGCCCCTGCTCGAACATGCCCGCGTAGAAACCGAGCGCGCGCCGGAACCCGGGACTGTCCAGATTGCTGCGGCCATCGCGCAGCAGCGGATCGTCCTGCTGCAGCGCCAGCGACAGCAACTGCTCGAACTCGTTCAGCGGCAGCAGGATCGCGTAACGATCCTTGCCGCGCTGGCGTTTGATCGCGGTCATCGCCGCGCTCCATTCCGCCCACGTTTTCGGCGGATGGTCGTAACCCGCCGCGGCCAGCAGATCCTTGCGATAGAACATCAGCCGCGTGTCGACATACCACGGTACGCCGTAGAGACGACCATCGACGACGTTGGTATCCCAGATGCCTTCGAAATAATCCTTCTGCTCGACGATGCCGGAGGCATCGACGTACGGTTGCAGCGGCTCCAGCGCGTCCAGTTCGGCGAATTCCGGCACCCAGGTATTGCCGAGCTGGCAGATGTCCGGCAGCGCATCGGCGGCATACGCGGTCAGCAGCTTTTCGTGCGCTGCCGTCCACGGGATCTGCTGCAGCTCGACGCGCAGGCCCGGATGTTCGCGCTCGAACTGCGGGATGAGTTCGCCGACGACTTCGGCCTCCCGGCCCATCGCCCAGAAACGGATCGTCACGCGATCGTCGGCCCGACGGCAGGCCGTCAGTCCGATCACCACGCACAACACGACCGCGATCAGGCGCATGGCCTACCTTACCGCTTCGGCGCGGGCGATGGCGCGGCGAGCCATCCACCCTCGAACCCCGCGCGTTCGAGACCGCGACGGATGTGGGGATTGCGCTTCATCACGTCCCAGACGAAACCATCGCGATGATTGGCGATCATCGCGAGGATCGGGCCCTGGTCGATGCCGAGATAATCAGTCGCGAACCAGCCCTTGCCCGGCACGACTTTGCCGGTGACCAGCGGTACGTCGTACTCGAAACTCGGATTGAACGAATCGACGAAGCCGTAGCGCCCATACAGATCATCGCCGTAGCGCGCACGCATCGCTTCCGCCGCGGGGATAACCAGCTCCGGCGCGAACGGCAGCGACGCCAGCGCGGCGGTCGGCGCGAGGGTGCCGTCATCGAAACCATCGATCGGCCCCGGGCCGCGCGCGCTGTAGCCGCGGAATTCGCGCTGTTCGCCGCGATAGCTCTGCTTCGTGCTCTGCGGCCCGTCGCTGGCGGTCAAGCCCCAGACCTTGCCGTCGTAGCCCTTCCAGCCCATCGGATTGGCGACGGCGTAGGCGTGCTGCGCGAGCGTCGCGCGTCGGCTGTTCTCGAAATAATCCAGGTCTTTGCTGCGCATGTACGCATCCTGGATGCCGCGGAAATCGATCCACACGTGACTGTATTGATGACCGAACTGCGGCGCGAAACGCAGATGCGTCTGCCCCTGGAATTCGCCCCAGTTGCGGTCGTAGGTATGCGTCCACGCCTGCCATGCCTCCGCTTCGACCGGATGCGTGGGCGATCCCAGCGCCAGCAGATAGACCAGCATCGCTTCGTTGTAGCCGCGCCAGTCGTGGTCGATGAAGCTTTTCGTCTCGGGATTCCAGCCCATCGAGATCAGCGGCGCGCGCGGACGCATCCAGTCCCATTCGACGCGCCGGTACAACTGATCGGCGATGTCGCGGATCTCGCGCTCGGCGGCATCATCGCGGTCGTAATAACTCTGGGCGAACAGCACGCCCATCATCAACAGCCCGGTATCGACGCTCGACAGTTCGACCCACTTGTCGAAACGCTGCCCGCTGCGCATGTCGAGGAAGTGGTGAAAAAAGCCGCGATGGCCGGCCTTTCCCGTCGCCTCGGGTCCGGTCGGCGCATCGCGGAGGAACTTCAGTGTGATCAAGGTGCGTTCGGTTGCCTGCGCGCGCGTGATCCACGTGCGTTCGACGCCGATCGGATACGCCGTCAGCGCGAAACCGATCGCCGCGATGCTGGAGAACGGTCGCGATGGATGCCGATCCGGCGCAAGACCATTGCGTGCATCGGTCGTTTCCCAGAAAAAATCGAAAGTGCGGCGTTCGATCTCGTCGAACAGCGGCGGCAGCGGCGGCAACGGCGCGGCTGGGGCGACGACCGGCGGCGGAGTGGCCGCGGCCACCGCGGGCGTTTCCGCCGACGGGGCGCAGGCAGTCAGCCATGCGAAGGTCAGACACAGCATGGACATGGCGCCGGCGCGGAAAGGCGAATGACTCAAACGGATCTCCTGTCGCGGGGGAAAGCATCCGTCGCCCGGGACAGACCGGGCGACGGATGAAGAACGAATAGCAGTGAACGATTACCGGAGCATCACCAGACGAGGCCGAGCGTCAACTTGAAGCTGCGCGTCGGGCGTTCGATGCCGTCGCCGGTGCGCCGCCCGAAGTTGGGATCGGCGCCGCCGTCCCAGCCCCGCCAGTTGGAATATTCGCCGGCACCGTAATTGCGCCAGTTGAACACGTTGATGAAATCGCCGCGCACCCGCAGCTTGATGTCGGTGCCGGTATCCCACTCTTTCTGCAGCGCCACGTCGAACTGCTTGTAGGCGACAGTGCCATCCGGCCGGAACGGGTCGAAATAGCAATTGCCGGCCACGGTCACTTCGTAGCAATTCAGCGCCTCGACCGCCCTCGGGCTGGCCAGGATCAGCTTCGCGGATGCGGTGATGCCCCAGAAATCGGTGATACCGGTCGCGACCAGGCGATGCTTCGAAATGCCCAGCGCATCGGTGAACGCAACGCCATCGAGGCTCGGATAATCGAACGAGAACTGATCGGAATTGCTGCGATTTTCTTCGGCGTCGCTGTAGGTGTACGCGAAACTCACGCCCCAATGCGATTCGCGGGTGTAGGGCTTGTCCAACGACAGCAACAGCGAATTCAGCTTGGTTTCGACCGCGTTGTCGCCCAGGAAGAAACGTCCCCAACCCGGCAGCGATTCGTTCCAGGGCTGGCCGCCCCAGTCGATTGCCGGATTATTGCGGAACTCGCCGTTCGGATAACGATTGCCCATCGTGAACAGGATGCCGTCGTGGCTGCGGACGTGCATCAGGGTGACCGACGAGTTCCAGTCGTGGCCGAACAGCTCGAACGCATTGCGCATGCCGATGCTGAACTGGTCGGAATACGGCGTCTTCAGATCGTTGTTGATGAGGAAGACTTCGGCGCCGTTGGACGTACCCGCGACCAGCGCGGCGAGATTCGCCGGATCCAGATAGCTCGGATCCCAGTTGAAGCAGGTCGGACCGACGGTGCAGGTATGGCCCGGCGTATTGAAGCTCAGTTCGTAACGCTGGAACGCGAGGCGGTATTTCTCGTAGGACAGGTAATCGAACTGGTTGCGATTGTACGACCGCCCGGCGCCGCCGAAGATCACGTGACGTTCGTCGCCGGTCAGATCGTAGGAGAAGCCGACCCGCGGCTGCCAGGCGTCCTTGAACGCCTTGCGATTGCCGCCGGTGCTGATGTAGTCGTTGTAGTCGTAATCGACGTTGGCGTTGTTGATGTTCGGCCAGGCCCGCAGGGCGCTGACCAGACCCGCGGGGGTCACGTGGTCCTCGTAACTCGGTGTGCTTTCGTAATCCCAGCGCAGGCCAAGATTCAGCGTGAGACGATCAGTCACGTCCCAGTCGTCCTGCAGATAGATGCCGAACTGCTTGCTGTCGGAGTCCACCGTCGTGGGGTAGCCGTTGCCCGAGGCCGAGAACTGCACGAAATACGGCACCGTGAGGCTGCGCAGACCGTCGTAGCGGAACTGCGGCGAGTACGGACTCTGCTCGAACGCGCTGATGTCGATCTGCTTGTACTTGACGCCCGCCTTCAGCGTATGGCCTTCCCAGCCGAAGAACGTGAAATCGTTCTGCAGCGAATAACCCTTCTGGCTCTTGTCCTGGAAATCGCCGCCGCCGCCGGTGCGGATGATCTGGTCCATGCCGGGATTGTTGTTCGCCTCTTCGCCGGCGCGCGGAATGAACAGCAGATAGCCGTTCTCGTTGGACGCGGCGCGCGGCGCGAAGCTGCTGTCCTCGAAGGTGATGTGGGCGTCGTTCAACCAGTTCGTCGCGTTGTACTGGTGGCGCAGGTCGATGCGCGTTTCCTCGCCGGTCTTCACGGTGCCGCTGGACTGCAGATTCTGGCCACCGATGCTGGTCAGCTCATCCTCTTCGCGACGCTTGAGGCTCAGTTCCAGCAGATGGTTGTCCGCCGGCGTCCAACTGATCTTGCCGAAATACAGGTCTTCGCGGAACGGCGAGTTGGTCGTATTGCGCGCTTCATCCTGGAACTGCAGCGGCAGATCCTCGATCTCGAGATTCCTGCCCGGGTCCACGCGACGCGCATCATCGCGGTCCTTCGCTTCGTAGGAAACGAAGAAATGCATCCGATCCTGGAGGATCGGTCCACCGAACGCGACGCCGTACTGCAGATCCTTGGTGTCGGCCTTGCGGTCCAGCCCCTTGTCTTCGCGGATGGTCCTCGAGACCCACTCACCATCCGAACTGTCCCAGAAGAAGCTGCCCTTGAATTCATTGGTGCCTGACTGGGTAACCGCAGTGACCGCAGCGCTGCTCAGCTGGTCGTATTCCGCCTTGTAATTCGAGGTAATGACCTTGTACTCGGCGATGCTGTTCTGCGGGAACGGATTGCCGCGACTGGAGTCCTGGCCGGTGATGCCGCCCTTGAGGATGTAATCCTTCTGGCCGACGCCGTCGATGAAGACGTTGATGCCGTTCGACAGCTGCGCGCCGCTGCGCAGGTTGCCGGAGTTTTCATTGCCGACGTTGAACACCACGCCGGGCACGATGTCCGCGAACGCGAGGAAATTTCGCCCGTTCTGCGGCAGGGATTCGATCTGGCGATTGCTGAGGTAGGTCGCGATCTCCGAGGTCTTGGTTTCGATCAGTTGCTGACCGACGACCACGACCGTATCGAGTTCATTGGGCGCACCTTCCGCCGGCTGCGCCACGCGCTCCGGATCGAGGGTCACCGTTTCGCCCACGCGCAGGGTGACGTTGCGGGTGGTGGTCTCGCCGCCGGCTTCGATGTTGATGCGATACGTGCCGGGCGGCAGGCCGGGCAGCGCGTAACCGCCGCCATCGCCGGCTTCGACGCTGCGGCTGAAGCCGGTGGCGACGTTGGTGGCGGTGACCTTGGCATCGGCCGCGGCCTGGCCGCGAACGGTAGCGCCGGTGGACTGGGCGAACACGGTGGGCGCTGCCCAGATCAGGCAGCTCGCAAGCGCGCAGCTCAGCAATGTGCGCTCGAACCGGCGCTGATGCGGACGACGTTGTTGGTTCATGGTTTCACCCCTCCCGAGGGTGTTGGTGTCTCTGGTTTTTGCGATCTGTAAACGATTACATCCAAACCCAAAAAAAAGCTTCGCCGGTCATCCATCGCCGCCGGGTCGTATCGCGGGGCGATCGGCAGCGGCGCGATGGCTGGAACGACTGGACTCGCGTTCGATCAACTCCGGCACCAGCGGCGCGAGACGGTCGCCCACCTCTTCTCCGTTCTGCAATGCGAGCAGCAAGCGCATCGCGTGCGCGCCCAGCTCGGGCATGTTCACGCGCATGGTGGTGAGCGAGGGCGCGACATAGCGCGCGATCGGAATATCGTCGAAACCGGCCAGTGCGATGTCGTCCGGAACCCGCACGCCCCCCTGGGTCAGCGCGAACAGACAGCCCAGCGCCATCATGTCGTTGGCGGCGAACACCGCATCCGGGCGTTCGGCGGCTTCCAGCAGCATCTGCCCGGCCTGATGCCCGGAAGCTTCGCTGAAATCGCCGGGCAATACCCACGGCGTGGCGGTCGAATCGGCGGCCAGCAGCGCATCGCGATAACCGCGCAGGCGCTCGAAGGCGTCGAAGTTGTTGGGCGGGCCGGCGATGAACGCGACCCGGCGATGGCCGGCGGCGAGCAGGTGCTCCACCATCGCCCGCGCCCCGCCGTAGTTGTCGATGCCGAACGCGATGTGGTCGGATTCGGTCGGCTGCGAGTTGATCAGCACCGCCGGCAACGCGGCCAGGTTTTCGCTGAGGAAATCGATATTGCCCACGTGCGGCGACATCACCAGCAGGCCGTCGACCCGGCCGCGCATCGCGCGCAACGCTGATGCCTGTTCCTCGGGATGGCCGTGGTAGCTCGACACCAGCAGGTGCAGACCGCAGTCGCGGGCGACGTGATCGATGCCGCGCACCAGTTCGGAGAAGAATTCGCCGTGCAGATCCGGCAACACCACGCCGATGGTGTGGGTGCGGCGGCTGCTGAGGCTGCGCGCGGCGTGATGGGGGCTGTAGCGCAACTCGTGCGCGACCGCCAAGACCCGACGACGGACGGCTTCGGCCACGTTGTCGTGCCCGTTGATGGCGCGGGAGACCGTCGCCACCGAAACCTTCGCCGCACGTGCCACATCTTTGATCGTCACGCTCAATGCATTCGTCCCGGAATCAGTGAAGGGGGAGATCGCGCCGAGGCAATGTAACCGTTTTCATCAAACGATGTAAAGAATTTGCGACGGCCGTGCTTTCAGTTCTGAGAGAACATGTAAACAACTGATTGCATTGCTTATTTACATGATTACGAGTCGCGTGAAAACACCCCGGAACATGCTGCAGCGCAGCAACCGCGACGACTCAATCGCTGGCCTGGATCGAAAGCGCATGGATATCGGTCTGCATCAGATCGCCCAGCGCCGCGTACACCGCGCGGTGACGCGCCAGCGGCGCCATGCCGGCGAAGGCCGGGCTGACGACGCGCACCGTGAAATGTCCGCGACCATCTTTCGCGCCTTCATGACCGGCGTGGCGATGGCTGTCGTCGATCACCTCAAGCGCGCTCGGCGCGAATGCCGTCTGCAGCAGGCTGCGGATCGCTTCGACGCGAGCCTCACGGGGCAACGGACCGGTGGCAGGAATGCTGTCGGCAGTGGTCACGGCAGCACCTGCCGGAACGGACGCACCTCGACCCGGGCGTAGACGCCGGCATCGACATAGGGATCGCCATCGGCCCAGGTGCGGGCGGCGTCGAGCGACTCGAATTCGGCGATGACGATGCTGCCGCTGAACCCGGCAGGACCCGGGTCTTCGGCATCGATCGCCGGGCACGGGCCCGCCAGCAACAGGCGACCGGCGTCCTTCAGGGCGAGCAGTCGGGCCAGATGGGCGGGCCGCGCCTCCAGCCGTCGCTCCAGCGATTGCGGGGCGTCGTAGCCCTCGATGGCGTACCACATATAGATGAGTCTCTCTGTCCGGATCCTGCGGCACAGGATAGTGGATCGCCGCTGCTTCGGCCCCATGCAGCAGACGGCGGCACAGGATGAACGGCGCCTGCTGGACAGCGGCGCCCCCAGCCCGTACCCTTGGCACCGCATCGTTTCGAGGCCGGCTGCGACGACCCATCGAACCCATGCAGGCGCCGCCAAGTCGGCACCCGCATTCGATCCGCCGCCTCCACCCGGCCCTGGCCCACGACTCTTCCGCTCACCCCCTTGGCTTCGGCACAGGATGATGCTGGATGGTGCTGTCGTAGCCCTCAGGTTTCTCTGCTCTGTCTTCCGTGGTGCGCGCCCGCCCGTATGTGGCATGCGCGTTCCGAATGTTGGAATTGTTGCCGTTACGCCCGGTCGGCGGTCCGCCGCTTCTCCGGACGACAACGGCGACGTGTCGCCCGGATCGGCCCGCAGAGGCCGGCCGCGCCACAACACCACACTGTGATCGCAAAGCGCGATCATGCCCGCGATCGCCGCCTGTCCGGCGTCTCAGCCGCTACCCGCCATCGCTGTCGAATGTCGAATCCGCAATGACCCCTGCCGTCAAATGACCCCGCTGTCGAATGACCACTGAAACAGCGTCCGACGCGCCCGTCCCCGCCGAAGCGGCCGACGCGCACGCCCCTCCGTCTGTCCCGCCGCCGCATGCCCCGCAGCAGCACGAGATGCGGCTGGCGACGGTGCTGGGCCAGCCGGTGCTGCAGATTCCGCAGGATCTCTACATCCCGCCGGACGCGCTGGAAGTCATCCTCGAAGCCTTCGAGGGTCCGCTCGACCTGCTGCTGTACCTGATCCGCCGCCAGAACCTGGACATCCTCGACATCCCGGTCGCGGAGATCACCAAGCAATACGTGAGCTACATCGGCGTCATGCACGAGATGCGCTTCGAGCTGGCTGCCGAATACCTGGTGATGGCCGCGATCCTGGCCGAGATCAAGTCGCGGATGCTGCTGCCCCGCCCGCCCAGCGACGAGGGCAACGAGGACGATCCCCGCGCCGACCTCGTCCGCCGGCTGCAGGATTACGAACGCTTCAAACAGGCCGCCGAAGACATCGACGCGCTGCCGCGGATGGAACGCGACACCTCATCGGCCGCCGCCTTCCTGCCCGACCGCGCCAGCGTCAAGCTGCCGCCCGCGGTGCAACTGAAGGAAATGCTGCTGGCGCTGCACGACGTGCTCAAGCGCGCTGAGCTGTTCACCGGCCACGCGATCAAGCGCGACGCGCTGAGCGTGCGCCAGCGCATGACCGACGTGCTGACCCGCCTCGGCGACGGCAGTTTCCACCGCTTCGAGTCGCTGTTCGACGCGCGCGAGGGCAAACTCGGCGTGGTGGTGACGTTCCTGTCGATCCTCGAACTGGCGAAGGAACAACTGCTCGATATCGTGCAGGAAGGGCCGCTGGCACCGATCTACGTGAAATCGCTGGCAACCGGCGAAGACGGCGACACCGTCGTGCCGGACCTCAGCAGTGAGTTCGACGACGATATTGTCAGCGAAGCGGACGATGCGCCGTGACCAGCGTAAGCATCAGATTCACGGTGTTCATCCTCGTGTCGCTGGTCGCGTTCTGGATGATCCTGCGGTTCGTGATGCGCCGGCGCTCCAGCCCACCGTCTATTCTGTCGCTGACCTGGGTTGCGGCGGTGGTCGTCATCGGCGGCATGGTCTTCGCGAAATTCGGTCAGAACGCCGGACTTCCCTGGTGGATTTATTACACCGTGCCGGCGTTGACCACGCTTGTATTGCCGCCGCTCGTTTTCCGGCTTTCGATGCGCGAACTCTGGCAGTACCTCCTGCTGGCCTTCCTGTCGTCGCCCGTCATCCACATTCTGTTTTCGCTGTTTCTCGACTGGCACGAGTACATGCCATTCATCCATATCCCTTCGCTTCGCAGCCTGCTGTAACGCTGCCGATGCCTCGCTGAACTTCGCTACCGACAACGATCCATGGATCAACACTTCATCACCCGCATCGTCGAAGCCGCCCTGCTCGCGGCCAACCAGCCGCTGACCATCGTGCAGATGCGCGGGCTGTTCACCGTCGACGAACCCGCGCCGGAAGGCAGCATCGAACAGGCGCTGACCGATCTGCGCGCAAGCTGCGACGGCCGCGGCATCGAGCTGGCCGAAACCGCGTCCGGCTACCGCTTCCAGGTGCAGGCCGACGTCCACGCCTGGGTCGCGCGGCTGTGGACCGAACGCCAGACCAAATACACCCGCGCCACCCTGGAAACGCTGGCGATCATCGCCTACCGCCAGCCGATCACCCGCGGCGAGATCGAACAGGTCCGCGGCGTGGCGGTCAGCAGCAACATCATCAAGGCGCTGGAAGAGCGCGAATGGATCCGGGTCATCGGTCATCGCGACGTGCCGGGTCGCCCGGAACTGCTGGGCACCACCCGCGGCTTCCTCGACTACTTCGGCCTGAAGAGCCTCGATCAGCTGCCGCCGCTGTCCGAACTGAAGGATTTCGGCGAACTCGACCCGCAGCTGTCGTTCACCGACCCGGATGCGCCGAAACCCGCCGCCATCGTCGCCGGTGTCCACGACGACGCGGAGCCGGACGACACCGAGCCGGGCGATGCGGACGGCGAAACCGACGCCGACGATTCCGATCTGTCCGATGCCGAAGACAAACCCCACGATCAAGACAATACCGTCGGCACTGATGCCAGTACCGATACTGACCTCGCCGACGAAAACGCAATCGAAACCAATACAGAAAGCACGGAAGAACACACGCTTGAAGACCACAACGACGACGCCATTCCGGCGTCCGACGACACCCACACCGCCCTCGTCGACGACGACGACAGCACCGGAGCCTGACATGAAAGAAAAACGCCCCACTACCCTCTCGCTCAAACGCGAGAAGGATGCCCCCGCCGAAGCCCCGCGCCTCGAAGAACGCCTGCATAAAGTCCTGGCCCAGGCCGGACTGGGCTCGCGCCGCGCGCTGGAGCAGCGCATCGCCGAAGGCATGGTCAAGGTCAACGGCGAAGTCGCCCAGACCGGCATGAGCGTCAAGGGCGGCGACCGCATCGAGATCGACGGCAAGACCTTCGTCTCCAGCGCGCTCACCGAGCCAGCGCGCGTGCTGATCTACAACAAGCCCGAAGGCGAAGTCACCACCCGCGAAGATCCCGAAGGCCGCCCGACCATCTTCGAAGCGCTGCCGGTGCTCAAGGGCGCGCGCTGGATCGCCATCGGTCGCCTCGACATCAACACCACCGGCCTGCTGCTGCTCACCACCGACGGCGAGCTTGCCAACGCAATGATGCATCCGTCGTTCGAAATCGAACGCGAATACGTCTGCCGCGTGCGTGCGCCCGAAGGCGAAGACACCGTGTCCGACAAACTGGT
>CBIHKW010000129.1:0-12225 GCA_966203835.1 uncultured Thermomonas sp.
AAAGTGTTGCGTCGATTGGTTGAATCCAAGTTACTTTCTTTGCGCCAAAGAAAGTAACCCGCGCCCCAGCGCGGAAAAGATTCCGGGTTTCACCAGCAAAAAAAGTGACGCTTCGCTGGCACGCGCTCAAAAAAACGGGCCGCGAGACGGCCCGTTTTCATTGAAGCCTGAAGACTGCCGTCAACCTACTTGCCAGCCTTCGCAGCACCGCCGCTGCCCGCAGGCTTTCCACCGATATGCCGCGCGAAGAAATTCAGCATCTCGGTGTACAGCTTGAGCTTGTTCTCATCCTTGTAGAAACCGTGCATCTCGCCGCTGGTGATCATCACGCCCTCAGGCTTGTTGCCTGCGGCGATCAAGGCTTTCTCCATGGCTTCGGTATTTTCCGGCGGGCAGCGCGGGTCGCGCGCGCCGGCGGCCAGATACACCGGGATTTTGATCTTGTCGGCGTGGTTCACCGGCGACATCGCATCGCGTTCCTGCTTGGTCTTGCCCAGCGCGCGAAGCTGATAGCGGCGACCGCTCTCGGATTCGCTCGTGTCGCTCAAGGTCATCTGTATTTCGGCGTCGTAGGCGCCGACGTAACCGAAGGCGCACTTGAAAAGATTCTGCTCGCGCGCCGGCGCCATCATCGAAGCGTAACCGCCGAAGCTGCCGCCGTAGATGCAGACGCGATCCTTGTCGGCATAACCCTGGGCGATGGTCCATTTGGTGGCGTCGATGATGTCGTCCATGATCCCGGTCGCCCACGCGCCATAGGCCATGTCCTGGAACCCTTTGCCGAAGCCGCCGGAACCGCGGTAGTTGATCTGCAGCACCAGATAGCCGCGGCTGGCCAGCAGTTGGGTTTCCCAGTTGAAGCCCCAGTCGTCGCGCGGGCCCATCGGGCCGCCGTGGACATTGACGATCATCGGCAGGTTCTTGCCGTCGCTGCCGTTGGGCACGGTCAGGTAACCGTAGATCTTCATGCCGTCGCGGGTGGTGAGCGAAATGGGTTTGACGCTAGCCATGCGCTTGGCGTCGATCCACGCGCGGCCCTGCATCAGGAATCGCGCCTTGCCGGTACCGCGGTCGTAGAGATACAGCTCGCCCGGCGTGCGGTCGCCGCTGACCGAGACCACGATCTGCTTGCCGTCGCGGGTCGCGCTGGAAAAATCGACGAACCGGTCGGGGAACGCTTCGGCCAGCGATGCGTAGATCGCGGTGTCGGGATGTTCTTCATCGACGATGGTGATCTTCGGTTTTCCGGCCTCGGTGACCACCGCCAGCACCGTGTCGCGATCGGCGGAAACGATGTAGTTCGAAGGTTCGGACACCGGATCCTGGAACAGGCTGCGGAATGCGCCGGTCGTCGCATCGATCAGGCCGAAGGCCTCGGGCGCCTTGCCGTCGCTCTGGGTGGCGTAGATGCGGCCGTCGCCCGAGGTGCCGACGATGGACAGCATCTTCCCCGACGATTGCGAGCTGTTGACGAGCGTCCACTTGCCGTCGTCGCCGCGGCGATAAAGCTCGTTGTGCGAATCGTAGTTGCCGGCGGCGTCCTTGCTGTCGTAGCAGATGGCGTAACGCGGGATCTTCTTCTCGTCCAGCGCCATGCCGCAATTTTCGCGCGGCGCGCGGGCGATGCTTTTCCAGCGCCCGCTGAGCGTGTTCACTTCCACGACTTCGGTGTTCGCGCCTTCGGACGACCGTGCGTAATTCATGGTCATCAGGATCGTGCCGTCGTCGTTCTGCGGATTGTCCAGCAGGCCGAAGCGCGAGTTGACCGGCACTTCGGTTGCGCCCTTCTTCGCCAGTTCCAGAACGCGCGGCGACGAGCCGTCGGCGCTCACCGAATACCATTCGCCGGTACCGAACGGCTGTGCGAAACGCCCGAATTTCTTGATCGAATTGAACATCAGCCGTTCCGGGCTGACCCAATGGAACGTGCCGACGCTCTTCTCGTTCGGCAGCGTATTGATATGGACGACGCTCAGATCGCGCGTCCGCAGCACCGCCAGCACGTCCTGTTCGCCGCGGTCGACGGTCATCGCCAGATACTCGCCGTTGGGCGAGATCTTCACGCCGCTGTAGGTCGGATTGCGCACGAAATCCATGACCGGAATGTCGGCGGGAATATCGTTGGGTGCTGCGGCGGTAGCGGTGTGGGCGACGCAGGCAAGCGCAAGCGCGATGACGGTTCGATGCATGGAGATTCCCCGGAACAGAATATGGATGTTGAAGACAAAAGGCGCGGCCCCACCCCCGGGCCGCGCGTGACCGATCCTAACGCAAAACCCGGTCGCGCCTCAGCAGCAGCGCGACGCCCCGCGGCCGTAGCGGGCTTCCAGCCGGTTGGCGAAGAACGCCTCGCGGGTCATCGGCGGCGTGTCCGGATGCGTACGACGCATGTGCGCGAGGTACAGGTCGTAGTCGGGCACGCCCACGATCAATCGCCCGGTCTGTGCCAGCAACTGCCAGATGCGGCGCAGGCGCTCAGCGAACGGTGTCGAGGCCGACATAATCGCTCTCATTTACGGTGGGTTCCGCCTGTCGGCGCGCGATCAGCGCGGCGCGGATGCCGAAGATCAGCATCAGCGTCACCACGCTCATGAACAGCACGCACAGGGCGGCGTCGAGCTGGTTGTTGAACACGATCCGCTCCATGTCCTGCAGCGATTTTGCGGGTGCCAGCACCTCGCCGGACGCCAGCGCCGCGCCGAACTTGTCGGCGTTGGCGAGGAAGCCGATCTTCGGATCGACATGGAAGAGTTTCTGCCAGCCCGCGGTCATCGTGCAGACCAGCAGCCACAGCGTGGGCAGCGCGGGAATCCACAGATAACGCTCGCGCTTCATCTTCACGATCGCCACGCACACGAAGATCATCGCCATGCTCGCCAGCATCTGGTTGGCGATGCCGAACAGCGGCCACAGCGTGTTGATGCCGCCCAGCGGATCGACCACGCCCTGATACAGGAACCAGCCCCAGCCAGCGACCGCCAGCCCGGTGCAGATGATGTTCGCGGTCCAGCTCTCGGTGCGGCGGAACGGCGCGTACACCACGCCCACCACTTCCTGGATCATGAAGCGCGCCACGCGCGTGCCGGCGTCGATGGTGGTGAGGATGAACAGCGCCTCGAACAGGATCGCGTAGTGGTACCAGAACGCCATCATCCCGCTGCCGCCGACCATGCCGTGCAGGATCTGCGCCATGCCCACCGCCAGCGTGGGCGCACCGCCGGTGCGCGACAGTACGGTGGATTCGCCGATTTCGTTCGCGGTCGCGGTCAACATCTCCGGGGTGATGACGAAACCCCAGCTCGAAATCGCTGCCGCCGCCGATTCAGGCGTGGTGCCGATCAGCGCCGCGGGCGAATTCATCGCGAAATACAGGCCCGGATCGAGCACGCAGGCCGCGATCAGCGCCATGATCGCGACGAACGCTTCCATCAGCATGCCGCCGTAACCGATCACCCGCGCGTCGCGCTCGTTCTCCAGCATCTTCGGCGTGGTGCCGCTGCTGATCAGCGCATGGAAGCCGGAGATAGAACCGCAGGCAATCGTGATGAACAGGAACGGGAACAGCGAACCGGAGAACACCGGACCGCTGCCGTCGATGAATTTCGTCATCGCCGGCATCTTCAATTCGGGCATTGCGAACAATATCGCCACCGCCAGCAGCAGCACCGTGCCGATCTTGAGGAAGGTGCTGAGGTAATCGCGCGGCGCCAGCAGCAGCCACACCGGCAGCACCGCCGCCACGAAGCCGTAACCGATCAGCATCCACGCCAGCGCCTTGCCGTCGAAGGTGAAACGCGGCCCCCACACCGCCGACGCCGCCACCGCTTCGCCCAGCCAGATCGAGGCCAGCAACAACACCAGGCCGATGATCGACACCTCCATGATCCGCCCCGGCCGCAGCCAGCGCAGATAGATGCCCATGAACAGCGCGATGGGAATGGTCATCGCCACCGTGAACGTACCCCACGGACTGACCGCCAGCGCCTTCACCACCACCAGCCCCAGCACCGCCAGCAGGATCACCATGATCGCCAGAATGCCGACCATCGCCGTCAGCCCGGCCGCGTTGCCCATCTCGCTGCGGATCATGTCGCCCAGCGACCGCCCGTCGCGTCGCGTCGACAGGAACAACACCATGAAATCCTGCACCGCGCCGGCCAGGATCACCCCGAACAGGATCCACAGCATCCCCGGCAGATAGCCCATCTGCGCCGCCAGTACCGGCCCCACCAACGGCCCCGCGCCCGCGATCGCCGCGAAATGGTGGCCGAACAGCACCCGCTTGTCGGTGGGCACGTAATCCAGCCCGTCGTTGCGCCGCCACGCCGGCGTCGCCCGCGTCCCGTCCAGGCGCAGCGCGTACTCGGCGATGTACTTCGAATAGAACCGATACCCGATCGCGAACATCGACACCGCCGCCGCCACGATCCAGAACGCACTGATCGTCTCGCCCCGCGACAGCGCCACCGTGCCCAGACAGAACGCTGCGAAGAGAGACAGCAGCCCCCAGCCGATGGTTTTGGTACCCGTCATGTCATATTCGCCGCTTGGATGATGGCGAAAGCCTGTAGTGGAACGCGAGGCGGGTCAATTGTGCAGTGCGGCATCGGGGGTGTGCGACGGGTGTGTTCAGCGCGTACTTTGGCGACTGCTATCGGCCAATAGCGGTCACTCAGGGGCTTTGTAGTGCACGGTAAAGCGTGTCTCGTGCTCCGGGAAAAGATCGCATAGAAAGAACTTTCGACGATAAGTGTCGAAGAATTCCAGGTTCTTGTCCGCCAATAACTGAGCGAACCTCTCCGGCTGGATGGCTGGTCCGTCGTAATCGTTCGGAGGATTGGCTGCCATTCTTCGTCCGCGCTCCAAGCGTGCTTCCGGTGTCTCCTGCGTCGACTGATAGTGGTCCCATACACGCTGGAATACCCATTGTGCCGCGCGATAAACGAAAGTATCCGGGGTTTCGGCACGCATCGCATCCATTGCCTGCTCTGCAGATCGCGTGCGCAAGAGCGTTTCGTAGAACGCAAGGTAGGCACGTACTAATTCCGCCGGCGCGACCGGACGGACTGGTCCAATTAGGCCGTGGAGCGGCGCGCGATCGGTCAGGCCGAGCACATAGGTAAGCGCGCTGCCGTCGCAAGCAGAGACAACCACGAGCAGGTTCATGCCCGTCGCAACGTTGAGGGACGTCAACGGCTGTTTCAGGTCGACCCAGGTCGCGAATGACCCATCAGCAAAGGCCAAGCCGTCATTGTCCCCGTGGCACTCGACGTGGAGTATGGGAATGTCCCCCGTGTCGGCTGCCGCCATAGCCAGTTCGGTTAGTAACGCCAGAAACTCCCCGCAGCTCTCCACGCGCCGATACAGGACTTGCGGCGCAGGTGCGAATACCTGCGCACGCAGATCTACGTCTTGATGTAACTCGCGAGCCGTGTTTCGCTGGCCGGCAGGAATGGAGTCGACAATCAGAATATGGTTGAAACGCATAGTGCACGTCCTCTGGCCCCAATCATTCGATAGATGCGGTAGATGTCTGTTTTGGGTCGAAAGAAGGCGACTTACATCCACACACGCTGCCGGCATCGAATGCGGCTACAACCACCGCACCTTCTTCAAATACCGATACAACGCGAAGCACACGGTCGCGACGCCCCCGATCAGGATCGCGTAGCTGTATTTTCCGTGCAGTTCGGGCATGAATTCGAAGTTCATGCCGTACCAGCTTGCGATGAGGGTGGGGGCGGCGAGGAGGGCGGCCCAGCCGGCGAGTTTCTTCACGACTTCGCCCTGGTTGATGGTGACCAGGGAGAGGTTGACGCTCATTGCGGCGCTGAGCATTTCGCGCAGGGTGTCGATGATGTCGTTGAGGCGGACGACGTGGTCGAGGACGTCGCGGAAGTAGAGCTTGGCTTCTTCCGTCACCTGGGTCATCTGGGTGCGGGTGAGCTGGGCGAGGATGTCCTGCAACGGGGCGACGGCGAGTCGCAGCTGCGTCAATTCCTTCTCGAGTTCGTAGAGTTTGACGATGGTATCGCGGCGGAATTCGGCGGCGAAGATGTCGTGTTCGAGGGTGTTCAGTTCGTCGCGGAATTCGTTGACGATGGGCTGGTAGTTGTCGACGATGAAATCGAGGATGCCGTACAGCGCGAACGCCGGGCCTTGCGCCAGCAGTTCCGGTTCGCGTTCGAAGCGCCCGCGGACGTGGCGATACGACAGCGACGCGCCGTGGCGGACGGTGACCAGGAAACGCGGGCCGACGAAGGCGTGGGTTTCGCCGAAGCGCACATGGCCGTCGAGCAGTTGCGCGGTGTGGACGGCGAGGAACAGGGAGTTGCCGTAGGCCTCGATCTTCGGGCGCTGGTGCGCGTGCTGGGCGTCTTCGATCGCGAGGTCGTGCAGGCCGAATTCTTCCTGCAGCTTGTCGAGCAGGGTTTCCTCGGGTTCGTACAGGCCGACCCAGACGAAGCTGCCGTCGTTCACGGCGAGGGCGTCGCTGATCTGGTCGAGGCTGATGTCGGTGCGCTCGCCGTTGCGGTACACGGCGCAGTTGACGACGCAATCCGGCAGCGTCGGTGCGGGGGTGAGGTTGTTCATGGCAGGCAGCTTGCCGGTATGGGGCGGGCGGGGCAAGCGGCCGCATGATCGCTGTGGGGCTGACGTAGGAGGGCCTTCAGGCCCGAGCTTTCCGGAACGATCGCCGCAACCCTTTTAGAGCTCGGGCCTGAAGGCCCTCCTACGGTTGGGGCGGGCCGCCCGAAAACGGATAGGCGGATGATGTGTCTACGAGGCCGGCGCGCACGGGGTTGTTGACGATGTAGTGCGCCATGGTCGGGAGGTCTTCTTCGGCGCGCAGCGCACGATCGTGGAAGCTGTCCTGCCAGATGGGCCTGATGTGCGGATGACGCTGGCCCAAGGTGCGCGCGCTCGCGCCTTTGAGCCTGCCGATGACTTGCGATAGTGCGATGTCGCTATTGAGCTGGATCAGACCGTGCCAGTGATCGGGCATCAGTACCCACGTCATGAAGTGGGCGTCGATCCAATGCCGGGATTCGAGCAGTGCGGCGACCGCATCGGTGGCGACATCGTGATCGCGGAAGATCGGTTTGCGCGCGTGGGTGCAGAACGTGACCAAGTAGATCTGGCCCTGTTGCGAGACGCGGCCTTTGCGGAGTTGCTGGTGTTTGTGGTTCATCCGGGCAGGATGTGTGGATGCCGGAGTGTGTGGAATCAGGCAAAGCCGCGATTGGAGGTAGGGGTTTTCCGAGGGCGGGAAAGCTCGGGCCTGAAGGCCCTCCTACGAGAGGCGGCCGTCGCGCGATGGGTCACGGGCCTGAAGGCCCTCCTACGGGGGATTTCGCAGCCAGGCGATGCCGAAGGCGGCGTGGATCGGCAGCAGGAGCGCGATCCAGTGGGCGTTGGCCTGCGGGACGGCGATGGACCAATGCAGGAACGGGGCGAGGATGGCGAGGACGACGGTCGCGATAAGGACGCCCCGGAACAGGGTTCCCGCGGCTCGCCCGCGCGCCAGTCGCCAGCCGCCGGGCAGCAGCAGCCACGACAGCGGGCTGAGCAGCATCAGGTTGTGATTGGCCCAGCCGAAACGGTGTTCGGTGCCGAACCACACCAGCGCCATGACCGTGCCGAGCAGGCCGGCGACGCTCCAGAACACCAGCGCAAGGGCCGCGGCGGACTTCGGACGGCGCGACTGCAGCCACGACCACAGTGCGGCGATCGCGAGGCCGGCGAGCAGCCAGCGCCACCAGGCGCGCTGGAACTCCGGCGGTTCGGAGGCGATGCGGTGCGGCGCGACCTGTTCCTCGCGGGCGACCAGCGGGCGGCCGTCGGCGAGTTTCGCGGCGCGCAGGCTGGCGGCGAGGCGCATCGGCACGTAGGCCTCTTCCCAGCGCGACATCGGCGGGTCGGACGACGGGCCCAGGCCGATATCGAAGCCCAGCCACATCCACGGTGCCGGCGAGGCCAGGCGC
Organism: uncultured Thermomonas sp.; assembly: GCA_966203835.1. Lineage (GTDB taxonomy): Bacteria > Pseudomonadota > Gammaproteobacteria > Xanthomonadales > Xanthomonadaceae > Lysobacter_I. Next base: position 7,986 of record CBIHKW010000129.1, read on the forward strand.
ACGGCTTCGCTGCGGAAGCTGTTGCCCTGCGAACGCGCGGTGAGCTGCGGTTTCAGGGCGCCGCCGAGGGTGCGGTCGATGGCGTCGCGGACGCGGGTGGCGCAGTTGTCGATGAAGTAGTCGTAGCGGTAGCGCGCGTTCTCGGGCTTCGCGTTCTCGGCCAGCGCGGCGGCCATGCTGTTGGCCTGCGCGGGGGTGAGATCGAGCCACTGGATGCTCACGCCGCGGCCGGTGTCGAGGTAATGCTGCAGATCGTCGCGCCACGGCAGCCGCGCGAGGTAATAGCGCATGTCGCCCTTGACGAAGCGGCCCATGAAGCCGGGCTCGCCCATGTCGAAGAAACCGAAGTTGTACGACATCGCTTCGCCGCGCGCTGGGTCATCGACGACGATGGCGTTGTGGCCGAAACGTTCGAAGAAGATCTCGCCCGGCTGCATCGTCGCGATGCCGATGCGCGGAGCCTGCGATCGGCCAATCCGCGAAACATCCTGCGCCGCGCAGGCAAAGCTGAAGACCAGCGCGAGCAGCGATGCCAGCAGCGCCGCGACGACCGCGCGGCGGCGCTCGCGATGATCAGGCGGCATGCACGCTCACGTGGAGCGTGTGCAGGCGGCGGGCGTCGGCGCGCGCGACCCGGAAGCCGAAGCGGCCGAGGGTCAGCTCTTCGCCGGCTTCCGGCAGATGGCCGATGGCGGCGGTGATCAGGCCGCCGATGGTGTCGTATTCGTCGTCGTCGAAATCGGCGCCGAAACGCGCGTTGAAATCGGAGATTGGGGTGAGTGCGTCGACCAGGTACTGACCGTCGGCCTGCGCCGCGATCAGTGCGTTCGGGTCTTCGGCGTCGTCGTGCTCGTCGTCGATCTCGCCGACGATCTGCTCCAGCACGTCCTCGATGGTGACCAGGCCGGCGACGCCGCCGTATTCGTCGATCACGATCGCCATGTGGTTGCGCGACTGGCGGAACTCGCGCAGCAGGATGTCGAGGCGCTTGGATTCGGGCACCAGCACCGCCGGGCGCAGCAGTTCGCGCACCGTGCTGGGGCCGTTGTCGGCGACCACGCCGCGCAGCAGATCCTTCGCGAGCAGGATGCCGAGGATCTCGTCGCGGTCTTCGCCGTGGACCGGAAAGCGCGAGTGGCCGGATTCGACCACATCCTTCATCAACGCGAGGAATTTGCCGTCGACCGGCAGCACCACCATCTGCGCGCGCGGCACCATGATGTCGCCGACGCTCATGTCGGAAATGGAGACGGCGCCTTCCATGATCCGCAGGGTATCGGCGTCGATCACGCCGTCGGCCTGCACGTCGCGCAGCAGCTCGACCAGATCTTCCTGATTGTCCGGTTCGCCGGAGATCGCCGCGCTCAGGCGCGAGAGCCACGAACGGCGCTTGTCGGCCTTCTTTTCGATAGGCGCCTTGTCGGTGGCGTCCTGTGCGCGGGTACTACTGTCGTCCTCGGACATTGCGGTCATTGCGTCGCCCTACGGGGCCGGACGGCCAGTTTAACGGAGCGGGGCAGGGCGCGCATGCCACCGTGCAGGCTGCTTGCATGCCCGCCGAAGGAGCGCCGCCCCTGACATTCGGCCCTGTCGCCGCGCCGGGGACGGGTGCTAGTTTCCGGCGACTTCCATGCCGGGCGCCGCCGCCCGGCCCCTTTCGGCCCGCCGGATCGCCCCTCATGCGCAGTACTGCCTCTTCCCCGATCGTCGTTTCCGCTGTCCTGCTTGCGGCCTTGCTGGCCTGCGTGGCGCCCGTCCACGCCGCCGCGCCGGTGGTGCCCGATGTCGAACAGCTGCGGATCAAGCACGAGAAGATCGTGCTGCCGAACGGCCTGACCGTGCTGGTCCACGAAGACCACAGCGTGCCGCTGGTGGCGGTGAACGTCTGGTACCACGTCGGTTCGCGCGATGAGCGCCGCGGCCGTACCGGCTTCGCGCATCTGTTCGAGCACTTCTTCTTCAACGGCAGCCAGAACTACCCGCACGGGTTCCGCGAGGCGATGGACGACCTGGGTGCGAACAACCGCAACGGCACCACCAATACCGACCGCACCAATTTCTTCGAGGACGTGCCGGTCTCGGGCCTGGAGCGCACGCTGTATCTGGAAGCCGACCGCATGGGTTTCCTCGCCGCCAACATCAATCAGGAGATGCTGGAGCGCGAGCGCGGCGTGGTCCAGAACGAGAAGCGCCAGGGCGAGAACCAGCCCTACGGCCGCGCGTTCGACCGCCTGCTGCAGGCGATGTATCCGTATTCGCATCCCTACAGCTGGTCGACCATCGGCAGCATGGAGGATCTGCAGGCGGCGAAGCTCGAAGACATCAAAGAGTGGTACGCCACCTATTACGGCCCCAACAACGCGGTGCTGGCGCTGGCCGGCGACATCACCGTGGAACAGGCGCGGGCGCTGGTCACCAAGTATTTCGGCGCGATTCCGCCGGGCCCGCCGCTGCCGCGCCTCAAGGCGTGGGTGCCGGATCTGGACAGCGATCAGCGCGATTCGATGCAGGACCTCGTGCCGCAGCACCGCATCTATCGCGCCAGGCCGCTGCCGCCGGCGGGTCAGCGCGACATCCATGCGATGGAATTGTTCGCCAGCGTGCTGTCGGGCAGCGAAAGCTCGCCGCTGGACCGCCGGCTGGTGTTCGACACCCAGTTGGCGACCAATGTCGGTGCCTTCGTCGACGCCAGCGAGTTGACTAGCAGTTTCATCATTACCGTCGACGTGAAACCGGGCGTCGATCCGGCGCAGGCCGAGCGCGAACTCGATGCGACCCTCGCCGCGCTGATGAAGCAGGGGCCGGCGCCGGCCGACCTGCAGCGCGCCCGCACCCGCTTCCTCGCCGCGTTCGCGCGCGGTAGCGAGCGGCTGGGCGGCTTCGGCGGACGTTCCGACGTGCTGGCCGAAAGCCAGACCTATTACGGCGATTCCGAAGCCTACCTGCAGCGACTGCGCAATCTGGCGACGCTCAGCCCGGCGCAGGTGCAGGCCACGGCGCAGACGTGGCTGAGCCGCCATCACGCCACCCTGATCGTGGAGCCGTTCCCGAACCTCCGCGCCGGCAAGGACGATTTCGACCGCAAACAGCTGCCGGCCCTCGCCGCGCCGCCGAAGGTGGCGTTCCCGCAGATGCAGAAGGCAACGCTGTCGAACGGGATGAAGGTCGTGCTGCTGGAACGCCATTCGGTGCCGCTGGTGAGCATGGCGCTGGCTCTCGATGCCGGCGTCAGCGCCGATCCGGCGACCGCGCCGGGCACCTCGCGTTTTGCGCTGGATCTACTCCTGAAAGGCACCGCCAGCCGCGACAACTATCGCCTCGCCGATGAGCGCGACGCCCTGGGCGCGACGCTCAACGTCGGCAATTCGCTGGACCAGTCGTTCGTGTACATGGGCGCGCTGCGCGCCAACCTCGGCGGTTCGCTGGACCTGCTGGCCGATGTCGCGCGTAATCCGGCGTTCCCGGCGGAGATGATCGACATCCAGCGCAAACAACAGCTCGCGGCGATCGAACAGCAGCGCGCGAATCCCAGCGGCGCTGTGCAGCGGCTGTTGCCGCAGTTATTGTACGGCCCCGATCACGCTTACGGCATCCCCGGCGGTAGCCTCGGCACGCAGGCGTCGGTCTCGAAGCTGCAGCGCGCCGAACTGCTCGACTGGCACCGCCGCTGGTTCACGCCGTCGAATGCGACCCTCGTGGTCGCCGGCGACATCACCCTCGCGGCGCTGATGCCCGAACTCGAACGCAGTTTCGGCAGCTGGCGCGGCGCCGCGGCGCCGACGAAAGCATTGAGTGCGCCGAATTCGCCCGGGCGCGGCAAGGTTTATCTGGTCGACAAACCCGATGCGCCGCAGTCGGTGATCATCGCCGCGCACCTCGGCCCGATCGGCGCCACGCCGAACGATCTCGCGCTGGAAACGGTGATGCGCAATTTCGGCGGCATGGCGACCTCGCGCATGAATCGCAATCTGCGCCTGGAAAAACACTGGTCGTACGGTACGTCCGGCGGTGTGTCCGGCGCGCGTGGCCCGCGCAGCTTCGTGGTGGTGGCGCCAGTGCAGACCGACCGCACCCGCGAATCGATGGTCGAAGTGATGAAGGAAATCCGCGGCGTCGCTGGTGCGCGTCCGCTGGTGGGCGAAGAGTACGACAGCATCATGCGCAGCCAGGTCGCGCGGCTGCCGGGGCGTTTCGAAACCCTGGACGCGCTGGTGTCGGCGGCGGTGGATCAGGTCAACAC
>CBIHKW010000130.1:0-12080 GCA_966203835.1 uncultured Thermomonas sp.
ATCAGGGTGATCTCGCGCACGCCGTTGTCGGCGAGGCGCTGCACGTCATCGATGCGGTGATCCATGACTACGAACGCCAGCAGCACCAGCACTCGCGCGCGCTGCGCGGGCTGCCGCCGCTGGACGATTTCGAGGACGACGACATCCCTTTTGACGATGGGCGTGATGCCACGACCGCCGATTCGCATCGGTGCGTCACGCCTGCCTCGAACCACTGACGACCGACTTTCACGATGCTCGATTTCAATTCCTCTTCCACCGAGTCCGGACGCCTCGAAGCGTTGATCGACATCGGCCTGCTGCAGGCGCGCGCGGCCGAGCCCAAACGCACCTACCTCGGTGCGTCGCGACTGGGCGTGGCCTGCTCGCGTGCGCTGCAGTACGAGTATGCCGACGCGCCGGTCGATCCCGGCCGCGACACCGACGGCCGGATGTTGCGCATCTTCGAGCGCGGTCACGTGCTCGAGGAGAGCATGGTCGCGTGGCTGCGCGGCGCGGGGTTCGATCTGCGCACGCGCCAGGACGACAGCACGCAGTTCGGCTTCTCCGCGCTTGATGGCCGATTGCGTGGCCATGTCGATGGCGTGTTCGTGGCAGGACCGGAGGGCTACGACTACCCGGCGCTCTGGGAGTGCAAATTCCTCGGGTCGAAGGCCTGGCGCGAACTGGAGAAGAACAGGCTCGCCGTCGCCAAGCCGGTGTACGCCGCGCAGGTCGCGATGTATCAGGCCTATCTCGACCTGCATGCGAATCCCGCGCTGTTCACCGCGATCAACGCCGACACGATGGAGGTCTACGCCGAGCGCGTGCCCTTCGACGGCCGGCTCGCGCAGCGCATGTCCGATCGCGCGGTGCAGATCGTGCTCGCCACCGATGCCGGCGAGCTGCTGCCGCGCGGCTTCTCCGACCCCACCCACTTCGAGTGTCGGTTCTGCGCCTGGCAGGACCGTTGCTGGAGATCCGCATGACCCCCGATGTCCTTCCCGATTGCAACGCGCCGATGGTCGCCGCGCGCACCGCGCACCAGGCGCTGCGCATTCCGATGCAGTGGCTCAACAACAAGGTCGAGCGCAGCGCGCGCGGCGTGCCGCACTATCGCATCGGCCATCTGGTCCGGTTCCGGCTCAGCGAACTGGAGCAGTGGCGCGATCGCCACGCGGCCGTGATCGCGCCGCGACTGGAACAGGCCGATACCGCAGCGGTCGTCGTCTCACCGCCGCCGGTGGCCACGGATTTCACCGGCGTGAACTGGCACCGTCGCGAAGGACTCGCCGAGATCTTCGTGCGCCGCCACCGCAACGACTGCCGCTACAGCGCGCGCCTGCGAAGCTGGTTCGTTCGCACCGATCAAGGCTGGCGCCGGGACGACACGCTTGTCGTGTTCGACCGGGTGCGCGGCATTTGCCGTGAAGCCGCTGATCGCGCCCGGACAGAACAGGCACGGCGCTGGTTCGCCAGTGCCACGACGGTCGCGGCCGTGGAGCGGATCGCGCGTCTGCGCGCGGATGCGATGCCGGCCGGCGAGGGGAGCGGGCAGTGACGCATCCGTCTCTGGACTTCAACGATGTTCCGCAGGTCGCCGCGCCACGCGACGGTCGGGATGAGATCCGCGCGCAACTGCTCGATCGTCTGGAATCGGTGCTGACCGCGCTGTTCCCCGCCGGCAGGAAGCGACAGGGCAAGTTCCTGATCGGCGACGTGCTCGGCAGTCCCGGCGACAGCCTGGAGGTGGTGCTCACGGGCGAGAAGGCGGGTCTGTGGACCGATCGCGCCAACAATACCGGCGGCGACATCTTCGATCTGATCGCAGCGCACTTCCGGATCGATGCACACGCCGAGTTCCCGCGCGTGCTGGACGAGGCGGGGCGGCTGCTGGGGCGCGCGTCGGCGATGCCGATCGCGAAACCGAAGAAATCGCCGCCGATCGACGATCTCGGCCCGGCGACCGCGAAGTGGGACTACCTCGACGCCGACGGCCAGCTGATTGCCGTCGTCTATCGCTACGACCCGCCGGGCGGCAAGAAGGAGTTCCGGCCGTGGGATGCGAAGCGTCGCAAGATGGCGCCGCCGGAGCCGCGCCCGCTGTACCACCAGTCCGGGATCGCGACCGCGGACACCGTCGTGCTGGTCGAAGGCGAGAAGTGCGCGCAGGCGCTGATCGATGCCGGCATCGTCGCGACCACCGCGATGCACGGGGCGAACGCGCCGGTCGACAAAACCGACTGGTCGCCGCTGGCCAGCAGGACGGTCGTACTCTGGCCCGACAAGGACAAGCCCGGTTGGGAGTACGCCGAGTGCGCCGCACAGGCGATCTTGGCCGCGGGCGCGCAAGGCTGCCGGATTCTCTATCCGCCGGAAGACAAACCCGAAGGCTGGGATGCGGCCGATGCGATCGCCGAGGGCTTCGATGTCGCCGGATTTCTGGTCGCCGGCCCATGCACGCCTGTTCGGTATGCGGGCGATCTTCTGGCGACGCAGACCGCGCAGGCGGGCGATCCTGCGGCTGGGCACGGCCTGTTCGAGGATCTGGACTGGACCTCGGAAGCCGGATTGGCGCGGGCGTTCACCCGGCGCAACGGCCAGGACTGGCGCTACTGCGCACCGTGGGGCAAGTGGCTGGCCTGGACAGGCACGCGGTGGAACGCCGACCAGCGCCTGTACGTCATGCACCTGGCGCGCGAAATGTGCTGCGCGGCGGCGCTGATGTCGAAGTCGCCGCCGTTGAGCCGCCGGCTGGCCAGTGCCGCCTCGATCGCCGCGGTCGAGCGGATCGCACGATCGGAGCCTGAACTCAGTTCGATCCCGGACGAGTGGGATGCGAACCTCTGGGCGCTCAACACGCCGGGCGGGGTCGTCGATCTGCGCAACGGCCGATTGGCGGCACATCGGCGCGAGGATGGGATGACCAGGATCGCCACAGCGACGCCGCGCGGCGACTGCACCCGCTGGCGCGCGTTCCTCGGCGATGTGACCGGCGGCGACGCGGATCTGCAGGCGTACCTGCAGCGAATGGCCGGCTACTGCCTCACCGGCGCGACCAGCGCGCACGCGCTGTTCTTCCTCTACGGCACCGGCGCGAACGGCAAGTCGGTGTTCGTGACCGCGCTGGCGACGATCCTCGGCGACTACGCGACCAACGCGCCGATGGACACGTTCATGGAGGCGCGCGGCGATCGCCACCCGACCGATCTGGCCGGCCTGCGCGGCGCGCGCTTCGTGGCCTCGGTCGAAACCGAACAGGGTCGACGCTGGAACGAGTCGAAGGTCAAGGCGATCACCGGCGGCGACAAGGTCTCGGCGCGGTTCATGCGCCAGGACTTTTTCGAGTACACCCCGCAGTTCAAGCTCGTCATCGCCGGCAATCACAAACCGGCCATCCGCAACGTCGACGAAGCGATGAAGCGGCGCATGCACCTGATCCCGTTCACGGTGACGATCCCGCCCGAACGCCGCGATCCGAAGCTCACCGAGAAGCTGCTCGCCGAGCGCGACGGCATCCTCGCCTGGGCGCTGGCCGGTTGCCTGCAATGGCAGCGCACGGGCCTGCAGCCGCCCGCGAGCGTGGTCTCAGCGACCGAGGAGTATTTCGAGGCCGAGGACGCGCTTGGACGCTGGATCGACGAACGCTGCGTGCGCATCGATCGCGCCCGATCGCTGACGGCCGAACTGTTCAACGACTGGAAGGCCTGGGCCGAGGCCGCGGGCGAGTTCGTTGGGTCGCAGCGCCGGTTTTCAGACCAGTTGGTCGCCCGAGGCGTCGAGAAGTGGCGCAACGGCCTGGGCGTGCGCGGCTTCCAGGGCATCGGCCTGAAGGCGGAGCTCCGACCCGAGCGAAGCCGATTCCCCGACGACAACGACGATTGATTCCCCGCCACGCCACCCACGTCTGACGCAGTCGACACAGTCCATGATTATCCTCTTTACGCGCGTGTACGCGCGCGTAAGAAGTTATCCATAAGCTGAGTCGACTGCGTCAGACCCGATCCCCCACAGGACTCCGGAATGACCAGAACCCTCCTCGCGCTCGACCTCGGCACCACCACGGGCTGGGCGCTGCGCACCCCCGATCGCCGCATCGTCAGCGGCACCCAATCCTTCAAACCGCAGCGGTTCGAGGGCGGCGGCATGCGCTTCCTGCGCTTCGTCCGCTGGCTCGACGAACTGCAGGCGCTTTCGGGCGGGCTGCAGCACCTCGCGTTCGAGGAAGTGCGCCGGCATGCCTCCACGGACGCCGCGCACGCCTACGGCGGCTTCCTCGGCCAACTCTCCGCCTGGTGCGAACAGCGCCAGATCCCGTACCAGGGCGTGCCTGTCGGCACGATCAAACGACACGCCACCGGCAAGGGCAATGCGAACAAGGACGCGATGCTCGCCGCGGTGCGGGGCTGGGGCTACGCGCCCGTCGACGACAACGAAGCGGATGCGCTCGCGCTGTTGCACTGGGCCATCGCGCAGGAGCGTTCGGCATGACCGTGTGGACGTTCGACGAAGTCGAGCACCGCTTCCACGAAGCCGCAGCGACGTCGTACCGCTTGCCCGCCGCGCGCGTGGCCGGCTACGTCAGCCTGTGGCCCGAGATCGCGCGCCAGTCGTGGGAGGGCTACGCGGACGAGCGGATCGTGCTGCGCTTCCCAGCCACACCCGCGGCCGTCGATCGCCTGGCCGAGACCACGCAGTGGCTGCAGTGGCTGAGCGTGGAGCAGCGCAAGCTGGTGTGGGCGCGCGCCCGCTACGTGCCGTGGCGAGCGATCTGTGAAGCGCACCAATGCTCCAAGCCCACCGCGTGGCGGCGTTGGCGGCACGCGCTCACGTTGATCGTGGTGCAGCTCAACGGCCAGCCGCCGCGCATCGTGGAGGCAATGCCGCAGCATGAAGCGACGTGACGCAATCGAACGCAAGCGCGCGCGTTGGATCGTAAAACCCCACGAAAATCGCTGAAACACTCACCCCGATTGCAGGGTATCTTTTGTGCCACGGTGGTCATGCGTCCTGAAGCACCGCGCTTCGGACGCGATGGCGACCCACGAGGTCAGTTGTAGACCCACAGGGTCTACGGGTCCTCCCTGTCGCACTGCAACAGCGGGCGGCAGAGCCGCAGAACCCCGCTACCGTCTGACTGCAAACCGAGGTTTGCACCGTTTGCGGTTTGCACACCGGGTTTGCGCCTCGCACGTTTGCACCCCTCTCTCCAGCCCATCGGCCAGCGCGTTCGTCCCCCTGTTCCCGGACGCGCTGGTCGGTGGGTTTCTTTTTCCGAGCCCACGATGCCCCACGCCCTCACCGTCGAGACCCGCCGGGTCGAGGCGCTGATTCCTTACGCGAAAAACCCGCGCACGCACAGCGATGCGCAGATTGCGCAGATCGCCGCGAGCATCGTGGAGTTCGGGTGGACCTCGCCGATCCTGATCGATGGCGACAACGGCGTGATCGCCGGCCACGGTAGGCTGCTCGCCGCACGCCGGCTCGGCATGACCGAAGTGCCGGTGATCGAACTGGCGCACCTGGACGCGGCGCAGAAGCGCGCGCTGATCATCAACGACAACCGCATCGCACTCAACGCAGGGTGGGACGACGCGCTGCTGGTGCTGGAACTCGCGGACCTCTCGGACGCGGGCTTCGACCTGGACCTGACCGGCTTCTCCGCCAGCGAGATCGAGCGCCTGCTCGACCTGGTGGAAGACGGCGACGCGGTGGGTGGCGATACAGAACACGCATTGCGTACTGCGGAAGCGGCGAACGACGAAGGTGCCGATGCCGACGCGCCGGAGGACAGCGACGAAGACGGTGACGAGGACCACAATCCCGTACCACTGGTGGCGCCGGTGTCCCGCGCGGGCGATGTCTGGATCATCGGGTCGCACCGGCTGATTTGCGGCGACGCCGCCGATCCGACCGTGGTCGCGGCGCTGATGCGCGGCGAGACCGCGCATCTGTGCATCACCTCGCCGCCCTACGCCCGGCAGCGCGACTACGCCAGCGGCATCGGCGACTGGGACGCGCTGATGCGTGGCGTGTTCGTTGCCGCCGACGATGCATTGCGCGACGACGCGCAGCTGCTGGTCAATCTCGGCCTCGTCCACGACGACAACGAAGTCCAGACGTACTGGGATGACTGGATCGCGTGGATGCGCGCGCAGGGTTGGCGTCGTTTCGGGTGGTACGTCTGGGACCAAGGGCCGGGCCTGCCGGGCGACTGGCGTGGACGACTCGCGCCGAGCTTTGAGTTCGTCTTCCACTTCAACCGCAGCAACCGCAAGGCGAACAAGACCGTGCCGTGCAAATTCGCCGGGCAGGACATCCACCTGCGCGCCGATGGCTCGTCCACCGCGCTGCGCGGCAAAGACGGCGGGGCGCTGGCGTGGTCGCACGAGCACCAGCCGACGCAGGCCATGCGGATTCCGGATTCGGTGATCCGCATCATGCGCCACAAGGGCAAGCTCGGCCGGGGCATCGACCATCCGGCGGTGTTCCCGGTCGCGCTGCCCACGTTCGTCATCGAGGCGTACTCGGATGCGGGCGAGGTGGTGTACGAACCCTTCGGCGGCAGCGGCAGCACCCTGATCGCCTGCGAACGCACCGGGCGCGTCTGTCTCGCGGTGGAGATCGCTGGTGAGTACGTCGATGTCGCCATCGAACGCATCCGCCAGCAACTGCCGGGTCTGCCGATCACGCTGGAAGCGACCGGCCAACCCTTCGATGTGGTCGCCGCGGAACGCCGCGGCAGCGGGCAGGTGGCGGCATGAGCTGGGTCGCGGAGAAGATCGCGCACTGGCCGCTCGCGCGGCTGTTGCCCTATGCGCGCAACGCACGCACGCACTCGGACGAGCAGGTCGCGCAGATCGCCGCCAGCATCGTCGAATTCGGGTTCACGAACCCGTGTCTCGTCGGTGCCGATGGCGTGCTGGTGGCCGGTCACGGTCGCCTGTTGGCGGCGCGCAAGCTCGGGCTGGAGACGGTGCCGGTGGTCGTGCTCGATCATCTCTCGCCGACCCAGCGTCGCGCGCTGGTGCTCGCGGACAACCGCATCGCCGAGAACGCAGGCTGGGACGACGCCATGCTGCGCACCGAACTGGAAGCGTTGCGGGCCGACGGCTTCGATCTGGACCTGACTGGCTTCGATCCGGACGCGCTCGCCGAACTGCTGGCCGGTGAGGAGACCGACCAGGCTGGTGAGGTCGATGACGACGACGTGCCCGAGGAGGTGGTCGCCGTGGTGTCCCGCCCTGGCGACCTGTGGGTGCTGGGCGAGCATCGCGTGCTGTGCGGCGATGCCACTGATCCGGAGAGCTATGCGCGTCTGCTGCCCGGCGAACGCGCGGACATGGTCTTCATCGACCCGCCCTACAATGTCGACTACGCCAACAGCGCGAAGGACAAGCTGCGCGGCACCCAGCGTCCGATCCTCAACGACAATCTCGGCGAGGGCTTCTACGATTTCCTGCTGGCTGCGCTCACGCCGGTGGTGGCGCACTGCCGAGGTGCGATCTACATCGCCATGTCCTCGGGCGAACTCGATACGTTGCAGGCCGCGTTTCGCGCCGCAGGTGGTCACTGGTCGACGTTCGTGATCTGGGCGAAGAGCACCTTCACGCTCGGACGCGCCGACTACCAGCGCCAGTTCGAGCCGATTCTGTACGGCTGGCCGGAAGGGGCGCAGCGTCACTGGTGCGGCGATCGCGACCAGGGCGATGTGTGGCAGATCAAGAAACCGCAGCGCAACGATCTGCATCCGACGATGAAGCCGGTGGAACTGGTGGAGCGGTGCATCCGCAACTCCAGCCGACCGGGCGATGTGGTGCTCGACAGCTTCGGCGGATCGGGCACGACGCTCATCGCCGCGCACAAGAGCGGCCGGCGCGCGCGGCTGATGGAACTCGATCCGAAATACTGCGACGTGATCGTGCGCCGCTGGCAGACATGGAGCGGTGAATCTGCAGTGCGCGAGGCCGATGGCGTCGCATTCGACGATGCGGCGGATGTCCTGGCATGACCCCGGCACCGCACGCGCCGGCCTTCTACAACGAAATCGAACCTTACCTCTGCACATGGCTCAACCACCAGATCGCTGCCGGCCTGAGTGCGTCGGGGCGCGTCGACGGGCGCGACATCCGTGACCTCGACGCGAACGACCTCGCGGGGTACCGGCAGGTCCACCTGTTCGCGGGCGTCGGCGGCTGGGCCTACGCCGCCCGGCTCGCCGGGTGGCCGGACGACGCCGAACTGTGGAGCGCCTCGTGCCCGTGCCAGCCGTTCTCGGTCGCGGGCAAGCGCGGTGGGACCCACGATCCACGGCATCTATGGCCCGACGTGTTTCGGCTCGTCCGACAGCGTCGCCCCGCCGCACTCGTGGGTGAGCAGGTTGCAGCGGCGACTGGCCAGGGTTGGCTCGACGGAGTGTTCGCTGATCTGGCGGGTCTCGGCTACACCTGCGAAGCGGCGGTTGTTCCGGCTTGTGCCGTCAATGCGCCCCATCGACGCGATCGACTGTGGTTTGTGGCTTACACCGACGACGCGCGACTACAAAGACTCGTGGGGGATGTCGCTGGCGCCGAGGAAGGATGGGGCGTCGCGGACGGATCTGCTGCCGCGTCAGGTGTACGCGACGGTGCGGGCGCTGTGGGCGACGCCGACGGCCTCGGCCGACAAATCGATCCGCACGCCGGAGGGCGCGCGCCGGGAAGTCGAGCGCGACCGCTCGCCGGATCTGGCGGCGCAGACGCTGGCGCTGTGGCCGACGCCGACGAGTCTGGCGCCGCCGAAGGACGGTTACAACGGCGCCGGGAATTCGGCGGGGCTGGTGGCGATCCGACAGATCGCGCTGGGGCTGTATCCGACCCCGACGAGCGCCTGCGCGAGCGGCGGCCAGACCTCGCGCAGCGGCACGCGCAGGCACGAACCATTGCTGCGCGGGATCGCGATGGACGTGAGCGCGGCGCTTGGGACGACGTCGAGTGGATCGTCGGCCACGACGGCAAGGCGCGCCGGGTCCCTCGCACCGGAATTCGTCTTCTGGCTGATGGGATACCCGCGCGCATTCCTCGATTGCGCGCCGCCGGCAATGCGATCGTCCCGGTCCTCGGCGCGGAAGTCATCCGGGCGTTGATGGACACGTTGTCGGATCGCTGAGGTGGATCGCAACGCGGGACCGGGCGATGCCCGATCCCGCAGAGGTGTCGTTCGGTGGGTGCGTCAGATCTTCGCGACGCTGAACTCGTCGTCTTCGTAGATGCGTTTCGACATGCGCGCATCGGCGTTCGCGCGCAGTCCGTCCTCGCCGTACCGGCTGAGGGCGGCGCAGCGCGCGAGGGTGTCGTTGCGTTCGTGGACGGTGCCGATGCAGCCGACGCCGGTGACGTGGATCTGCCATTCGTGCATGGCCTGCTCCGTGGTGGCGTTCGAGGAAGAGACCCGGCGCGGCCTGATCCCGGTGCGGTCAGGCGTCTTCGTTGAACATGAAGCTGCCGGGGCCGTTGCCCTCGTCGTCGCTGAGCAGGATGAGCGTGCGTTCCTTGCCGTCGCGGCACTTGACGACGAAACCGTACAACTCTTCGTCGAGGGGATCGCCGCTCGCGCCGCTGCGTGCGAGCGCGGTGATGGTGCCGCCGACCAGCGGCGCGAGTTGCTTGAGGTAGAAATCGATCGAGGAGGGCATCGGAAACTCCAGTGCTTGGGGGTGAGGGTGGAATCGTCGAGGCGCGGTCAACCGCGCTCGGCGGTCTCGTCGTGGATCGCGGCGTGCATCACGAAACCGGTGAGGTAAGGCAATCCCTGCGGAATGCCGTAGTCGATGGCGGTGCGCCGTTTGATGGTCATGCGCATCCATGCCGCGACGGTGGTCGTGATCGCATCGGGCAGCGCCTGACCGTGGTACTGGTGGCCGCTGACTTCATCGGCGAAGTGCCGTCCGGCCTTGCTGTCGAGAAAGGCGCGCACCGCGTCGAGCGACTCGCCGGTGGCCTCGGCGATGGCGGTCATCGCGAGCGGCCACGCGACGCTGGCGTAGCCGCGCATCGTGCCCCAGAAGCCCCAGCTTTCGTTTTGCGTGGCGGGGATGGCGGTGTCCGTGTTCGTGCTCATGTGGTGATGTTTTCGTGTGGTGTGTGTGCGGACATGAACGCGCTGTTCGCGATGGAAGCCAAGCGAAAGATCGCGCTTATCGGCTTGTTTTTTTCGCTCTTTCGCGAGGTCCGTCGTGCATCGATTGTCGGTGCGCAATGCCGCGTATCGGCGCGGCATTACGTCAGGCTGCGTTGCGCTGCGACATCACGCCGTCGGCGCGGCCTCGACGATGCGGTAGACGCGCACGCCGCCTTCGGCCTTGTCGGAGGTGACGGTCAGGCCGAGCTTCTTCTTGAAGGCCCCGGCGAAGGTGCCGCGCACCGTGTGCGCCTGCCAGTTCGTCGCTTCGCAGATCTGCGCGATGGTGGCGCCTTCGGGTCGCTTGAGCATCGCGATCACCTGCGCCTGCTTGCTGTTCTCGCGGGTGCGCGGCGCGGCCTGTTCGCCTTCGCCGGAGGCTTCGGTCTTCGGTGCGGCCTTGGCTTTGCGTGCGGCCTTCTTGCCGGCCGGCGTCGCCGTTTCGGTGGCGGCGGTCTGCTCGGGGCGCGCGCGGCCCAGCGCCTCGTAGGCGGCATCGGTGACGATCCAGTCGCCGTTGTTGCCGATGATCATGGCGCGGGTGAAGAGGCCTTCGATGACCTTCTTGCGCGCGCCGCCCTTGATGGTGTCGGGGAACCATTCGACCTTGCCTTGCGTGCGGTCGATGGCGTGGGTCAGCACGGCGGTCTGGGTGTCGTTGAGCGTGATCGGCTTGGCGGTGGTGGCGGTGTTCATTGCGGTGCTCCTGTTTGCGTGTGGTGTTTGGGGTTGGTTGGCGCGATGGGATGAACGCGCTGTTCCCCACCGAAGCCAAGCGCTCATTCGCCGATCCGTGCGTCGTTAAGCCAACGGACGGGAAGCCGTCGCCTGGCGCGCTGTGCGCGCGCGAAGTCAAGTCATTGGTCAAGCATTCGGATGGGAATTTCGATCCGCGCGTATGCGCGCCATCGCGGCGTCACCGACACCGCGGTCCACAAGGCGATCCGTGCCGGGCGCATCGCGCCGGAGGCCGACGGCACCATCGATGCGGCGAAGGCCGATGCGGAGTGGGCGCGCAATTCCGCGCCGGCACGCAGCGGCACGCAGGCGCGCGCACCGCGCGTGACGGTGCCGGAGGCGGCCGACATCGGGCGCGAGACGGGCCGCGACGCGGGCACGGCGGCGCTGCCGGCGGGCGGTGCGTCGCTGTTGCAGGCGCGCACCGTCAACGAGGTCGTCAAAGCGCAAACGAACAAAGTGCGATTGGCCCGCCTCAAAGGCGAGCTGGTCGAGCGTTCGCAGGTCGTGGCGCATGTGTTCAAGCTGGCGCGCGACGAACGCGATGCGTGGCTGAACTGGCCCGCGCGCGTGTCGGCGCAGATGGCGGCGACGCTGGCGGTCGATCCGCATGCGATGCATCTGGCGCTGGAAGCGGCGGTGCGCGCGCACCTCGCCGAATTGGGCGAGGTGCGAGTGAAGGTGGATTAGGCGCTCACGAGCAGCGCGCAGGCCTGCTGGAGCAGGTGGTCGACCATCGCAAGGCGCGCGTGTCGGGCGGGATCGTCGTTGTCCTCGTCGCTGCGCGTTTCGATGCGGATGTGCATTTCGGCGAGCAGGCTCTCGATGCCGTCGAGGTGGTCGCCCGCGTGTGGGGCGGCATCGGGTTCGCCACCGGCCGCGCCGAGCGCCTGCTCGATGCCGCTGACCGCGAAGTTCAGGCCGTTCTGGAACTCCTCGTCGTCGGGATAGGCGTCGTACAGCGACTCGATGCGCTGGCGGACGAGCAGCAGATCGGTGTGCAGGGGATCGATATCCAAGGTGTCGATATGCATGCGGTCGTTCATGGCGGTGTTCTCGATGGTCTGCGTGGCCGGGGACCGCATGAACGCGCTGTTCGCCACCAAAGCCAAGCGGCGCCGACGTCGCGCTCCAACACGGTTGACGTATGCTCGATGAAGAAGGCGCGCGCGCCGGTCCGCCACAGCGAGTTGGCCGAGGCCGCC
>CBIHKW010000131.1:0-11998 GCA_966203835.1 uncultured Thermomonas sp.
GCTCCACCCCCCGGCGGCCGGGGGGCGGGGGGTTTCCTTTTTTTTGTTTCGACTCTCAAAAAAAAAACGGGCTAGGGGGGCCCCGGCGGGCGCGGGGACGACGGGTTTCAATTGTCGTCTTCAATCATCGATTGCGGCATCAACCCGAACAACCGCTCCGCATTCGCCGAAGTCGCCCGGGCGACGACTTCCGGCTCGACCCCGCGCAGCGCGGCGATGGTCTTGCAGACCGTCGTCAATCGCGCCGGCTCGTTGCGTTGGCCGCGATGGCCGCTGTCGGGTTGATCCGGCGCATCGGTTTCCAGCAGCAGATAGTCGATCGGTAGTTGTGCGGCGAGCGTGCGCAGGCGGTTGGCGCGTTCGTAAGTGACCGGGCCGCCGAGGCCGATCAGAAAGCCGAGGTCGTACAGCCGTTGCGCCTGATCGGCGCTGCCGGAAAAGCTGTGGACCACGCCGCGCAGCGGGCCGAAACGACGAACCGCCGCCATCACCTGGTCGACCGCGCGACGCGCATGCACGATGACCGGCAGGCCGAAATCGCGGGCGAGCCGCAGTTGGCCGTCGAAATACAGCGATTGCTGTTCCGCATCGAGGCCTTCGACGAAGAAATCCAGCCCGCATTCGCCTACCGCCACCGGGCGTTCGCGTTCGATCCAATCGCGCAGCTCGATCAGATGTTCCGGGCGGTGTTCGGCCAGATACATCGGATGCAGCCCGTAGGCGGGATACAGCCCCTTTTCCGCTGCGCAGATGCCGCGCAATTTCGACCAGCCGGCGGCGCTCACCGCCGGCACGATCTGCCGCGTCACGCCTGCGTCGCGCGCGCGCGCCAGCACCGCGTCGCGGTCGGCATCGAATTCGGGGGCGTCGAAGTGCGAGTGGCTGTCGAAGAGCATGTTGTTGCGCGTCAGCCGGTGCGCTTGCTTTCGATCGGCGGTTTCGACAAGGGCGTCTCCGATTTTCGCTGACGCCAGTTCGCGAGCAGCAGAGTGCCTAATCCGAACATGATTTCATCGAAAAATGGGATGGGATCAAGGCCTGGCGGCAATAGCACGCTGAAAATAAACAGGCCGGCAGTGATCTTGAACAGAGTGGGGTACCTGAGTTTCCGCGCCCAATTCAGAAAAGGACCAACAAGAACGCTCATGGCAACAGGCTCCAGCGTTGAAGAATGTGCGAACGCTAGCACGCACTGCGCGTTCTGCGGGGTGCGGTTCAGGGTTTCGTCATGCCCGGGCGGCCGGGCTGGGGTCTTGTTCAGCTGGCCGATGCTGCAATCCCTGCCGACAGCAATTCCTGCGAGAGCTGGATTCGTCCAACGGAGGTTTCACATGAACAAGAATACTTTGGCCATTGCACTCGCTTCGCTGCTGGTGGGCGGCGTCGCCACCGCGGCCTACATCAACAACCGCACGCCTGTGTCCGCCGATGCGCTGGCGGAAGCGGATCTCGCACGACCTTCGTCTTCGGCGATGATCGAAGAGGATCGACGGGCCGACTATTCGTTCATCCCCGCGGCCGGCAGGCTGGAATACGCCGATGTCATCGCGGCAAATCCAGTGACGAAGAATGAACAGCTCTACGCGACGGTGATCGGCACCGAGCCGGTGCGCGAGACCGTGACCGGCACCGCGCCGCGCGAAATCTGCGAAGACGTGGCGGTGCAGGATCGCCTGCCGGAACGCGACGGCAATGTCGGCGGTACCGTGGCAGGCGCGCTGATCGGCGGGCTGGTGGGCAATCAGGTCGGCGACGGCAACGGCCGCAAAGCCGCGACCGTGGCTGGCGCGGCTGCCGGTGGTTATATCGGCAACCGCGTCGACCGCAAACACGTGGGCGGCAAAGTGGTGACCCGCAACGAGCGTCAGTGCCGCACGGTTTCCGAGGCCACCAGCAGCAGCCGCACCGTGGCCTGGAACGTGACCTATCGCAATCCGGACGGCACCACCGACACCGTGCGCACAGACCGCAAGCCGGGCAACCGCATTCCGCTTGGCACCGAAAAAACCGTGGTTGGCTACGACGTGACGTATCGCTACCAGGGTCAGGAACAGCAATTGCGGATGGACGAGAAACCGGGTGCGCGACTGCCGGTGATCGACGGTCAGGTGGTCACCCAGGTCGCCGCGGCGGGCGCTCCCGACCGGGGCTGACATTCGAGACGCGCTTCGCGGCCAGTCCCTCGGCTGGTGGCGATCCAGGGTGGGGCCGGAGCGATCCGGCCCCCTCTTTTTGGGTCTTGGGCGAAATCGCGTCCTTCCGGCAGGAAATCGTCGTTTCGCCGGACAGCGTTGGGCAGTTCGCAGGTACCGTCTGGGCAGGATGCCCCCTTACAATGGCGCTTTGCCCAAATCGGTCCCGAAGCCATGGCGCTGAACCCTTACGATCTGTACGACATCCGTTCCATGCTCAGCGAAGAAGAGCGCGCGGTGCAGGACACCGTGGCCCGCTTCACCGACGAACGGGTGCTGCCGATCATCGGCAAGGCCTTCGACGATGGCCGCTTTCCGCACGAACTGGTCCCCGAAATCGCCGAACTGGGCCTGCTCGGCTCGTCGCTGCCGGAACAGTACGGTTGCGCCGGCCTCAACGCCGTCAGCTACGGCCTGATCTGCCAGGAACTGGAGCGCGGCGACTCGGGCATCCGCAGTTTCGTCAGCGTGCAGTCCTCGCTGTGCATGTATCCGATCTACGCCTACGGCTCGGAAGAGCAGCGTCAGCGCTGGCTGCCGGACATGGCGGCGGGCAAGAAGATCGGCTGTTTCGGCCTGACCGAACCGCACGGCGGCTCGGATCCGGCGAACATGAAGACCCACGCCAAGCGCGACGGCGGCGATTGGGTCATCAATGGTTCGAAGATGTGGATCACCAACGGCAACCTCGCCGACGTGGCCATCGTCTGGGCGATGACCGACGAAGGCATCCAGGGCTTCCTGATCGAAAAGGACATGCCGGGTTTCACCGCCCAGGAAATCAAACACAAGATGAGCCTGCGCGCCTCGGTCACCAGCGCGCTGTTCTTCGACAACGTGCGCGTGCCGGATGCCAGCCGCCTGCCGAACGTGAAGGGGCTCAAGGGTCCGCTCGGTTGTCTGACCCAGGCGCGTTACGGCATCACCTGGGGTCCGATCGGCGCCGCCATCGCCTGTCTCGACGAAGCCCTGCGCTACAGCAAGGACCGCATCCTGTTCGACCGCCCGCTGGCCGCCAACCAGGCGGTGCAGCTGAAGTTCGCCGACATGGCCCGCCGTATCACCATGGGGCAACTGCTGTCGCTGCAGCTTGGGCGTTTGAAGGATGCCGGCCAGATGCAGCCGACCCAGGTCTCGCTGGCGAAGTGGAACAACTGCCGCATGGCCATCGACATCGCCCGCGAAGCCCGCGACGTCCTCGGCGGCGCCGGCATCACCACCGAGCACTGCCCGATCCGTCATGCGCTGAATCTCGAATCGGTCATCACCTACGAAGGCACGGAGACGGTGCATCAGCTGGTGGTCGGCCGCGAGTTGACCGGTATCAACGCATTTTGATCGAAAGATAAGCTCGGCGATCGCGATTGCCGTCATCCCGAGCGAAGCGAGGGACCTGCTGTTCTTCAGACAAAACAGGTCCCTCGCTTCGCTCGGGATGACACTGCGATTGCCGATCCTCGCTGATGTCCTGACGGGGCTCGTACGCATGTCCACCGCGCAGATCCAACTCGAAACCGAACGCCTGATCCTGCGGATTCCGCGGATCGAGGACTTCGAACGCTACGCCGAACTCCTGGCCGACGAGGAGGCCTGCCGATACATCGGCGGGCATATGCCGCGTTCGGCGGCGTGGCGCCGGTTCCTGCAGATGCCGGGCGCGTGGATGTTGCAGGGCTATGCGATGTTCTCGATCATCGAGAAATCCTCCGGACTGTGGGTCGGGCAGCTCGGTCCGTGGCAGCCCGACGGCTGGCCGGGCACCGAGGTCGGCTGGGTGCTGCACCGCGACGCCTGGGGCAAGGGCTATGCCTGCGAAGGCGCGACCGCGGCCATCGACTGGGCTTTCGACACGCTCGGCTGGACCGAGGTCATCCACTGCATCGACCCCGAAAACGTAGCGTCGCAGGCGCTGGCGAAGCGCATCGGGTCCTCGATCCTGCGTCAGTCGAACATGCCGGCGCCGTACGAGCATGTGGTCGTCGATGTCTGGGGCCAGAGCCGCGAAGCCTGGCGTGCGCGTCGCGCGGAGTCGTCGACGTGATCGCGCTGTACGGGATGTCTGTGTCCGGCAATTGCCACAAGACCAGATTGCTGTGCGAACAATCGGGCCGTACCTATCGCTGGATCGAGATCAACAGCGCGCACGGCGAAACCCGCACAGTGGACTATCTCGCGAAGAATCCCAACGGCAAAGTGCCGATGCTCGAACTCGACGATGGCCGCATCCTGGTCGAATCGAACGCGATCCTCTGTTACCTCGCCGAAGGCACGTCGTATCTGCCCGACGATGCCTGGCAACGCGCGCAGGCGCTGAGCTGGATGTTCTTCGAACAATACAGCCACGAACCCTATATCGCGGTGGCGCGTTTCATCTGTGGTTGGACGCCGCAGGACAGTCCGCGCCGCGCCGAATTGCCGAAGCTGCGCGAGCGCGGCGACCAGGCGCTCGCGGTCATGGAGCGTCACCTGCAATCGCACGCATGGTTCACCGGCGAACGCTATGGCGTCGCCGATATCGCATTGTTCGCCTACACCGCTGTCGCCGGCCATGGCGGATTCGATATGGCGCGGTATCCCGCAATCCAGGCCTGGCTGGCGCGCGTCGCCGCGACGCCCGGTTTCGTGGCGATGCCGCCGCCATCGCCCGAAGCTATGGAACGCATCGCAACATCCTTCTGATCCAACGTATTCGTGCCGGCCTTCGTCGACGAGGGCAGGGGAGAAACCATGTTCGCAGCCGTACCCAATCCGATCCCCGCCCGCATGAAAGGGCTGAACCGCGCCGAGATCTGCGACGTCAACTTCCAGGCGTTCGTGCGCGACTGGAGCGGCACCGCGCAATCGAAGCCGGCGCCGACCGAAAGCATTCTCGACGGCAGCGCACTCGACGCGCAGGGCTTCCGTGAACTGTTCGGGTCGCAGTTGATCAGCCGCCATCTCGATCTGATGGCGCGCGTGCTGCGCGTGCAGAACAAGGTGTTCTACACCATCGGCAGCAGCGGTCACGAAGGCAATGCGATGGTCGCGCGGCTGACGCGCCACACCGATCCCGCGTTCCTGCACTATCGTTCCGGCGGTTTCATGGCCGAACGTTTCCGCAAGATTCCGGGTATGGATCCGATCATGGACTCGGCGCTGTCGTTCGCGGCCAGTGCCGAAGATCCGGCCAGCGGCGGTCGCCACAAAGTGTGGGGCAGCAAGCCGCTGTGGGTGCTGCCGCAGACCTCGACCATCGCCTCGCATCTGCCGAAGGCGCTGGGCACTGCGGTCGCGATCGACCATGCGCGCCGCATCGGCCACGCGCTGCCGATCCCGGACGACAGCATCGCGATCTGTTCGTTCGGCGACGCCTCCAGCAACCACGCCACCGCGCAGACCGCCTTCAACGCCGCGGCGTGGACGGCGTATCAGAAGCTGCCCGCACCCGTGCTGTACGTGTGCGAAGACAACGGCATCGGCATCTCGGTGAAGACGCCGGACGGTTGGGTGGCGCGCAATTTCAGCAGCCGTCCGGACCTCGATTATTTTTACGCCGACGGCCTCGATCTCGCCGCCGGTTACGGCCAGGTGCAGGCCGCGGTGGAGCACTGCCGTCGCACCCGTCGTCCGACCTTCCTGCACCTGCGCACGATGCGGATCATGGGCCATGCGGGCACCGACTTCGAGATCGAATGGCGCAACATCGAAGAATTGTGCGCGGTCGAAGCCGGCGATCCGCTGCTGCGCAGCGCTGCCATCGCGCTGGAATCGGGGCTGATGTCGAAGGACGAGATCCTCGCGCTGTACGAAGAGACCCGCGCGAAGTGTTTCGCCGCCGCCGAGGACGCCGACAGCCGTCCGCGCCTGACCTCGCTGGAAGACGTGATGCGGCCGCTGGCGCCGTACACGCCGGACAAAGTGCAGGCCGAGGCCGCGCGCTTCGATTACGCCGACAAGCGTATCGCCGCGTTCGGCGGTGAAGCGAAACTGCCCGAGAAGCAGCCGGCGAAGCATCTGGCGATCCAGATCAATCAGGCATTGCACGATCTGTTCTGCAAATACCCGGAAACCCTGCTGTTCGGCGAGGACGTGGCGCAGAAGGGCGGCGTCTACACGGTCACCAAAGGCCTGCACAAAGCCTTCGGCAACAAGCGCGTGTTCAACACGCTGCTGGACGAAACCATCATCCTCGGTCTGGCCCAGGGCTACGCCAACGTCGGCATGCTGCCGATGCCGGAAATCCAGTACCTCGCCTACTTCCACAACGCCTGCGATCAGATCCGCGGCGAGGCGGCGAGCCTGCAGTTCTTCAGCAACGGCCAGTACCGCAACCCGATGGTGATGCGCATCGCTTCGCTGGGGTATCAGCGCGGCTTCGGCGGCCATTTCCACAACGACAATTCGATCACCGCACTCCGCGACATCCCCGGGCTGGTGGTCGGCTGCCCATCGCGCGGCGACGACGCCGCGACGATGCTGCGCACGCTGATGGCGCTGGCGAAAGTGGACGGTCGCGTCTGCGCCTTCCTCGAGCCCATCGCGCTGTACATGGCCAAAGACCTGTACGAAGCTGGTGACGGCCTGTGGCTGACTGAGTACCCGTCGCCGGAGCAGGCGATGACGCTGGGCGAGGGCCGGGTCTATCCCTCCGGGAATATTGGTGAGGGCGACGACGATCTGGTGATCTTCAGCTTCGGGAACGGTGTGCCGATGAGCCTGCGCGCCGCGCGCCGGATCGAGCAGAAACACGGCTGGAAGACCCGGGTGGTCGACCTGCGCTGGCTGGTGCCGCTGAACGATACTTTCATTCAGGCGCAGGCCGCCAAAGCCAAGCGCGTGATCGTGGTCGACGAAGGTCGCCGCAGCGCAGGCGTGGGCGAGGGCGTCATCACTGCGTTGGTCGAAGGCGGGCATGGCGACAAGCCGCTGCGCAGGGTGGTGGGGGCCGATACCTTCACCCCGCTGGCCGGCGCTGCGTTCCTGGTGATCCCGGGCGATGACGATATCGTCGCCGCGGCCGATGCGCTGGCCGGCTGAGCGAACAGGATGATCGAACCCACTGGCCGGGCTGTCTCGACCCGGCCGGCCGGTGACCGTTCAGCCCGGCCGGGTGTAGTATCGGCCTGGCCGACAGGCCCAAACCCGGTTCGCCGGGCCCGGAGACCCGCAAGTCCGCTAGCGAAGGAGTCCAGCGATGCAGCACGATCCGAAATATCCGTCCCAGCCCGGACACCCCGACTACGACCAGTACATGTCGATGAAGGGAATGGTCGACAAGATGCACGGCGACAACGGGATCGACATGAATAGCGCCGACATCAGTCACCGCGCATCCGCGGCGATGTTGCGCGCTTACAAGACCGAAGCGGTTCGCGACAATGCCTCGCTGGATCCGAAAGAGCGTATCGACGGCGTGGTGCTCAGCCGCAGCAATGATCGTTTCGACGACATCGGCGGCCGTTACGCGATCATGTATCAGGGCGACCCGAACAATCCGACCGTGCGTACCCTTGCGGTGCCGACCCACGAGCTGACCCAGCCGGCCGAGCGGAACTTCGACGAAGTGAACCGCATCAACGCCCAGCATCAGCAGCTCGGACAGCCCTTGGAACGTCAGCAGACCCAGCAGCAGCAAGTCCAGGCCCAGCAGCAGGACCAGGAACAGCCCAGCATGGGGTCGCGTTCGCGGATCTGAGTCAGATCCTGATCTTCAGCGCGCCAGTCCGGCGCGCAGCGGCTGGATGTTCCACGGCTGCATGCCCCACGAAGCCTCGCCTGCCGCGGGGCTTTCGTGCGTCTGGGGTGAGGCGTTCTGCAGATCGAGCGACACCACCGCAAGCGCGATATCGCCAGCAGTGCTGACGACGGTGCCGACCTTTGCGTCGCCCGAGATCACTTCAGCCCCGGCCGACAGCGGCGTTGGCGAACGGATCAGCGCCAGTCCGCGCTTGGCCTGACCGAGGAAATGGGTGCGGGCGACGATTTCCTGCCCCGGATAGCAACCTTTCTTGACGCTGTAGGCGCGCAGGCGCTCCAGCGACAGCTGCTGCGGGGTCCATTGTTCGGCCTGGGACGCATCGAGGCGCGGCCAGCCGTGTTCGAGGTCGGTGCGGCGCCAGTGTTCGAGTCCGACGGGATCTTCAGGCGCTTCGACCGCAGGCCCGATCCGCAGGCTGCGGCCCGGATGGCCGGCGCCGAGGTCGCCGCTCAGGTCCAGTTCGATCGTTTCCGGGGGCGTGTCGTTGGAATGCCCCGTCGAAAGGTCGCGGACAAAGTGGTTGCCGGAGGCCAGATCGGAGGCCTGCAGCCTGCCGATCACGCGCAGATCGTCGCGTAAAGCGATCGCGACCTTGCTGCGGAAGACGAAACGACGCAATTGCGCGACGAATGCGTCGGCATCCGCATCCGGAAGCAACAGCCACAGCGTATCGGCATCGAGACGCAACAATGCGAACAGGGCGATGACGCGCCCTTTCGGTGTCAACCAGCCATTCCAATGCCATTCCCCGTCGGCCAGCGCGGCGACATCGTTCATGGTCTGGGCGTGGGCGAATGCCACGGCATCGCGGCCGCTGATCGCCACTAGACGATGGTCGGAGAGGGAAAGCCACAGTGCGTTCGGTGTTTGCGGGTTGTCCGGCATGGGGGTGGGACTTAAACTACCGAGTTCAGGATTCAGCCATGATAAGCGAAACCATTCTCATTCCCGAGCCTTCTTCCGACACTGCGCCAACCGGGCCGTCCGCGGCGGAGCCACGCACCGGGGTCAAGGAAGTCGGGGGCCGGGAAGGTCTCGATCCGACCCGTTACGGCGATTGGGAAAAGAACGGCCGCTGTATCGATTTTTGATGATGTCGTTTTCACATTACACAACAGGGCACACCTGCAATGCCTAACCGCGAACGACCCTTGTCTCCTTTCATGCTGGGCACGCTGTATCGCCCGCAGATCACCAGCGTGATGTCGATCCTGCATCGCATCAGCGGCATCGTCCTGTCCTTCGGCGCGTTCGTGTTCGCTTGGTGGCTGCTGGCGGTCGCGCAGGGCGGCGATGCCTACGCCACTGCCGCAGCATGCCTGGCGTCGCCGTTCGGCAAGCTGGCGCTGTTCGGTTTTTCGTTCGCGCTGATGTATCACCTGCTCAACGGCATCCGCCACTTGCTATGGGACATCGGCTGGGGGTTCACACTGCCGCAGGTCTATCGTTCCGGTTATGTGGTGGTCGCGCTGACCTTTGTTTTCACCGCGGCGATCTGGTTCTTCGCGATGCGGGGTGGCGCATGAGCAAGTCTCCAGCTCGCGATTACCGCACGCCGGTCGGTCGCGCTTACGGTCTGGGCTCGGCGAAGTCCGGCACCGGCCACTTCTGGTGGCAGCGGGTCACAGCCGTCTTCCTCCTGGTGCTGTCGCCCTGGATTCTCGGCATGCTGGTGGCGCTGGCCGGCGCCGATCACACCCAGGTGCAGGCCGCGCTGGCGAAACCGGCGAACGCGATCGCGCTGGCGCTGTTCGCGATCAGCCTGTTCTGGCATTCGCGGCTCGGGCTGCAGGTGGTGGTCGAAGACTATATCCACCATCGTCCCACCGAAATCTTCCTGCAGTTGTTGATCAACTTCGCCTGCGCGCTCGGCGCTCTGGCTTCTCTCTACGCGATCGGCCGGATCGCCCTTCTGGCCTGACGCATCCTTTTCAAGAGCAGCCATGACCTCCGCATACAAGATCACCGAACACAAATACGACATGGTCGTGGTCGGCGCCGGCGGCGCCGGTCTGCGCGCGACCTTCGGTCTGGCCCACAAAGGCCTGCAGACCGCGTGTATCACCAAGGTCTTCCCGACCCGTTCGCACACGGTCGCGGCGCAGGGCGGCATTTCCGCCGCGCTCGGCAACATGAGCGAAGACGACTGGCGCTTCCATTTCTACGACACCATCAAGGGCTCGGACTGGCTGGGCGACCAGGATGCGATCGAGTACATGTGCCGCGAAGCCATTCCGGCGATCATCGAACTCGAACACCAGGGCGTGCCGTTCTCGCGCACCGAAGAGGGCAAGATCTACCAGCGCCCGTTCGGCGGCATGACCACGCATTACGGTGAAGGCCCGGCCGCGCAGCGCACCTGCGCCGCCGCCGACCGCACCGGTCACGCGATTCTGCACACGCTGTACCAGCAGTCGCTTGCGCACAACGCGCGCTTCTTCATCGAATACTTCGCGCTCGACCTGATCATGGACGAGGAGGGCGTCTGTCGCGGCGTGCTCGCGCTCGATATGGCCGAAGGCACGTTGCACCTGTTCCGCGCCCAGGGCGTGGTGCTGGCCTCCGGCGGCTACGGCCGCGCGTATTTCTCGGCCACCTCGGCGCACACCTGCACCGGCGACGGCGGCGGCATGGCGCTGCGCGCCGGCATCGGTCTGCAGGACATGGAATTCGTGCAGTTCCACCCGACCGGCATCTACGGCGCCGGCTGCCTCATCACCGAAGGCGTGCGCGGCGAAGGCGGCATCCTGCGCAACAGCAAGGGCGAGCGTTTCATGGAACGCTATGCGCCGAACGCGAAGGATCTGGCGTCGCGCGACGTGGTGTCGCGTTCGATGACCATCGAAATCCGCGAAGGCCGCGGCGTCGGCGAACACGCCGATCACATCCATCTCGATCTGACTCATCTCGATCCGAAGGACATCCACGAAAAGCTGCCCGGCATCGCCGAGAGCGCGCGGATCTTCGCCGGCGTCGATGTGGAGAAGCAGCCGATTCCGGTGCTGCCGACCGTTCACTACAACATGGGCGGCATTCCTACCAACTATCACGGTGAAGTCGTGCAGTTGAAGGACGGCAATCCGGATGCGGTCGTTCCCGGTCTGTACGCCATCGGCGAAGCCGCCTGCGTGTCGGTTCACGGCGCGAATCGTCTGGGCTCGAATTCGCTGCTCGATCTCGTGGTCTTCGGTCGCGCGGTCGCCAACCGCTGCGCCGAAACGATCAAGATCGGCGCGCCGCACAAGACGCTGGCCAGCGACGCCTGCGACAAGGCGCTCGCCAACCTCGACAAGTTGCGCAACGCCAACGGCGGCACGCCGACGGCGGTGATCCGCGACAAGATGCAGCGCACGATGCAGAACGACGCCGCGGTGTTCCGCACCGGCGAAACGCTGTCGGACGGCGTGCGCAAGATCCGCGAGATCCATGCGTCGTTCGCCGATGTGAAAGTCAGCGACCGCTCGATGGTCTGGAACTCGGATCTGGTCGAGACCTTCGAGTTGCAGAATCTGTTGGGTCAGGCGCTGACCACGATCGTGTCGGCCGAGAACCGCAAGGAATCGCGCGGCGCGCACGCCCGCGAGGACTTCCCGGATCGTGACGATGCGAACTGGCAGAAGCACACGCTGTGCTGGGTCGACGATGCCGGCAATACCCGCATCGACTACCGCCCGGTCCACATGTACACGCTGAGCGATGACGTCGCGGTCGTTCCCGCCAAGCCCCGCGTGTACTGATTCATTCTGTATCGAACAAGTGCGTATCAATTTCCTATGTACCAATCGATCGCCACTGACGGACTGTAACGATGGCTGAGTTTTCGCTCCCCAAGAATTCCAAAGTCCACAAGGGCAAGCGCTTCTCCGCGCCGGCCGGCGCCAAACGTACGCGCGAGTTCAAGGTCTATCGTTGGAGTCCGGACGACGACGAAAACCCGCATACCGACACGTACGAGGTCGATCTCGACAGCTGCGGGCCGATGGTTCTGGACGCGCTGATCAAGATCAAGAACGAGATCGATCCGACGCTGACCTTCCGCCGGTCCTGCCGCGAAGGCATCTGCGGCAGC
>CBIHKW010000132.1:0-11654 GCA_966203835.1 uncultured Thermomonas sp.
TGCGGTCGGGCTGCTGCAATTCATGCCCGCGACCGGCCGTCGTTTCGGCCTGGGCCCGGACGGCACCGGTTTCGATACCCGTTACGACCCGCGCATGTCGGCCGGCGCCGCCGCGTCCTATCTCAACGAGCGCTATGCCGAATTCGGCAACAATATCGAACTGTGGCTGGCCGCCTACAACGGCGGCGAAGGCCGTGCGCTGCGCGTGTATCGCGCCACCGGCGGCCGCAGCTTCTGGGACGCGCCGGTCTACGAACAGTTTCCGGCCGAGACCAAGGATTACGTGCCGATGGTCATCGCCGCGGCGTGGCTGTATCTGCATCCCAAGGAATACGGCCTGACCTTCCCGAAAGTGGACGCCAAGCCCGCGACCTTCCGTCTGGTGCGTCCCGCATCGATCTATGAACTGACCATCTGCCTCGGCAACGGCGGCACCCGCGACGGTTTCATGCGCGCGCTGCGCAACCTCAATCCGCGCTATGAAGCCGATGCCTGGATCCCCAGTGGCACCACCATGAACGGTACGCTGAAGATCGCCAGCCTCTACAACCGCCACTGCGTGCAGGGTCAACGCGCGGAAATGGCGAAACAACTGGTGGCCAGCGACCCGACATCCGCCATCGTCCGCGTGGGCGCGATCGAAACCGTGGTCGCCACCGCCACAGGCGAAGACGGCACCGCGGTGCCTGCCGGAAGCGCGGCCCCGCCGGCCGCGGAGAAGCCCAAGGACACACCCAAGCAGGTACGGCAGCACAAGGTCGCCCGCGGCGACACGCTGATGTCGATTTCGCGCAAGTACGACTGCCGGATCGGCGAACTGGCGAAAGCCAACGGCCTCAAAGCGCCGCGCTATACGGTGAAGCCGGGACAGCGGATCAAATTGCAGGGTTGCGGCGACTGACTGAGCTCCGCCGCAGGGCGCTCCGCGCGAGCGGTGGAAGCGATCAGCGGCGTTGCCGGATCTCGATCCCCGACAGCTTCCACCACAGCAACCGGTGGCGTTTGAAGACGAGCTTTGCGGGGGCAACGCCATCGCCTTGCGGCTGCAGGCTCATGACGAAGGTCGACAGATCTTCATAGCCTGCCGAGGTTTTCCACTGCTGCATATCGATCGCGCCGCTGCCTTGCCGGCCGCTGGCGTCGTCGGGCGGGACCGCCGCCAGGCCGTCGCGGGCGAGGCCGCGACCGGTGAACATCAGCATCAGTCCCTGTTCCGAGACCATGGCGTCGATCGCCGGGGCCGCCGCCGAGGTCGCCAAGGCGGCGCCGAAGTCGCGCCAGCCGCCGCTGCCGTCGCCGCCGATGCGTTCCGCCGCCGCGACGGAGAACTGCGACTTCAGGTCCTCACGCAGCGCGGGAAAATCGACGTGCGCGGCCAGCGCTTCGGCGTCGCCGCGTTGCGCCGCTTTCAGCATCGAACGCACGGTAAGTTGCGGCGCGAAGTACGCCCAGACCAGGAATGCGATGGCGAGCAGAACGAGCAGCGGCTTGACGATGCGGTGCATGCGGGGCTCCAGCGTCGGGTGGCGACGTTGGAGTGTAGCGGCTCGGCCCGGTCGCGGCCCGGTGCGGCCGTTGCGCGCGTTCAGCCCGGAAACTGCAGGCGCATCGTCTTCTCGTTGACGTAGTGGTTCTGCACGAACACATCGCCGGTCGTGGCCTTGGTCACGTTCTCGTAGGTCTCGAAGCCGAGATCATCGCCGTTCTCCCATTCGATGACGTCGCCGATGTCGATCCGCCAGTCGGGGTCGATTTCGACGACGGTGTATTCATCCCTGGCGGTGGCGATCGCGATCGCGCACTGGTCGAGATCGATGACGGCGATGGTGCCCTTGCGACGCATGCGCTGCTCCCTGTCGTGTTCGGACCGCGCGACCTTGCGCGGCGTGGTTGCGCCGGTGCTTGTGCCGGCGTCGAATCACGGTACGGGATGGCGTGCGCCAAGATCAATGCGATGCAGGCTGGCAGAACTGACAGGCTTGACCGGTCGGTGTTCGCGGGCCGGGCACATGCGCCGCCGTATCGTGTCGCCGGAATGCGACCGGCGTCTCGCGGCTCAGTCAGCGCAAGCCTGCGAGTCGCTGTCCCAGCCGCACGGGCGTTTCGGATTTCAGTGCATCGGACAGCGCGGCCACGCCCTTGGGCAGCAGCACGATGACGGTGGAGCCGTAGTTGAAGCGCGCCATTTCGGCGAAGCGATCCAGGGCGATGTTCTGGCCGCGATAGTCCTTGCGGGCGATGCGGTCGCCGTAGGCGGGGATCTCGACGCCGCTCCACACCGTTTCCACGCCGGAGACCAGCAGCGCGCCGACCATCACCTGGCACATCGGGCCGAAATCGGTGTCGAAATGGCAGACCAGGCGTTCGTTGCGCGCGAACAGACGCGGCACCGATTTCACCGCATCGGTGCCGACGCTGAACAGCCGGCCCGGTACATGCACGGTTTCGCGCAGCGTGCCGGCCCAGGGCATATGCACGCGGTGATAGTCGCGCGGCGACAGGTAGACGGTCGCGAACAGGCCGTCGGTGAACGGCGCGGCGGCGGCTTCGTCGCCCAGCAGTTCCGCGGCGGTGAACGACTGGCCCTTCGCCTGGAAGATGCGACCGTTGACGATCTCGCCGCACTGGCTGATGTGGCCGTCGGCCGGCATCAGCAGCGCGCGCGGATCGGCGTCCGGGATGCGTGCGCCGGGCTTGAGCGCGCGGGTGAAGAACGTGTTGAAGGTCGGGTAGGCGGTCGGGTCGGGCTCGGCGGCTTCGTCCAGATCGACCTTGAATTTGCGGGTCACCGTGTCGATCAGCCACTGTTTGACCGCCGGATTGCGCGAGTAGGCCAGCTTGCGCGCGGCCGACGACATCAGTCGGTGCGGCAGGGCGTAGGTGAGGGTGGTGATCAGACCCATTATCGTCCGGCCTTCGTCAGCGCGATCAGATCTTCGGCGATGGCCTTCGGTACGAACGGCGGCTGGATCACGCCCGCCATCCGCCCCTGCGGGTCCAGCACCACCAGCGCGGCGGAATGATCGACGGCGTACTGGTCGGCCGGTGCGCCTTCGGCCGGCGGCACCTTGGCGAACACCAGCGACAGCGATTTCGCGAATTTCTCCAGCGAGGGCACGTCGGCGGTGGCGGCGAATGTGTCCTTGTGGAAGGCATGCGCGTACTCGCCGATTTTTTCGATGGTGTCGCGCTCCGGGTCCACCGAGACGAACAATACCCGCGGGCGGGTGCTTTCCGGCAGCGCGGCCCAGCGCTTCTGGGCTTGCGCCAGTTCGGCCAGGGTGGTCGGGCACACGTCCGGACAGTAGGTGAAGCCGAGGAAGACCACAGTCCAGTGTCCGCGCAGCTCGCCCGGCACCAGTTGGGTGCGGTCCGACTGCTGCAGGGTGAAGCCCGGCAGTTCCCGCGGCGTCGACAGCCGGCGCATGGCCTGCAGCTCGGGGCCGGTGGATTCGCTGCGGTCGAACGCATATTCGGCGGCCCACAGGCCGGCGCCGGTGGCCAACGCGATGAGCAGGATCAGCAGGGTGGTGCGGTTGAACATCGCGTCGGCTTCTTTATCAGGACATGGCTTCGGGTTCGGTCATGATAACCGCGCGACCGTTATACTTCGCGGTCACTCCGCGCCCCGGGCGCCCGCCGTGCCGACATGACCGACGAACTCCAGACGATCATCGACCTGATCCGCTACGGCGCCAGCCGTTTCAACGCGGCCGGGTTGACCTTCGGCCACAGCTACGACAACGCCCTCGACGAGGCGACCCAGCTCACCTTGCACGCGCTGCACCTGCCGCACGATCTGCCGCCGGTCTATGGCCAGTCCCGCGTGACGCTGGCCGAAAAGGAAGACGTGCTGGGGCTGTTCCTGCGCCGGATCGAAGAGCGCATCCCGGCGGCCTATCTCACCGGCGAGGCCTGGTTCGCCAGCCTGAGCTTCAAGACCGACGTCCGTGCCCTGGTGCCGCGTTCGCCGATCGCCGAATTGATCGAATCCGGCTTCGAACCCTGGCTGGGCGGCCGCGAAGTCCGCCGCGCGCTGGACCTCTGCACCGGTTCGGGCTGCATCGCCATCGCCATGGGCCACCACAACCCCGAATGGCACGTCGATGGCGTGGACATCAGCGACGACGCGCTTGCGCTCGCCGCCGAAAACAAGACCCGCCTGCACGCCGAAAACGTCCACTTCGTGAAGTCGGACCTGTTCGGCGGCCTGCAGGGCGAGCACTACGATCTGATCGTCACCAATCCGCCCTACGTCACCAACGACGAGACCGATGCGCTGCCGAAGGAATACTCCTTCGAGCCCGACCTGGGTCTGCGCGCGGGCGACGACGGCCTGGATCTGGCGCTGCGTATCCTCCGCGATGCGCCGCTGCACCTCACCGAGGACGGTCTGCTGATCTGCGAAGTCGGCGAGTCCGAACGTGCGCTCAGCCGTCTGCTGCCGGAACTGCCGCTGGCGTGGGTCGAGTTCAAGGTCGGGCAGATGGGCGTGTTCGTCGCCGAATGCCGCGATCTGGTGACCTACCATCCGCGCATCCGCCAGCTTGCCGACGCCCGCGACCCCGCGCTGCGTGCCGCGGCGACGCCTGCGTCCACGCCTGCTTCTTCCGCCGGGTTGTTCTGAGGCCCGGCGCGTGAGCAACAGTTTCGGCCATCTGCTCCGCGTCACCACGTTCGGCGAATCGCACGGACCGGCGATCGGCTGCGTGATCGACGGCTGCCCGCCGGGGCTGGAGATTTCGGAAGAAGAATTCGCGCAGGATCTGCAGCGCCGCGCCACCGGGCGCAGCCGCCACACCTCGCAGCGGCACGAAACCGATGCGGTCGAAATCCTCAGCGGCGTGTACGAAGGCCGCACCACCGGCACGCCCATCGCGCTGCTGGTCCGCAACACCGACGCGCGCAGCAAGGACTACGGCAACATCGCCGCGCAGTTCCGGCCGGCGCATGCCGATTACACCTACTGGCAGAAATACGGCCATCGCGACCCGCGCGGCGGCGGGCGCAGCAGCGCGCGCGAGACGACGATGCGCGTGGCCGCTGCGGTGATCGCCAAGAAGTGGTTGGCCGAACGTTATGGCGTGACCGTGCGCGGGCATCTGTCGCAGCTCGGCGAAGTGCTGCCGGATCACGCACTGGGCGCGTTCGACTGGAGCGCGGTCGAAGACAACCCGTTCTTCTGGCCGGTCGCCGGCCAGGTGCCGGCGCTCGAAAGCTACATGGACGCATTGCGCAAATCCGGCGATTCGGTCGGCGCGCGCGTCACCGTGGTCGCCGACGGCGTGCCGCCGGGCTGGGGCGAACCGATCTACGGCAAGCTCGACGGCGATCTCGCCGCGGCGATGATGTCGATCAATGCGGTGAAGGGCGTGGAGATTGGCGACGGTTTCGCGTCCGTCGCGCAGAAAGGCAGCTTCCACCGCGACGAAATGACCCGCGAGGGCTTTCTGTCGAACCATGCAGGCGGCATTCTCGGCGGCATCAGCAGCGGTCAGCAGGTGGTGTGTTCGGTGGCGTTCAAGCCCACGTCGAGCCTGCGCCTGCCCGGACGCGGCATGAACGTGCTGGGCGAAGAGGTTGAAGTGGTGACCATCGGCCGCCACGACCCCTGCGTCGGCATCCGCGCCACGCCCATCTGCGAAGCGATGATGGCATTGGTGCTCATGGATCAGGCGCTGCGCCATCGCGCGCAGTGCGGCGATGTGGGCGAAATTTCGCCGCGAATTCCGGGCGCCATCAAAACCGATACCAAACGATAGCGGCCAGTCGCCGAATCCACGCCCCACAGGCAGCGACTGCGCCGCAGCGATCACCCGAACAACAACCCTCCTTCCATTCCGCGGCAGCGACATCGCCTCTTGGCTGGCGCGCCGCGACAACGACAGAAAGGCAAACGCAATGAGCAAGACGTTCAACGTGGCAGTGGTCGGCGCGACGGGCGCCGTGGGCGAAGTGATGCTGTCGATCCTCGCCGAGCGCAAATTTCCGGTGGGCCAGATCCACGCATTGGCCAGCGAACGCTCGGCCGGCGGAACGGTGACGTTCGGCGACGAGGAATTGATCGTGCGCGATCTGGCCGCCTTCGACCCGACCGGGATCGATATCGCGCTGTTTTCGGCCGGCGGCTCCATTTCCAAGGAATACGGGCCGAAATTCGCCGCCGCCGGTGCGGTGGTGATCGACAACTCCTCGGCCTTCCGCTATGACGACGATGTGCCGCTGGTGGTGAGCGAAGTGAATCCGGAAGCGGCGAAGCAGCGTCCGCGCGGCATCATCGCCAATCCGAACTGCTCGACCATGCAGATGATGGTCGCGTTGGGTCCGATCCATCGCAAGGTCGGCATCGAACGCATCAACGTCGCCACTTACCAGTCGGTGTCCGGCGCCGGCCGTTCCGGTCCCGAGGAGCTCGCCAAGCAGACCGCTGCGTTGCTGAGCTTCAAGGATCCGGATCCGAAGCGCTTCCAGGTGCAGATCGCGTTCAACCTGATCCCGCAGATCGACGATTTCCTCGACAACGGCTACACCAAGGAAGAAATGAAGCTGGTCTGGGAAACCCGCAAGATCCTCGGCGACGACAACATCCAGGTGAACCCGACCGCGGTCCGGGTGCCGGTGTTCTACGGCCATTCCGAAGCCGTGAACGTCGAAACCCGCGAGAAGATCACCGCCGAGGAGGTCCGCGCGCTGCTGTCGACCGCGCCGGGCGTGGAGCTCGTCGACGAGCGCAAGGCCGGCGGCTATCCGACCCCGGTCACCCACGCCTCGGGCCGCGATGCGGTCTACGTCGGCCGCATCCGCGACGATATCTCGCATCCCAAAGCGTTCAATCTGTGGATCGTTTCGGACAATATCCGCAAGGGCGCGGCGCTCAATGCGGTGCAGATCGCCGAGCTGGTCGCGGCCGAGGGTTGAGGCGGACAGTCAAGGACAACCGTTGCGAACCCCGGAAGTTGCGAAGCCTGGAGCAGGCGGCTAGAGTCTCGGGGTCGTCTCTGGGGACAAGCGTGATCAAACACTTGCGGATCACAGTTAGTGTGCTACTGGCAGTGGCGGCCTTGGTGTCGCCGCTGTCGGCGTGGGCGCTCGGGCTGGGCCAGATCAAGGTCCTGTCGCAGCGCGACCAGCCCTTGTTGGCCGAAATCCCGGTCATCTCCAACGATTCGACCGAGCTGGAAGCTCTGCAGGCGCGTCTGGCCTCGCCCGAAACCTTCGCCCGCATCGGCCTGTCGCCGCCGCAGGGCATCGTCTCCGATCTGCAGTTCTCGGTCGCGCTGGACGCCCGCGGTCGCCCGGTGATCCGCGTGACCAGCGCCGCGCCGGTGCAGCAGTCGCTGCTGACCTTCCTGCTGGAAGTGGACTGGGGGCAGGGCAAGCTGGTGCGCGAATACTCCGCGCTGCTGGACACCCCGCAGACCGCCGCCGCACCGGCGCAGCCGCCGATCCAGGAAGCGACGGTCGACCCCGGCAATACCGTGGTGCGCCTGCCCGAACCGGCGACGCCCGCGCCGCTGACCGCAGCCGAACCCACCGCCATTCCGCTGCCGCCGCGCGATCAGACCGCGGCCGTACCCGAGCCGCTGACCTCGCCGGAGCCGGTTGCGATCCCGCTGCCGCCGGAAGAAGTCGCCTCGTCCGACGCCACCGCCGCGCCGATCGAAGTCATCGCCGGCGACGAGACCCGCACCGTGCGTCCGGGCGAGACCCTGGGTGGGATTGCCGCTGGCCTCGACCGCGGTTTCAGCCTCGACCAGACCATCCTGGCGCTGCTGCGCGCCAATCCCGAAGCCTTCATCGACGGCAACGCCAACCGGCTCAAGGCCGGCGCGGTGCTGCGCATTCCCGACAACGCCGGCATCGCCCAGTACACGCCCGACGAGGCCGCCGTGGTGGTGCGCGAACAGGCTGCGCAGTGGCGAGGCAGCGGCCGCGCATTGCCGCAGCCGCCCGCGGTGGTGGGCACGCCGGTCGGCGAGCCTGCGGCCGTGGCTGCCGCCGAGCCCGCGCAGCGTCCCGCTGTAGGCCGCGCCAGCGCGCAGGCGAGACTCGAAATTGTGCCGCCCTCCGCGAACGACGCGAAACGGGCGGGGACGCGATCCGGCGTCAGTGCCGGCGGTGAGGGCGACATGTTGCGACAACAGGAACTGCAAGCCAACGAAACCTTGGCCGCGCGCGCCGCCGAGGTGGAGGAGTTGAAAGCGCGCGTCGCCGAACTCGAGCAACTGCAGCAGAAGCAGAATCAACTGATCGCGCTGAAAGACAGCGAGTTGGCGGCCGCGCAGCAGCGCCTGGGCAACACCCAGGCCGCCGCCCAGCCCGCAACGACCTCCTCCGGAATGGGGCCGTGGCTCGGCGTGGGCGCGGGTCTGTTGGTGATCGGCCTGCTTGTGGGGTGGTGGCTGCGCCGTCGTCAGCCGGTGCCGGTCGCGCCGAAACGCGATCTCGAACGACTCGCCGCCGCGGTGCCCAAGTCGAAGGACGCGGCCGCCGAGAGCGTCGCGGACACTGCGGCCGACGCGGACGAAGCTGTCGCCGAATCGGCCCGGCCGGCGCCGAGGACCGCAGCGCCGCTGCCGGCCGAGCCGGCATGGAACCGTCTGGCGAAACCGCCGGAGTCCGAAGCGCCCAAGCCGGTGGCGCCAACGCGCGGCGTGCCGACTTGGCATGCCGGCGGAACCGAAGGTGGCGGTCCGGCGAACCCGACGCAGTCGGGACAGGTGCGTCTGGATCTGGCCCAGGCCTATCTCGACATGGGCGATCGCGACACCGCGCGCACCCTGCTGGAAGAAATCGCCGCGCGCGGCGACACCGAAACCGTGCGCAGCGAAGCCGCGCGCATGCTCCAGGAACTGGGCTGAGGCCCGTCCGGATCCGTCGATGCGATATGTCCTTGGCGTCGAATACGACGGCAGCAATTACAAAGGTTGGCAACGGCTCACGCCCTACGGCCAGGAGGGTGGGCCTCGCACGCTGCAGGCCACGCTCGAAGACGCCCTGTCCGGCGTTGCCAGCCATCCCGTCGCAGTGATCTGCGCCGGGCGTACCGATGCCGGCGTACACGCCGAGTGCCAGGTGGTGAATTTCGACAGCGATGCGCAGCGCGATCCGCGTGCGTGGGTGCTGGGCACGACCACCCGGCTGCCGCCCGCGATGCGCGTGCGCTGGTGCGTCCCGGTGGACGGCGACTTCAATGCCCGGTTTTCGGCGCGCGCGCGGCGTTATCGCTATCGCCTGCTCAATCATCAGGTACGACCCGCGCTGGGCAGGCAATACCTCGCCTGGGAGCGCCGCAAGCTGGACGCCGACGCGATGCACCGCGCGGCGCAAAGTCTGCTGGGCGAGCAGGATTTCACCACTTTCCGCACGGTGCACTGTCAGGCTTCGCATCCGCGCCGCGACCTGCAGTTCATCGAAGTCGTACGAGAAGGCGATATCGTCACCGTGACCGTGCAGGCCAATGCGTTCCTGCATCACATGGTCCGCAATATCGTGGGTTCGCTGTTGATGATCGGTGCCGGCGAACGTCCTGAAACATGGATGGCCGAATTGCTGGCGGCGCGCGATCGCAGCCTCGCGGGCCCGACGGCGTTCGCACAGGGACTGGTGTTCGTCGGTCCGCGTTATCCGAGAACATGGCCCTTGCCCGAAGAGGTCTTGTTGAGTGAGCGCACGCTCGATGAGAGCATGCTCGATGTCTGAGCTTCGCCGCACCCGCATCAAATTCTGCGGCCTGACCCGCGCCGAAGACGTGGCCGAAGCCTGTGCGCTGGGCGTCGATGCCGTGGGTTTCGTGTTCGCCGCGCGCAGCAAGCGGCTGGTGTCGTCCGCGGTCGCCGCGGATCTGCGCGCCGGCCTGCAGCCGTTCGTCGATGCGGTCGCGCTGTTCATGGGCAATTCTGTGGACGAGGTGCGCGATGTCATCGCCGCCGTGCGTCCGACGATCCTGCAGTTCCACGGCGACGAGGACGACGCGTTCTGCGCCGGTTTCGGTATGCCGTATCTCAAGGCCATCGCGATGGGCGGAGACGCCGCAGCCGATGCCGCCGACTTGCTGCACCACTATCCGCGCGCCGCCGGTTTCCTGTTCGACAGCAACGCCAGCGGCCAGGCGGGCGGCAGCGGCCACACCTTCGACTGGTCGCGGATCCTGGGCGACTTCGCGAAACCCTATCTGCTTGCGGGCGGCCTGCATCCGGACAACGTGTTCGACGCGATCCGCGCCACCGGCTGCTGGGGTGTTGATGTGTCGAGTGGAATCGAGTCGGCGCCGGGGATCAAGGATGCGGCGCGGATGCGGCAGTTCGTCCGGGAAGTGCTGCGCGCCGGTGGCGGCGATACTCAGCTCACGTAGCGCAAGTAACCCGGGATCTTCAAAAGCCAGCGCGCAGATCGACGCGTTTTCCGGTACGAAGGTTTTCCGATGATTCGCTACAGCCTCTTGAAAATCCCGGTCTGGAGAAATCTGTCATCCCGAACGAGGGCAAAGCCCGAGGAGGGACCTGCTTGTCGCCGGTGACGCCATGAAAGCAGGTCCCTCCACCCGCTGCGCGGGCGTTCGGGATGACAGCAGGGTGATCGGCTTGCGGGTACGGGACATGCCGTTACGGGGACTGCTGTTGCAGGGCATGTGGTGACCTGATCGGCCGTCAGCGGACATTTTCAACAGGCCCTCATAGCAGGCCACTCTGCAGCGAATCCCTCAGCCACTCGGCGAGCCGGTCGATCCGCGGATTGGCCGCGCGTTTCGGCGCGCACAACACCCATTGCGCGTCCGTTTCGACGAACCCCCACGGCGCCAGCAGCCGGCCGGTGGCGATGTCGTCCGCGACCAGCGGCTCCGGTGCGATGGCGATGCCCAGGCCCGCGACTGCGGCTTCCAACAGGTAATACAGATGATCGAAGCCGGTGCCCATGCGTAGGCCATCGACATCCAGGCCGACGCGCGCGGCCCAGTCGCGCCATGCCTGCGGGCGCGAGGTGGTGTGAAGCAACGCATGCTCAACGAGTGTCTGCGGCGGCGTACCGTGCAGACGCTCGGCGCCCGGCCAGCGCGGGCCGACGACCGGACCGATCCGTTCCGAGGCGAGGACATGCACCTGCCAGTCCTGCGGCCACGGCGGTGACGCGATCAGGAGGGCGGCGTCCAGGCCGCTCAGCTGCGCGTCGGGTGCGGTTCCGGTGGCCGACAGATGCAGTTGCAGCTCCGGCCGCTCGCGCGCCAGCCGGTCCAGTCGCGGGATGATCCAGCGCGCCAGCACGCTGCCCGGACAGCCCAGCACCAGCGGCGCCTGCTGCGGCCCGCGGCGCAGTTCCGCCCAGGCCGCGCGCAGCGGGTCGAAGGCTGCCGCTGCCGCGCCGTGGAGCCGATGGCCCAGCGGCGTCAGCGCTACGCCGCGTCCCTGGCGGACGAACAGCGCTGCGCCCAAGGCCTCTTCCAGCGCCCGCAGTTGCCGGCTGACCGCACCGTGGGTGACATGCAGCTCGGTTGCGGCGCGGCTGACGCTTTCCAGTCGCGCGACCGCCTCGAAGGCGCGCAGGGCGTTCAGCGGCGGCAGATTCCGGGTCGTCGCGTGTGGATTCATGATCTGTGAGTTTTCGTAACGGATCCGATTGATTTTATAACCCATTCATGGCGCCGGTCTGCGATAAAC
>CBIHKW010000133.1:0-11418 GCA_966203835.1 uncultured Thermomonas sp.
AGATGGTCTACAAACATGCGATTTCCACCGTGGTGCCGGCGCGCAACGTGCGCGTGGGCCCGGGTGGTGGCTATGTGCATTCGGCCGAGACCGACGACGACACCAGCGGCGTACTCGCCGCCACGGCGGACTGATCCCGCGGCAGATCGACTGCACGATTGATCGACCGCCGGCCGGCAGCGTTTCGACGCTGCCGGCTCCGCATCCAAGCCGGCGAATCCGAGGGCGGAGCCCGCGATTCCACCATTCATCATGCGGACGCGCGCGCCGACGCTGCGCGCGGCATACTGCGCATCTGCTTTTCCTACGGATATCCCCCGGTTTGTTCGAACGATCCCGCAAGGGCGAAATCGCGCTCCTGATCCAGACCCATGCCGGCGGCCCGCCGGAACCCGATGTCCTGGAAGAATTCGCCGATCTCGCCCGTTCCGCCGGCGCCACGGTTGCGGCGCTGCTGCATGCCCGCATCGACCGTCCCAACGCCGCCATCCTCATCGGCAGCGGCAAGCTCTAAGAGGTCAAGGCCGCGGCCGATGCCACCGGCGCCGATCTGGTGCTGGTCAATCACAGGCTCAGCCCGGTGCAGGAGCGCAACCTTGAAAAAGCGCTCGGCCGTCGCGTGGTCGACCGCACCGGCCTGATCCTCGACATCTTCGCCCAGCGCGCGCGCAGCCATGAAGGCAAGCTGCAGGTCGAACTCGCCCAGCTCCGGCACATGGCCACGCGCCTGGTGCGCGGCTGGAGCCATCTCGAACGCCAGCGCGGTGGCGCCATCGGCCTGCGCGGCCCCGGCGAAACCCAGCTCGAAACCGACCGCCGCCTGCTGCAGAAGCGGGTGGAGCAGTTGCAGAAGCGGCTGGAGAAAGTCGAGGTACAGCACACCCAGATGCGCCGCGCCCGCGTACGCAGCGAGTTGCCGCGTGTCGCTCTGGTCGGTTACACCAATGCCGGCAAATCCACGCTGTTCAATGCGGTCACCGGCGCCGATGCCTATGCCGACGACCGGCTGTTCGCGACGCTCGACCCGACCGTGCGCCGGATCACCTTGCCCGGCGGCGCGGCGATGCTGGCTGACACCGTGGGTTTCGTCCGCGATCTGCCGCACGATCTGGTCGCGGCGTTCCGCTCCACACTGTCCGAGGCGCGCGAAGCCGATCTGCTGCTGCATGTGATCGACGCCGCGGACCCGCTGCGCGACGAGCGCATCGCCCAGGTCGATGCGGTGCTGGCCGAGATCGGTGCGGGCGAGATCCCGCAGCTATTGGTCTACAACAAGATCGACCGGGTCGAAGGCGTCGTGCCGCGTCACGACCCCGCTGTCCGGCCGACCGACGAGGGCGAGCCGGTCGCGGATCATGGTCTGGACGAAATCGTGCGCGAACGGGTCTGGCTGTCGGCTCGCGATGGCCTGGGCCTGGATCTGCTGCGCGCGGCGCTGGTCGCACGGCTGGGCCTGCGCCGCATCGCCGGCGAGATCCGCCTGCCGGCACGCGCCGGGCGCCTGCGCGCACGCCTCTACGAACTGGAGGCGGTGCGCGCGGAAACCCACGACGACGACGGCGGCTGGACGATCGAGGTCGATCTGGCCCTCAGCGATGCCGAAAAACTGGCCGCCGGCCCCGGCGGAGACGCCTTCGAGGCGCTGCTGCCGCAGGGCGACGACGAGCTTCCCTTGTAATATGCACCCCCCGCCCGCATTCCTGCGGAGCGCATTCGCTTTGACAACCTCGCTTTGGAGCGGGCATGGCCTGGAATACTCCCGGTAACAACAAAGACTCTTCTTCCGGTGGGGGCGGTAACCGTTCCCCATGGAAACCCCGCCCGAACGGTCGTGGCGGCGGTGGCGGCGTGGACGAGATCCTCGCGCGACTACGCGGCTTTTTCGACGGCGGCGGTGGCGGCGGCAGTCCGCTGCGCTGGGTCGGCGGCCTGGTCGCGCTCTGGTTGATCTTCAGCTGCTTCGTGCTGGTGACCGAGCAACAGCGCGGCGTCGTACTGCGCTTCGGCGAGTTCTCGCGGACCATGGCGCCCGGCCCCGGCTTCAAGCTGCCGTGGCCGATCGAAAGCGTCTACAAGGTCAACGCCACCGAAATCAAGAACTACAGCGACAGCGTGCCGGTGTTGACCAGCGACGAGAACATCGTCCAGGTCGAAATCAACGTGCAGTACCGCATCAACGACGCGCGACTGTCGCTGTTCGGCACCCGCGACGCCGAGGAAATGCTGAAGCAGGCCGCGCTCAGTTCGGTGCGCGAACAGGTCGGCCGCTCCACGCTCGATACTGTGCTGGGCGGGCGCGATGCGCTGGCCGTGGCCGCGCGTATCCGTCTGCAGAAATCGCTGCAGAACTACAACACCGGCCTGGCCGTCACCGAGCTCAATCTGCCCAACGCGCGTCCGCCGGAAGAAGTGAAGCCCGCCTTCGACGACGTGAACAGCGCCCAGCAGGACAAGGACCGTCTGATCAGCGAGGCCCGCGCCTACGCCGCCAAGATCGTGCCGGAAGCCCGAGGCGAAGCCGCGCGCACCCGCACTGTGGCGGAAGGCTACAAGACCGCCTCCATCGCCCGCGCCACCGGTGACGCTTCGCGTTTCACCTCGTTGCTGCAGCAGTATCGCGGCGCTCCGGAAGTCACCCGCAAGCGTCTGTGGCTGGAAACCGTGCAGAAGGTGCTGGCCGACAATCGCAAGATCATCGGTGGCGACAGCCGTCAGCTGCTGTATCTGCCGGTCGCACCGGGCCGCGGTGCAGCGCCGACCGGGGCCGAAGCGCCGCCGCCGGAGTTGATCGCGCCTACCGTCACCGCTACCCCTGAAGAACCCACGACCGCCCGCAAGGCCCGCAACGCGGGTCGCAATGGAGGCAGCCGATGAGAATGTCCGTAGTGATTCCACTGGTCGTCGCGGTGTTGTTCACACTGCTCGGCTCGGTGTTCACCGTGCGCGAAGGCCATACCGCCATCGTGCTCAATCTCGGCAAGGTTGTGCGCAGCGACCTCGGCCCCGGCCTGCACTTCAAGGTGCCGCTGGTCGAAAGCGCGCGCATCTTCGACGGCCGCTTCCAGGTGCTGCCGGCCGAACCCGAGCGCTATCTCACCTCCGAACGTAAAGACGTGAGCGTCGATTTCTTCGCGGTCGGTCAGATCCGCGATACGCGCGCGTTCTACCGCGCCACGGCCGGCGACGAAAGCGTCGCCATCGCGCGCCTCGAACCGATCATCAAGGACTCGCTGCGCAACGAGATCAACGCACGCACGCTGTCT
The DNA here is from genome assembly GCA_966203835.1 of uncultured Thermomonas sp. Lineage (GTDB taxonomy): Bacteria > Pseudomonadota > Gammaproteobacteria > Xanthomonadales > Xanthomonadaceae > Lysobacter_I. Next base: position 3,264 of record CBIHKW010000133.1, read on the forward strand.
CAGGTGGTGTCGGGCGAACGCAGCAAGATCGCAGGCACGCAGCTCGCCGCCATCAACAAGGCCGCCGCCACGCTGGGCGTGCGCATCATCGACCTGCGCATCAAGCAGATCGATCTGCCCACCGACAGTCAGGTCATCCGCGACGTCTACCGCCGCATGAGCGCGCAGCGCCAGCAGGTCGCCAGCAAGCTCCGCGCCGAAGGCGAAGAGCAGGCCAACGAGATCCGCGCCAAGGCCGACCGCGACAGCAACGTCATCCTGGCCGAAGCCGAGCGCGACGCGCAGGTGATGCGAGGCGAGGGCGACGGTGAAGCCGCGCGCATCTATGGCACCGCCGCGAATGCCGACCCCGGCTTCTACGCTTTCCAGCGCAGCCTCGAAGCCTACCGCGGCTCGTTCTCGGACGGCGACGCGGTGATCGTGCTCGACAAGGACGATCCGTTCCTGCAGTACATGCGCAGCGATCGCTAAGCGCGCCCATTGCATCGCGCATGACCGATCTCTGGGCCGCACTCGCCCTCGTAGCCGTGCTCGAAGGGCTGGCGCTGTTCGCCTTCCCCAACATCTGGAGGCGGGCGGCCGAGCAACTGCTGGCCATGCCTCCGCAGCAACTGCGGCTGATCGGTGGCCTGATTCTGGCCGGTGGGCTGGTGGGTCTGTACTTCGTTCGGCACTGAAGTCCGCTCAGCCTGAAGCTTTGGCGCGTAGACGGCCCATACCGGTCCGCCCGGTTTTGCTGCGCCGCAAAAAAATCCGCCGAAAGGGTGGCCTCGCCCCCCCGAAACCCGGATAATGCACAAAAGCCGGACGGGGCATCTGCCTCTCCGGCTTTTTCCGTGTCGGACGGGTGGTTCGTAGAAGCGGTTGATCAGCCATTCGGCTGTTGAAAACCAGCTGCGATCACAGCTGCCGGCGACCGGATTCGCGGCTAAAGCCGCTCCTACAACGGGTTTCGGAGTACGAAATGGGTCAGTCAGTGGTGGTGTTGGGTGCCCAGTGGGGCGATGAAGGCAAGGGCAAGATCGTCGACCTGCTGACGCAGGACATCGGCGCCGTCGTGCGCTTCCAGGGTGGCCACAACGCCGGCCACACGCTGGTGATCGGTGGCAAGAAAACCGTTCTGCACCTGATCCCCTCCGGCGTCTTGCGACCCGATGCGCTGTGCCTGATCGGCAACGGTGTGGTCCTGCACCCCGGCGCGCTGCAGAAGGAAATCGGCGAACTGGAAGCCAACGGCGTCGAAGTGCGCAGCCGCCTGAAGATCAGCCCGGCCACGCCGATCATCATGCCGTACCACATCGCGCTGGATCAGGCCCGCGAAAAGGCCGCCGGCAAGAGCGCCATCGGCACCACCGGCCGCGGTATCGGCCCGGCCTACGAAGACAAGGTCGCGCGTCGCGGCATTCGCGTCGCCGATCTCAGCTACCCCAAAGAACTCGCGGAAAAGCTGCGCAGCACCCTCGATTACCACAACTTCGTGCTCAAGAATTATCTGAAGGTCGAGGAAGTCGACTTCCAGAAAACCCTCGACGAAGCACTCGCGTTCGGCGAATACATCGAACCGATGAAGTCCGACGTCGCCGGCATCCTCCATGAGCTGCGCAAGCAGGGCAAGCGCGTGTTGTTCGAGGGCGCGCAGGGCTCGCTGCTCGACATCGACCACGGCACCTACCCGTACGTCACCTCCAGCAACACCACCGTCGGCGGCGCGCTGGCCGGCACCGGCGTGGGCGCAGACGCCATCGACTATGTGCTCGGCATCGCCAAGGCCTACGCCACGCGCGTGGGCGGCGGCCCGCTCCCGACCGAACTCGACGACGAGATCGGCCAGGGCATCCGCGACCGCGGCCAGGAATACGGCGCCACCACCGGCCGTCCGCGCCGCTGCGGCTGGATGGATATCGTCGCGCTCAAGCGCGCCGTCGCCATCAACGGCATCAGCGGCCTGTGCATCACCAAGCTCGACATCCTCGACGGCATGGAAAAGCTGAAGATGTGCGTCGCCTACGAATACCGCGGCAAGCGTACCGAATACGCACCGCTGGACGCCGATGGCTGGGACGAATGCACGCCCGTGTACCTCGAATTCCCGGGCTGGAGCGAATCCACCGCCGGCATCACCGAATGGGACAAACTCCCCGCCGCCGCCCGCGCGTATCTGCGCTCGCTGGAAGAACTCGCCGGCTGCCCGCTGGCCATCGTCTCCACCGGCCCGGACCGCGACGCCAACATCGTGCTGCGCGACCCGTTCGCCTGATCGATCCGTCGACGTCGCCCACGAAAGCCCCGCATCGCGGGGCTTTCGTTTTTGTGGACGTGACGGGAGGCGTGAAGACGTCAGAAAACCCCGACCTTCCATCGCGCGATCCACCGACAGACCCGTCGTGATCGTTTCGCGATGCTGTGCGTGCGCCGGGAATCAGCCCGCGCATCACCGGGACATTCGTATGGACAAATATCCGATGGCGCTGGCGTTCACCGCCGACGCACTGGAAGCGGTGGACGCTGCGCTGGCGTCGCTGGAGACAAGCTTCGAGGCACTCATTTCGCTGCGCCCCGACATGCATCGCGGATTGGCGCGCATGGGCGAGAAGTCCGAGGCGTTCTGTCGGCAAACGCTGGCTGCGCTGGCTGCGCAACCGCAAAGCGTGTCGCCGGAGTTCGATCTGGCAGGAGCGCAGGCCGGCCTCGCTGCGGCGGACGCGCTGCATCCGCGTCTCGTGCGCCTGCGTCGCTTGGCCGAGCGCGCCGAGGACACTGAATTGGCGTTGGGTTGCGACGTGATGGTTGTCGCGTTGCAAGGGCATGCGCTGTTGGCTGCCGCCGGGTGTGACAACCGGGAACCGATGGAACTGCGGGAGGCGTGTGGCGCATGAGCCACGATTTCAAGCGTATCCGTGCGTGATCGGGGCTGTGGCATCAGTGCCCGCAGGGCATCAACGAATCGCGACTGGACGAATCGCGACTCGGTGCATGACCCGGCGTCACCGTGAATACGCCGCCTGCGGTTCGTTGACGTTGCCCTTCGTCGTCAGCACCAGATGCTGGCGCAACCATTCGGCGAATTCGGTTTCGGAGAGGCTGCCTTCGGCGAGACGCAGCATCGCGATGTACTTTTCTTCTTCCGATGCAACGAGTTCGGCGTCGTTGAGCGCGAGGAAGACGCGGTAGCAGACATGCGCGGTGCGTTTGTTGCCGTCGACAAAGGGATGGTTACGCGCCAGACCGTAAGCCAGACTGGCGCATAGAGCGGCGATATCCGGCGGCGGGTCGCCGTAGGCGAACAATTGCTCCGGACGCGCGAGTGCGGAATCGAGGAGTGCTTCGTCGCGTACGCCGTTCCCGCCACCGTGTTCGGCGAGTTGACGGTCATGGATGGCGAGGGCCAGCCGTTTGTTGATCCAGACGATCATGGCCGTGACCTACTGCGCGAGCATGTGCAGCACTTGCCGGTCTTCGCGCATGATGCGTTCGGCCACTTCCATCTGCGCGGCGAGTTCCGGGTCATAGGTGGTCAACATGATTCCGTGCGGGGTTTCCAGCGCGTACAGTTCGTCGCCTTTTTCCAGACGCATCCGGGTCAGCAACTCCTTGGGCAGGATCACGCCGGCGGAATTGCCCACGGTCGTAATTTTCAGTTTCATGGCGATCACACGAAAGATGGTTGTAACGTACGTTATACCGGCTATTTCGGCCGAATTGCAAGCCCGGAACGCCGGAACCCCGCCGAGGCGGGGTTCCGTGATCGCAATGTTGGCGTCCGCGGTTGCGCGGCGCGGTTACATCTTCAGCAGCGCCGGATTGTCCCAACCCGGACGCGGCGCGAAGCGATCACCGTACTTGGCCTGCAGCACTTTGAGCTTGGCCAGCAGCACGTCGGCGCCGCTGTCGCGGATGTGCTGGATCGGGCCGCCGCGGAACGGCGCGAAGCCGGTGCCGAAGATCACGCCGGCGTCCAGCAGTTCGGCATCGGCGACCACGCCCTCATGCAGCGCGGCGACGGCTTCGTTGAGGAAGGGCAGGATCAGGCGGTCTTCGAGATCGTCCGGGGCTTTGTAGTCGGACGGGATTTCAGGTTTCTTTGCGCGACCGTTTTCCCAACGATAGAGGCCTTGGCCGTCTTTCTTGCCGCGCTTGCCGGCTTCCGGCGGTGCGGCGAGCGCGGCCGGGATCGGCAGGCCGAGGAAGGGCGCGAGTTCGGCGCCCACGCCGGAAGCAACATCCAGCCCCACGGTGTCGATGAGTTCGATCGGCCCCATCGGCATGCCGAATTTCACCGCGACCTTGTCGAGGACCGGACCGGGAATGCCTTCGGAATAGGCGGTGACGGCTTCCAGCATGTACGGGAACAGCAGGCGATTGACCAGGAAGCCGGGCGTGCCGGCGACCGGCACCGGCAGTTTGTCGATGGCTTTGCAGAACGCGGCGAGACGTTTCGCGGTCTCCGGCGCCATGCCGTCGTGCTGGATGATTTCCACCAGCGGCATCATCGCCACCGGATTGAAGTAATGCAGGCCGGCGAACTGCGCCGGACGCGCGATGTGCTCGCGCAATTCGGTCAACGGAATCGACGACGTGTTGGTGGTCAGCAGCGCGTCGGCCTTCATCTTCGGTTCGACCGCGGTGTAAAGATCGCGCTTGGCTTCGGGCTTTTCGATGATGGCTTCGATCAGCAGGTCGGCCGTGGCGACGCCGGCGCCGTCGAGATCGGACACCAATCGCGCCGCCACTTCGGGACGTTTGCCCGCGTCCTTCACGCGTTTGGCGAACAATTCCTGCGCACGGCCCATGGCGGTGTCGATGAAACGCTGCTCGCGATCCTGCAGCGTGACCTGGAAGCCCTTGTAGGCCGCCCAGGCAGCGATGTCGCCGCCCATCACGCCGGCGCCGACCACGTGGACGTGGGTGATGCCGTGATCCTTGCCGCCCAGCCCTTTCAGCCGTTCCTGCAGGAAGTACACGCGGGTGAGATTGCGCGCGGTCGGCGTGCCTGCGAGTTTCACCACGGCTTTGCGCTCGGCATCCAGGCGCGCCCTGATGCCGTTGCCGGCGCTGCGGCGCCAGGTCTCGATCAGTGCGTATGGCGCCGGGTAGTGTTCCTTGCGCGCCTTGCGCGCGACCTGTTTGACCATCTGCGGCGCGAGGATCTGTCGTGCAAGCCAGGTGTTGGTGGCCCAGGCCGTGAGGCGCTGTTTGAAGGGACGTTCAGCGCCCTTCAGCGCGATCGCGGCAGCGGCTTCAATCAGGCCCGCCGGATCCACCACTTTGTCGACCAGGCCGATTGCGCGCGCCGCCGAGGCCGAGAGACTGCGGCCGGTGAGCATCATGTCCATGGCCGCCGGTGCGCCGATCAACTGCGGCAAACGGGCGCTGCCGCCCCAGCCGGGGAAGATGCCCAGCATCACCTCGGGCAGGCCGATCTTCGTCGATGGGTCGTTGGAGGCCACGCGATAGCGGCAGGCCAGCGAGATTTCGGTGCCGCCGCCCATGCAGAAGCCGTGGATCGCGGCGACGGTGGGGAAGGGCAGCTCCGCGATGCGCTGGAAGAGGTTCTGGCCGCGGCGGATCGAGTCGCCGATGGTGCCTTTGGCGTCGAATTCCTGGAATTCGCGGATATCGGCGCCGGCGATGAAGCCTTTTTCCTTGGCCGAGCGCAGCACCAGCGCTTTCGGCGGTTCCAGCGCGATGCGTTCGAGCATGCTGTTCAACTCGATCAGCACCCCTTGGCCGAAGGTGTTCACCGATTCGCCTTCGCGGTCGAAGGACAGCACCAGCACGCCGTCCTGGCGCAATTCGGTCTTCCAGTGGCGGAGGCGCAGGCCGTCGAAGCTGGGCAGGGTGGAGGTCATGAGCTGGAATCCATACGCTGGAGAATGTCCCTATGATCCGGACCATTGAGGGACGGCGTCAAATCGGTGCCGTCGAATCGCGGGCGCGGCATGGCTTGTGGCAGTGGCGCGAAGCCCCCAGATGAACGCATGTTGCACAGGGCGGCCTTGTATGGGCTGTCGGGGACCGGGAACTTTTGCCCGGCGTGTATTGTCGGACGGCCCGGCTACCGTACCGGCCCGATCCAAACCTCAGGAGAGCCGGCCGGATGGCCGAAGCAACGACATTGCAGGATGTGGACCTTGAACTGGTCCGTCGGGTGCAACGCGGCGACAGCGCGGCCTTCGACCTGTTGGTGCGCAAGCACCAGCACCGGATCGTGGCGCTGATCGGACGCTATGTCCACGACTGGAGCGAGGCCCAGGACGTGGCCCAGGACACTTTCATCCGCGCCTACCGGGCGATGGGGAACTTCCGCGGCGACGCACAGTTCTCAACGTGGCTGCATCGCATCGCCGTGAACACCGCCAAGAACCATCTGGTGGCCCACAAGCGTCGCCCGCCCGGCGACGACGTGGATATCGACGATGCCGAGCAGTTCGAGTCGGGCCTGCGCCTGCGAGACAACGACACCCCGGAGCGCGAATTGATGCGTCATGAGATGGAACAAACGGTGATGCGCGCGGTCGAAGCCTTGCCCGAGGAACTCCGGGCGGCGATCACGCTCCGCGAAGTGGATGGTTTGAGTTACGAGGAGATCGCGCAGCAGATGCAGTGCCCCATCGGTACGGTCCGCTCGCGCATCTTCCGGGCCCGCGATGCCATCGACGCGCAGCTGCGACCGCTGATGGACGCACCGGACCCGCGGGAACGCGCGATTCGCTGAGTCCGAGAAATGTTTCAAGCCCCCTCAATCCTGATATATCGAGCCCCATGACCGGATTGCACGAACCCCTCACTTCACGCGATGCCAATTCCCGGGAATTCCACCGCGAACAGCTCTCCGCGATGATGGACGGCGCGCTGTCGACGGACGAAGCCCGATTCCTGCTGCGTCGGATGGAGCACGACGACGAACTCGCCGACTGCTGGGAACGCTGGCAGTTCGCCGGCGATGCCATGCGCGGCCATGCCGGGCGCGCGTTGCCGGCGGACTTCTCGCGCCGCGTCGGCCGCGCCATCGCCGACGACCTTGCTCTGGATGAAGTCGTTGAAGCACAGACATTCGCAGTCGCCGCCACGCCGGGTGCGCGCCGACGCCGGCCCTTGTTGGGCTGGGGCGGCGGTGCCGCGTTGGCCGCATCGGTCGCACTGGCCGCGCTGATCGGCTCGCGTACGTTGTCGTCGCCCGCGGACGCGCCGCAGCCGGCGGTCGCAACTGCGCCCGCCCCGGCGTCGGTTGTCCCGGTTCCGGCGGTTTCCGTGCCGGTTCCGAAGCCGGTATTGCCTGCCGGTGTGGCCGAAGCCGGTGCCGCAGCCATTGCTGCGGCTGCGGCTGCCACCAAAGACAATCGAAGCCCGCGGCCGCATCTTCTGGCCAGCGCGCAGGCGATTCCCGCAGGGCGTTCGACCGCAAGCCTTGCCGCGGCCAAGTCGCGGGCAGCGGCTTCCACGCAAATCGTGCAGGTCGCAAAAGCGACCCATGGACGCGATCTCGCCCCGGGCGCCGACATGGCGTCGAAACCCTGGCCGCGGGCGCTGGTGCCCGGCGCGTCGGCCGGCGGCGAGGTAACCGCAGGTTTCGAAGGTTCGCCGGCGTTCCAGCCGTTCCCGCCGCCACGGCAGGAATGGCGACCTGCCACCGCGGCATCCTCAACCGAAGCCGCCGCGCCGTCGCCCTGATCGCAGCCGGGGACGTCGCACGTCGCCGGCCCCGCCACAACGCCGCTTCCATTCCCACTCCTTTATCGAGGACGTTTCCCCGATGAAACCGATGCTCCGTACCTTTGCTCTCGTCACCGCCACCGTTGCAGCGACCGCAGCGGCCACCGCCGTGCTTCCGATCGGCGCCGGTCATCCTGCGTCCGCCGCTGTGCCAGTGGCGGCCTCTTCCGTGGCCGTCGCCACCGCCGCTCAGGCCATCGAGGCGCCGATGGTCACCGGTCTGCCCGATTTCACCCAACTGGTCGAGCGTGTCGGCCCGGCGGTGGTGAATATCGAGGCGACCGGCCGCGCGAGCGGCACCGCCATGCGCGGCGGCCAGATGCCCGACGAGGAAGAGATGCCCGAGTTCTTCCGGCGCTTCTTCGGCCCCGACGGCCCTGGCCCGGGTGGTCCGCAGTCGCCCGATGGCAACGAGGGTCCGCAGAGTCAGTCCATCGGCACC
>CBIHKW010000134.1:0-11268 GCA_966203835.1 uncultured Thermomonas sp.
GTAGTAGAAGAAACCGATATCGCCGCGAAGAATCAGGCTGACGCTGCCGATGAAGCCCCCCTCGGGATGGAGTACCGCGTACATGCACTGATCGCCGTAACCCCAGCACTGATCGAGCCAGCGATGCCAATGGGCGTGATCGACGAACATGGGCAAGCAGCAGCGCTCGGCGATGGCCGGATCGTAGTACTGCCAGGCGAAATCTCCCGCGTGGTGATGCCCCATCGGTTCCAGGCGCAGCGATTCGCCGACGATCGGCGGCGCAACCCGTTCGATGAAAGCGATCCATTGTTGCAGCGCATCGTGGCATCCGCTGGCCCAGCGATCCTGCGGATGCAGCAGCGCCAGCGCCCGGCAGCGGGTCAGTCCTTCCTGCGGCGCACCCATCCGCAGTTGCGCATCGATCATCAGCGACGAGGCCCACGCGGGAAGTTCGCCGGCCGCTTCGAGGCGTTCGGCGGTCGCCAGCAGCAACGGCCAGTCGCACCAGGCGTTCGCCAGCCGCAGCAGGGTCTCGCCGACCTCGGCGGGTGTCGCCCATGCGTGGCGCGCCGCTTCGCGCAGCCGCGCCAGCCATGCGGTGCGGGATTCCGGCGCCAGCGAGGATGCGTGGGCGACGACTCCGGGAAGCGAGCGACGCAACGCGCGAGGCGACCAGGCGCCGCTTTCGAGCGATTCCCACAACGTCGCCAGCGAAGTGCCCATGGCCGTGTCGACGCGATCATCGCGCGATGCGCATCCGCGGTCGATGGCTTCGACGTGCATCCTCATGTTTCCCTGACCGCGCCTGCTCGCATCGGCATCGTCAGCGAGGCGACGTCAACGTGCTCAAAGCGCCGAACGCCGAGCCGGCGACCCACGCCGCGCCCGAAACCACGCTTGCGCTGACGGCGCGCGGATCGCTCATTCCGCTGGTTTCCGCAAAATAGGTGCTTGCGGCACCCGCGGCGCCGGCGACCGTGTTCGCCAGGCCACTGGCCATCTGCAGGCCGCCGGAGAGCGTTTGCCAATGCATCCATCCCGGCGATGAGGAGAATTTCTGCTTGCCGCTGTACATCGTCGCCAGACCCGCCCCCATCCAGAGTGCGTTGCTGACATAGGACGAGGCCGAGCTGGCCGTGGAGTGATCTGCCTGCAGCCCGGTCGCCGCCATGCTCGCGCCACCGGCCAATGTGTTCAGCGTATCGGCTGCGAAACTCGCCGCCGTCGTCGAGCCGCGGTTGGCGGCAGCGCTGGCCGGGCCGGAGGCCGCCCACAGCGCGCCGGAGGTCATGGAACGCACGTAGGGCGTCTGCGCCGCGAACGCATCGGACAGGCTCAAAGTCGCGGCCGCGACATCGGTGCTGTGGGCCGCGATCTGGGCGGCGATCTTTTTGTAGGCTGTCGGGGCAGGCGCAAGCGCCGCCGCCGGGCCAGGAGCGGGCATCTGGATCGCGACATGCGGCGGTTGCATCGGCGCGAGCTGCTGCGGATTGTTCTGCGCCTGTATGTTGAGCGCCGGCGCTTGTATCTGCGCGGCGGCGGCATGCGCATTCCTCTGCACCATCGGCGCAAGCAGAGGCGTGTTGATGTCGGATCGCGGTGGCGTACCGGAGAACGGAGCCAACGTCGACGTCGACGGGCGCGGCGGCGCAGCGCCCCCATGCGAATCGCGCTTGGAATCGCTCATGCCCTGCCCTCCGCGCGCTCATGCATGAGCGAACCCTGCGCTCGGCGCAGCGTCATGTCTACAGGTCTGCAGGAAGATGGGCGCAATCCGGCTCTGGTCGATTCAGACATGGGCTACTTCTTCGCCTGCTGCTTCTGCGCCCACGTCTGCACAGTGAACATGCGCGTGGGCAGGGAGGTGTCCATGAGGTTGCCGCTGTGATCCTGGATGCGCGCCTGGCCGGTCGGAAATGCACCGTGCCGCTCGCTCCACATCGCCAGTTTCACGCCGCTCTCGACGTCCGGCGCATAGTGCCCGGAACTCAGCTTGAAGCTGTCGACCTTGCCGGTATCGGTGAAATTGATGAAACCCGCGTTGGCGACCTCCATCCCGGCGTTGAACGTGCTGTGCTGCACGCGCTCGGGGTTGGTGCTCTTGATCATGGCCAGCAGGCTGTCGGCATTCGATGCGCGACGGGTGAACATCGCCTTGCCGCCCACCTGGTCGGGCGCGACCACCTCTCCGGTCGATTTCTTGATGCCTTGCTGCTGCAGACGCCCGTCGTTGAACTTGATGGCGAACGCCTGTCGATCGTTCTGGTTGTGATCCAGGTATTTGACCGGCTCGCCCCTGCCCTGGAAACCGGTGTAGGGATGGTTGGGCTGGTCGCGCTCGGGGTGATAGGACGCCTGCAGCGGCAGACCGTTATGCTGGACGAAGGCGTCGCGGTTCGCGGTGAAACTTTCCACCCGCTGCTTCACGCGCGCTTCCCGGCTCTTCCTGCCGGAATCCCACATGCCGAAGAAATTGCCGGCGTAGGTTTTCTTCGACCAGGCGGCTTCGAAAAGGTCGTGTTTTTCCTTTTCGTTGTCCTTGTGGTACGGATTGGTGTGCTGTACCTGTCTGGCGGGCGCGTTCATCGTTCTCTCGCAGCTTGAGTGGAACACTCTTCGACATCGGCATCGCCAGCCAACCGACCATTCGACATGTCGTCGTTCGGATCAGTGCCCGGACGACTTGTGCAGCACCGTCTCGGTCGGCGCTTCCCACTGCATCCGCGAGGTCTTGATGCGCAGAACCATCGCGTTGAGCGAACCCTGATCCAGGCGCCCGGGATTGCCCACCTGGCCGACCGGAAAACTCACGCCGTTGGGATGCGTGCGCGCCATGGACAGTTCGCCCATCGTCTTGCTCGCCTGCGACGGCAACATGCCCATGCGGTGATAGAAACCGAATGCGCTTGGCGCCGTCATCGTGGTGCGCACGAACGGCTTGCCCATTTGTTGTGCATCCTCGGCGATCTGGTTCATCAGGAACGCGCCTCCGCCGGGTTTGGCGGAGACGATGCCATGCACGGTCAGGTCGTGGGCATTGCGGTCGTAGGTCGCATTGCCCTGCGGGTTGTCGATTTCGCCGCGCCGACCGTCCACCGTGGGCCGATCATGCCGGTAGGTCTGCATCTCCACCCACTGTCCGCCGCCCTGCTTGGGCTTGCCGCCACCGCCAAATCCGCTCATCGCAGTTCCCTTGCCGTTGCCGCATGGAAAATTCGCCCATCGTCACCCCTCGATTCGACGGATGCCCCGGATGAACACGCACTCGGATGAGGGCGCTGCAAGTTTCGCGCCAGCCCGCTTGTTTTCCCGAACGGATTGAAAAACAGAGACTTGGAACGAGCGCCTTGCACCAGGCACTCACGGATGAGGTGTTTTTTCACTCACCACGAATGCGTGCGGAACTCGCGACCACAGCACTGGCGCGAAGCCTCGATGCCGAAAACAGGCGCGCTGTCGATGATTCGATGACGGTCTGGAATGCATCAAAGACAAGGGTCGATTTTTACCCGGTGGGTGAATTTCCACCTCAGGATCAGGCCGCGTTCAAAACGTCGGCTCAACCCATCTGCTCAACCCGCTTGGCTTGCTCAAGCTGCCTGTTCAAACCGCTTGGGACAGGCTGCGCGAACGGCGCCACAGGATCTGATTGCCGACGTTGAAGGATTCGATCATGCCGGCGGCGACGAGACGCTCCAGTGCGATCTGGGTCACGACGGGCGATTCGGCCAGCCCGGGCCAGTGAATCCACCAGCGGTGGACGCCCTCGAGCGTATCCGCGCTCTCCGGGCGCAGGGCCAGGTAAGCGCGAATGGCATTCTCGGCAAATACAACCAGTTGCTCGTCCATAGGAGGCGGATTCGAAGTCGATGCGTCGCAGAATCGCGGTTGAAGAATATCGCGCTGGAGGCCTGAACTGCCGATATCCAGCGGTGGATCGGAATGATGGCGGTGTCGGCAGCGGCCCATCGGGCCAACCCGTTGCCGGCGGGTCGAACCTGCACGGAATCGGAGTCGATCCGAGTCCGCGGACGTGTGGTCGGCAGGCCTGTCCAGCGTGGCGCTAGGCGACCTGACCTTCGAAACCGCCGAGTTTGTATTTGCGCACCAGCTTGCCGAAGGCGCTGCGCTCCTGCTTCGACAGACGCGCGGCCTGGGAAATATTGCCGCCGGTGCGCGCCAGCATCGCGCGGACGTAGCTGCGCTCGAATTCGGCCACGGCATTGGCTTTGGCATCGCGGAAAGGATGGTCGATGCCGTCGTCGTCGGCGTCCTGCACAACCTCACCCATCAGTTCGTCGCGGGATTCGCGCAGATGCAGTTCCGCATCGTCGCTCATCAGGAATTCGCGATGGATGATGTTCTCGAGTTCGCGGACATTGCCGGGCCAGCGATACTGCTGGATGAACGCCAGACCGTCGGCATGCAGCGGTTTCAGCGGCAAACGGTACTGGTGGCTCAGGCGCTGCAGCACCGCCCGTGCGAGCACCGCCGCGTCGCCCTGCCGGTCGCGCAGCGCGGGCATGTTGAGCGACAACACATTGAGGCGATAGAGCAGATCCTGGCGGAACTGGCGCTTCTGGGCGAGATCGCTCAGATCGGCATTGCTGGCCACGAGTACGCGCACATCCACCTGCCGCAGGCCGCCGCCGCCGACCCGGCGATAGGTGTGGTCCTGGAGAAACCTCAACAGCGCCGCCTGCGCCTTGGCGCTGAGGGCGTCGACTTCATCGAGGAAGAACGTCCCGCCCGCGGCCTCGCCGATCAATCCGGCGGATGCCGTTTTCGCATCGGTGAAAGCGCCGCGTTCGTGGCCGAACAGTTCGCTTTCGACCAGCGAATCGGTGAGCGAGCCGCAATTGACCGGCACGAACGGTTTGTCGGATCGCGCGCTGAGATAATGGATCGCGCGCGCCGCCAGTTCCTTGCCGGTTCCGGTTTCCCCCGCGATCAATACGGTCGCGTCCAGCTTCGCCAGCCGATGGATCTGGGCGACGACTTTCAGGAACTGCGGCGACGAGCCCACCAGATTGAAGCGCGAATGATCTTCCATGAGTCCCCCTGGACCTTGCCATCACGATGGGCACGGGCGTGGCGTGTATTGGAATGAGGCGCGAAGCCCGCGTGCTGGGCGACCACCTGCAGCCACGATCGATACCGTTCGATTGACCCGCGATTCTTCCTTCCGAACGCGGGCGATACTGCGAAATGCACGGTGCTTACAGTGGCTTGTGTATACGCGCAAATCGAAGGATTTCGGCCATGGGGACATCCGGTCGATTGCTGAGAATCGCTCCCGCACGCTTGCTCGATGAGCGCGATCTCCGACGAATACGCTGCGCGCCAGCAATACTGAGCATTGTGCGATCAGTATCGCTCGTCAGAGAGCGTTTCTATACGTGCCGGTTTTTTTCATGCGCACGTCTTCGGCGAAAATTTCGTCGAACACATGTCTTACATCCGCAACCCGACGGCAACGCCAGCCAATCGGACCTGCGCGTACGCTTGCGTCAAATACGCAGGACCGGAGCAACCGACCGGCCGTCGCTCGCCGCTGTTGCGCGACGGTACTGCCTGTGTGGCACAGGCGGCTGCATCGGCCCGGATCGGGAGGCATGCGGACGCCGGCGGACTTCGCAGTATCCTGTCGCTCCTCTGTCCGACGCGAGCCGCCTCCATGTCGAACCGCCTCCTTCGCCCTGCCACGATGCTGCCGACAATCCTGGCCGTCGTCGTGCCCATGCTGGCCCTGGTCGGCGGCTCACGGGCGGATGCCGCGGATCCCCGCGGTGACGCCGCCGCGCCGGTCGCATCCAAGCCCGTCGCATCCAAACCCACAACCAAACCCGTCGCGCGCAAGGCCAACCCGAAAGCGGCACCCGCCGCGCTGCCGCTGGTCAGCGTCCACAAATCGCCGACCTGCGGCTGTTGCGGCCTCTGGGTGGAACACATGCGCGAAGCCGGGTTCAAGGTCGAAGTGCATGAGACCGACGACCTGCAGCCGATCAAGCAGCGGCTGGGCGTGCCGCACAGCCATGCGTCCTGCCACACCGCGCAGGTCGGCCCCTATTTCGTCGAAGGCCACGTGCCGGCCGAAGCGGTCCGCCGCCTGTTGACGCAGCGACCCGACGCCCGCGGCATCGCGGTGCCGGGCATGCCGATGGGGTCGCCAGGCATGGAAGTGCCGTCCGGACAGGTCCAGCCCTACAGCGTGGACCTCATCAGGAAGGACGGACGCATCTCGGAATTCGCGCGCTACGGTCGCTGAGCGCCTGCCGCGCCGGGCGACTCGCCAGCCGTTGTTGCGGAGGCTGGCGGAGTGACAGATCCGTCAGGTCGCCAGATTGATCCAGGTCGCCTTGACCTCGGTGTATTTCTCGAAGGCGTGCAGCGATTTGTCGCGGCCGTTGCCGGATTGTTTGTAGCCGCCGAAGGGCGCGGTCATGTCGCCGCCGTCCCAGTAGTTCACCCAGACGCTGCCGGCGCGCAGTCTGCGCGCGACGCGATGCGCGCGGCCGATGTCGCGGGTCCACACGCCCGCGGCCAGACCGTACTCGGTGTCGTTGGCCATCCGCAGCGCGTCGGCTTCATCCTCGAACGCGATCACCGACAACACCGGGCCGAAGATTTCCTCGCGGGCGATGGTGTGGCCGTGCTCGACGCCATCGAATACCGTCGGTTCGATGTAACAGCCACCAGCGACGACATCGGCGCGTTTGCCGCCGAGCAGCAGGCGTCCGCCGTCGGCCTGACCTTTGGCGATGTATTCCAGCACCCGCGCGGTCTGGCCTTCGTCGACCATCGCGCCCATCGGCGCGCCGGGTTCCAGCGGATGCCGCGGATGCATGGCCTTGCCGGCCTCGACCACCGCGGCGACGAACTCGTCCTTGATCGAACGTTCGACCAACAGCCGCGACGCCGCGGTGCAGACCTCGCCCTGGTTGTAGAAGATGCCGCCGGCCGCGGCTTTCGCGGCTTCGGCCAGATTCGGGGCGTCGGCGAAGACGATGTTCGGACTCTTGCCGCCGCATTCCATGTAGGCGCGTTTCATGTTCGAGCGACCGGCGCACTGCAGCAGGTGTTTGCCGACGGCGGTGGAACCGGTGAACACCAGACCATCGACATCCATGTGCAACGCCAGCGGTTCGCCGGCGCCCTTGCCGAAACCCGGGACCACGTTCAGCACGCCGGCGGGGATGCCCGCCTCCATCGCAATCTCGGCCAGACGGATCGCGGTGAGCGGCGATTTCTCCGATGGCTTCAGCACCACCGAGTTGCCGGTCGCCAGCGCGGGGGCGATCTTCCACGCCGCCATCAGCATCGGGAAGTTCCACGGCACGATCGCGCCGATCACGCCCAGCGGCTCGCGGGTGATCAGGCCCAGTTCGTCCGGGCCGGTCGAAGCGACTTCGCCATACACCTTGTCCAGCGCCTCGCCGGTCCAGGCCATGCAGCGGATGGTGGCGCCCACGTCCACGGCGCGGGCATCGGTGACCGGCTTACCCATGTCCAGCGACTCGAGCACCGCCAGTTCGTCGCCATACTGTTCAATGAGTTGCGCGAACCTGATGAGGACTTTCTTGCGATGTGTGGGCTTGGTGTTCGCCCAGATCCCGGCTTCGAAACTGCGTCGGGCGGCGGCCACCGCCCGTTCGATGTCTTCGTTCCCGCTCTCGGCGACCTTTCCCAGCACCCGTCCGTCGATCGGGCTGATGCAGTCGAAGGTCTTGCCGCTGGCGGCGTCGACGTAACGGCCATCGATGAAGGCCTGAGTGCGGATGCGCAGGCCGTCGGCGAGCGCCTGCCAGGTGTCGCGGGTGCGGGGAGCGGTCATGGGGGAAAATTCCGGAGAGGCTCGGGGAGAAGGCTCAGAATGTGGCCGGGGTATTGGCGCTGACGAGGATCGCGTCGTCCTCGCCGACGTTGCGGAAACGGTGCGGGATGCGGCTCTCGAAGTAATAGGCTTCGCCCGGGCCGAGAATGCGGACCCGGTCGCCCACGGTCACTTCGACCTGGCCCTGTACGATCACCCCGCCCTCCTCGCCTTCGTGCGCCAGCATGCTTTCGCCGGTGTCGGTGCCGGGCGGCATGATTTCGCGGAGAATGCACATCTGCCGCTGCGGCCGGCGCTGGCCGACCAGATAATAATGAATGTCGTTGTTGCCGACGTCGGGCTGCTCGCCGCGTTCGTAGAACGGGTTGTCCACCGGACCGGCGTCGAGGTCGAGGGTGAAAAAGTCGGCCAGCGAGATCGGAATCCCGTCCAGCACCTTCTTCAGCGAGCTGACCGAAGGGCTGACCTTGTTCTGTTCGATCAGGGAAATGGTGCTGTTGGTGACACCGACCCGTTTGGCCAGCTCGCGCTGGCTGAGGCCCTTGGTTTTGCGGACGAGTTGCAGGCGTGCGCCGATATCCATTCAGAATCCGTCGACTTTGCTGTTGCCGGATACTTTACACGGATGCGCAACAGAGGCGTTGCATGCGGTTTTCAGCATCGGTTGTAAAGTTTTTTCAACGCGCTAAGCTTCGTCTATCGACCCGCCGGCCCTCGAACGCCTGTTCGAACCACCGGCTCGCACCGCCGACCCGAACCGCCGACCTGGAGCCTGTTCATGAGCGATGATCGTCCTGTCCTGCCTACCGCCGGCTACGGCGACCACTACACCCGGCAGGCGACGACGCAACCCGAAGCGATGGACGCCTTCTGGATGCCGTTCTCGGCCAATCGCCAGTTCAAGGCGGCGCCAAGGCTGCTGGCCAGCGCCTCGGGCATGTTCTATACGTCGGTCGACGGTCGCGAGATCCTCGACGGCACCGGCGGCCTGTGGTGCTGCAATGCCGGCCATGCCCGCCCCCGCATCGTCGAAGCGGTGCAGCAACAGATCGCCACTCTCGATTTCGCCCCGACCTTCCAGATGGGCCATCCGCTGCCGTTCGCGCTGGCCGAGCGCCTGGTCGCGATTGCCCCGGATCACTTGAACCATGTGTTCTTCACCAATTCCGGCTCCGAAGCGGTGGACACCGCGCTGAAGGTCGCCCTCGCCTATCACCGCGCCCGCGGCGAAGGCCAGCGCACCCGGCTGATCGGCCGCGAGAAGGGCTATCACGGCGTCGGCTTCGGCGGCATCTCGGTGGGCGGCCTGCCCAACAACCGCAAATGGTTCGGCAGCCTGCTGCCCGGCGTGGACCATCTGCGCCACACCCACGACATCGCACGCAACGCTTTCAGCCGCGGCCTGCCGGAACACGGCGCGGAGCTGGCGGAAGACCTGGAACGTCTGGTGCTGCTGCACGACGCCAGCACGATCGCGGCCGTCATCATCGAACCCGTGGCCGGCTCGGCTGGCGTTCTGCTGCCGCCGAAGGGCTATCTCGAACGCATCCGCGAGATCTGCGACAAGCACGGCATCCTGCTGATCTTTGATGAAGTCATCACCGGTTTCGGCCGCGTCGGCAAGGCGTTCGCGGCGCAGCGTTTCGACGTGCAGCCGGACATGATCACCGCCGCAAAAGGCCTGACCAACGGCTGCGTGCCGATGGGCGCGGTGTTCGTCTCCGACGGCATCCACGACGCCTTCATGCACGGCCCGGAAAACATGATCGAACTGTTCCACGGCTATACCTATTCCGGTCACCCGCTGGCCTGCGCCGCCGCGTTGGCGACGCTGGACACTTACGCCGAGGAAGATCTGTTCGAGAAAGCCATCGAACTGGAGACGTACTGGGCAGACGCAATTCATGCCCTGCGCGACCTGCCGAACGTCATCGACATCCGCAATATCGGCCTGATCGGCGCGATCGAATTGGCATCGCGTCCGGGCGCGCCCGGCGCCCGCGCCTACGACGTGTTCACCCGCTGTTTCCACGACGAAAACCTGCTGATCCGGGTGACCGGCGATGTGATCGCACTGTCGCCGCCATTGATCCTGACTCGCGGGCATATCGATAGAATTTTCCAGACCCTTGCGCATGTGATCGGCCAGACCGCCTAATGCGCGCCATCCACCCTATCCACGGTATCCAGTCATGCTGATCGGCGTCCCCAAGGAAATCAAAAACCACGAGTACCGCATCGGTCTGACACCGGCCGGCGCACGCGAACTCGTCGGCCACGGCCACAAGGTGATGGTGCAGCGCGATGGCGGCAAATCCATCGGCCTGACCAATGAGATGTACCAGAAGGCCGGCGCCGAAATCGTCGATACCGCGGAAGAAATCTTCCGTCGCGCCGAGATGATCATCAAGGTCAAGGAACCGCAGCCGGTCGAAGTCGCGATGCTGCGCGAAGGCCAGGTGCTGTACACCTATCTGCACCTCGCGCCCGATCCAGCGCAGACCGAAGGTCTCGTCAAATCCGGCTGCACCGCGATCGCCTACGAAACCGTCACCGACCGCAAGGGCGGCCTGCCGCTGCTGGCGCCGATGAGCGAAGTGGCCGGTCGCATGTCGATCCAGGCCGGCGCGCACGCGCTGGAAAAAGCGCAGGGCGGCTCCGGCGTGCTGTTGGGCGGCGTGCCGGGCGTGAAGCCGGCGGAAGTGCTGGTGATCGGCGGCGGTGTGGTCGGCATCAACGCCGCGCGCATGGCGATGGGCCTGAACGCGCACGTCACCATTCTCGACCGCTCGCTGGATCGCCTCAAATATCTCGATGAAATCTACGGCCATCAGCTGACCACCATCTACTCGACGCACGATGCCATCGAAGAGCGCCTGCCCGATACCGATCTGGTGATCGGCGCGGTGCTGATTCCCGGCGCCGCGGCGCCGAAGCTGATCTCGCGCGATCAGCTGAAACTCATGCGCCCGGGCTCGGTGCTGGTCGACGTCGCCATCGATCAGGGCGGCTGCTTCGAGACATCCAAAGCCACCACCCACCAGAACCCGACATACGAAGTGGACGGCGTGATCCACTACTGCGTCGCGAACATGCCCGGCGGCGTCGCCCGCACCTCCACGTTCGCCCTCACCAACGCCACCCTGCCCTTCGCCCTGCAACTGGCGAACAAGGGCGCGAAGAAAGCGATGCTGGACGACGAGCACCTGCTCAACGGCCTCAACGTCCACGCCGGCAAGATCACCTACAAAGCCGTCGCCGAGGATCTCGGTTACGCATACGTGCCGGCGGCGCAGGCATTGGCCTGAGATGGATCGACGTTCTCTCCCGTCCGCGGAGAGAACGTCGGGTAAAGCGGCCTTGTAGAGCGGCCGTCAGGCCGCAGCCCCCGTGGTTTAACAGCAGCCGCCGGTAGGCCGCAGTAACAGAGAAGCGGAAAAAGAATACGGTTG
>CBIHKW010000135.1:0-11153 GCA_966203835.1 uncultured Thermomonas sp.
GATCCCGCCGCCGCGCCGGCCGCCGCCGCGTCCGGAGCGCCCGCCGCCGCCGGACATCTTCGCCAATGCCTTCGGCTGGGTCCGCGGCTGGTTCACCGAGGGCAACGTGCCGGTGAAGATCGGCATGCTCGTGCTGTTCTTCGGCGTGGCGTCGCTGCTGAAATACGCCAGCGACCAGGGCTGGGTGCAGGTGTCGATCGAATTGCGCCTTGCCGCAGTGGCCGCCGCGGCCATCGCCGGGCTGGTGTTCGCATGGCGACAGCGCGAGACGCGCCGGTCGTTCTCGCTGTCGGTACAGGGCGGCGCCATCGGCGTGCTGATGCTGGTGACGTTCGCGGCCTACAAACTCTATGGTGCGATGCCTGCGGGCGCCGCGTTCGCGATCACCATCGCGCTCGTCGCCGGCATCGGGGTGCTGGCGGTGCTGCAGAACGCGCTGGCGCTGGCGGTGTTCGGCATCCTCGCCGGATTCCTCGCGCCGATCTGGCTGTCCACCGGCAGCGGTAACCACGTCGCGCTGTTCGGCTATTACGCGGTGCTGAATCTCGGCATCTTCGGCATCGCCTGGAACCGTCCGTGGCGCTTGCTCAATCTGCTCGGTTTCGTCTTCACCTTCGGCATCGGCACCGTGTGGGGCGTGCTCGATTACCAGCCGGCGAAATTCGCCAGCACCGAACCTTTCCTGCTGCTGTTCTTCGCGCTGTACCTGCTGATTCCGATCTTCTACGCACACCGGCGAAGCGCGGACGGGCATGAAGGCAATGCGCATGCGCTGGTCGACGGCACGCTGGTGTTCGGCACGCCGCTAGTGGCGTTCGCGCTGCAGGCGGGCCTGCTGCAGGGCGAGCGTATGCCGCTGGCGCTGTCGGCGCTGGGCGCGGCCGCGATCTACGCGCTGCTTGCTGCGGTATTGCGCCGCCGCGAGCAGTTCTCGTCGCTGGTCGATACCTATGCGGTGCTCGCGGTCGGTTTCTCGACGCTGGCCGTACCGCTGGCGCTGTCGGCGCGTGCGACCGCCAGCGTGTTCGCGCTGGAAGGCGCGGCGCTGGTGTGGCTGGGTCTGCGTCAGGGCCAGCGTCTGCCGCAGATTTCGGGCCTGCTGCTGCAACTCGCCGCCGCCGCTGCGTACATGGCCGGTATCGGCGGCATCAGCAGCGGTTTCTCGCAGAGTGGAATGCTGGATGTCGTCGCGATCACGCCCATCGCCAACCCGGCGTTCATGGGCGCGCTGCTGATCGCGCTCGCCGGCTTCGCCACCGCCTGGACCTATCGTGAGGAGCACGACAGCAGCCTGGTCGGTCTGTTCACGCTCTGGGCCTTCGGCTGGTGGAGCTTCGCTGGGGCGCAGGAAATCGTCGATCACATTTCTCATCCCGACCGGGTCGACGCGCTGTTCGCCTTCATCGCGTTCACCGGCTGGCTGGCGGCGGAACTGCGTCGCCGCGAGGACAGCATGACCGCGGCCGGCGGGATCGCCGCGGCCGCGCTGGCGCTCGGCATTCCGGCCGCGCTGCTGCTGCCGTTCGCGCACGACCATCCGTTCGGCGGATTCGGCAGCGCGGCCTGGCTGGCGTACGCGGTGCTGGGCTGGCGGAGCCTGATCTGTCTGCGCGACACCGGCGCCGGCGTGCGTTTTGTCGCCCACGGCGGTTGGCTGTGGTCGTGGGTGGTGGCGATCGCCGTCACCGCGCTGCATTTCGCCGGCGAGGCGGACATGGGCGACGGTTGGATGTGGGTCGGCGTCGGTCTGCCGGTGCTGGCCTTCGCCGCGCTGCTGCAACTGCGGCCCGCGCTGCTGGCGCCGCCCTTGGCCTATGCGGGAGACCACGACGGCTTCAACGATTACCGCCGCGCGCTGCTCGCCTCCGCATGGGTGGTGCTGGGCATCAGCTGGGGCGTGTCGCTGTTCTTCCCCGGCGAGAGCGCGCCGCTGCCGTGGATGACGCTGCTCAATCCCCTGGAACTGCTGCAGATCGGCACCCTCGCGTTGCTGGCGCAGCGCGCCTGGGCGGGCCGCGGCACCATGGGCTCGCAGACCGGCGTGACGGTGTTCGCGCTGGCCGCGTTCGCCTGGGTCACCTTCGCCACCCTGCGTGCCACCCACCACTGGGGCGGCACCGACTGGTCGCCGTCGATGCTGGACGATTCCGTCGTGCAGACCGCGCTGACCGTGGTCTGGAGCGTGCTGGGTGTGCTCGGCTGGATCTTCGGCTCGAAGCGCGGCGACCGTCTGCTGTGGGGCGCGGGCGCGGTGCTGATGGGGGTGGTGCTGCTCAAGCTGCTGTTGATCGATCGCGGCCACCTCGGCAATCTGTTCGGCATCGTCTCGTTCATCGCGTATGGTCTGTTGTGTACGGCGGTGGGCTATTTCGCGCCGGCTCCGCCGCGGCGCGCGGCATCCACGGAGGAGATTTCTGCATGAATCGGACAGCGGTCGCGTTGAGCGCAGGGTTGTTGGCGACGGCCTTCGCGGCCGCGGCCGCGCAGCCCGAGGCATCGAAAGCGACCGGCGATTACGCCTACCGCTGGCCGTTGAAGACCGAAGGCCAGAACGCGGCCTGGCAGTTCGAGCTGACGCCGGAGGTCTACGCCGCGCTGATCGATCCGGAACTCGGCGATTTCGTGGTGCTCAATGCCGACGGGCAGGCGGTGCCGGTGGCGCGCTTGACCGTCGACCCGGCCACGCGGCCGGGCGTCGCCCAGGCGCCGCTACCGGTGTTCGCGCTGCCGCGCCGCGCGGGCGCTGTCGGCGGTGGCGACGATCTGGCGCTGCGGCTGGAGCGCGATGACAGCGGTCGCTTGCGTCTGCTGCAGGTGGACATGGGGGTGTCGGCAACGTCAGCCGCGTTGGCAACCGCCGCGCCCGCGGCTCCGGCGCTGATCGATTACGTGATGGACGCTGACCTCGGTCGCGATCCGCAGCGTCCGGCCACCGTCGACCGTTTGGATCTGCGCTGGCCCGAAACTGGCGATGGCGAAACCAGGAACGTCCACGCGCGTTTCGCGGTGGAGGGCAGCGACGATCTCGAACACTGGCAGGCGCTGGTCGACGCCGCGGCCGTGGTCTCGCTGCGTCGCGACGGTTCGGTGCTGCAGCGGCGCGACATCGCCCTGCCGCCCACGTCGCTGCGCTATCTGCGCCTGCGCCAACTCGACGGCAACCCGGTCCCGGGGCTGCAGGTCACCGCGCGGCGCACGCGCGGCGGGGTGTCGCCGCCGCAGTGGCGCCGGCTGCGTGCGGAATTCGTCGATACCGCGCCCGACGCTTTCGGCAAGGGGCATCTTTATCGTTATCGGCTGCCGGCCAAATTGCCGGTCGGTCGGGTGGGCGTGACTCTCGGCACCGACAACGCCACCGCCGACGTGATTGTGGATGCGCAGAACGGCAGCGTGGCCGGAGATGAAGCCTGGACGCCGATCGGGCGCACGCTGTTGTTCCGGCTGCAGCAGAACGGTCTGCGCATCGACAACGAAGACTATGCGCTGACCGCGCCCATCGCCGCGCGCGAATGGCGTCTGCGCAGCCCGATCGCGCTGAACCCGGCGCCGGTGATGGCGGTCGCGTATCTGCCGGATCGTTTCGTGTTCCTGGCGCAGGGCAGTGGCCCGTACACGCTGGCCGCCGGCAGCCGCGATGCCCGCCGCGACCCGCTGCCGGTGGAGCAGGCGCTGGCGCCGCTGCGTTCGCGCCTCGGCGCCGAATGGTCGCCGCCGGTCGCTACGCTCGGCATCCGCAGCGAGGCCGCTGGCACCCAGGCGTATGTCGAAAAGCCGACGCCGCCGGATTGGCGGCGCTGGCTGCTGTGGGGGTTCCTGGTCGTGGGAGCGGCGATCGTCGGCGGTTTCGCGCTGAGTCTGCTGCGGGCGCGGAAGGCTGAAGGCTGAAGGCTGATTTTCATCTTTTGTCTTGCTGTGTGATGGCGGTGTCGGTGATACGTGATTGGAACGGCATCCGAAGCACCGTCATCCCGGCGCAAGCCGGGACCCAGCGTTTGAATTTTGTCTTGGGCACCGAAGCAAAGGCTGGGTCCCGGCCTGCGCCGGGATGACGGCATTTTTTGTCTTTCAGCTCTTCGCGCCGCCATTGCCCGCCGCGAAGCCAGCAAGGACAATGCGCGTCCGCTTTCGCAGTGTTCCCAGGAGTCGCACATGGCCATCCCCCGCATGACCGATCTCGACCTCGCCGGCAAGCGAGTGTTGATCCGCCAGGACCTCAACGTGCCGGTCGCGGGTGGTCAAGTCACTTCCGACCAGCGCATCGTCGCCTCGCTACCCACGCTGAAGGTCGCGCTGGAACGGGGCGCCGCGGTGATGGTGATGTCGCATCTCGGTCGCCCCAAGGAAGGCGTGTGGAGCGAAGCCGATTCGCTGGCGCCGGTGGCCAAGCGTCTCGGCGAACTGCTCGGTCGCGACGTGCCGCTGGTGAAGGATTGGGTGAACGGCGTCAGCGTTGCGCCCGGCGAACTCGTGCTGCTCGAAAACTGCCGCATGAACGTCGGTGAGGGCAAGGACGACGAAGCGCTGTCGCAGCAGTACGCCGCGCTGTGCGATGTGTTCGTGATGGATGCCTTCGGCACTGCGCATCGCGCGCAGGCCTCCACCCACGGTGTCATCCGTTTCGCGAAACAGGCTGCCGGCGGCCCGCTGCTGATGGCTGAACTCGACGCGCTGGCGAAGGCGCTGGAACATCCGGCGCGGCCGCTGCTGGCCATCGTCGCCGGCAGCAAGGTCAGCACCAAACTCGAACTGCTGTCGTCGCTGGTGTCGAAGGTCGATCAGCTGATCGTCGGCGGCGGCATCGCCAATACGTTCATCGCTGCGATGGGCTACGGCGTGGGTAAATCGCTGGTCGAAATGGATCTGCTCGATACCGCGCGGCAGATCATCGCCGACGCCAAGGCGCGCGGCGCCGACATTCCGATCCCCAGCGACGTGGTGGTGGCATCGGCATTCGCGGCCGACGCGCCGGCGACGGTCAAGGCCGTCGATGCGGTGACCGCCGACGACATGATTCTGGATATCGGCCCGCAGACCGCCGCGCGTTACGCCGAGCTGATCAAGAGCGCCGGCACCGTGGTCTGGAACGGCCCGGTCGGCGTGTTCGAGTTCGACGCCTTCGGCAAGGGCACCGAGACATTGGCCCGCGCCATCGCCGACAGCGCCGCATTCTCCATTGCCGGCGGCGGCGATACGCTCGCGGCGGTCGACAAATACGGCATCGAGAACGAGGTGTCGTACATCTCCACCGGCGGCGGCGCGTTCCTCGAATTCCTTGAAGGCAAAACGTTGCCGGCGGTGGCGGCGTTGTCGGCACGGGCGGGTTGATCGAGACACTGAACCGCGGCGCCGGATCGATTCCGCGCCTCGTGCTCTTTGGGCTACGCTCGCGTCGCGGCCATTCCGCCGCCAAGCAACAGGAGTGCTGAAATGAAATTGCGCAACAAGATCGCGTTGTTCTGTCTGTCTCTCACCATCCTCGCCTCGGGCGCCGCCATCGCCGGCGGTTGTCTGCAGGGCACGTGGAACTACTACGACGCCAGCGGGCGTCTGGTCGGCGGGCAGACTGTCGGTTGCGGCGAGCTGGACGGTACCTGGGGTACGGTCACTGCGAACACCTCGTTCAGCCAAGGCTGCGCCAGCAGCTTCTGATCGAATGCGGGAAGCTTTGAGACGACGCGCTCAAACCATCTCGACGAAGGCCCGGGCGATCCCGGGCCTTCGTGCGTAATGCCACCAAGCCGACCGTTCGTGCGCCGCTGCGTTGACGTCGCCGAAGATCGCGTGCTATACGCCGGTTGCCTCGCAGCCAAGGATCGTGCGATCGAGAAGGCGCAGGACGCTCACAGGCTTTGCCCGCTCAGCGGCAGCCCGCCCGTCTGCCATGCAGACACCCCTGCGGCAACGTGCAGTCCGGATGTCAGGCACGCATCGTGCGCAATGCGCACGGTGCCGGCGCGCTCCCACCCCGCGCGTGCGATTTGATCGAGCAGTTCCATCGAGCACTCCCATCGAGCATCGCCCATTCTCAAGGAGAGACACATGCGTACCCTGTCTGCGGTCGATTCCAACTCTTCCCCCAATCTCCATGCACGCGCGCGCTTTTCTCTGCGCGCAGCGCTCGCCCTCGGCGCTCTGGCGCTGGTCGCCCTGCAGGGTCCCGCGATGGCGCAGCAGCGCGGCGGCGCCCAACGCGACGGCAACTGGATGCGCGAATACGTCCAGCTGCGCGTCGCCGAAAAGAACCTCGAATACGCGAACGTCACCATGACGGACGCAGAGATCGATCGGATCATCCGTCCCCGGATCGTGGGCGGCAGCGTTGCCGGCGCCAATGACAACCGGTTCCAGGTCGCGCTGCTCACCAAGAGCGTCGCCGACAACTTCAACGCCCAGTTCTGCGGCGGCACGCTGGTCAAGGCGAACATGGTGGTGACCGCCGCACACTGCAGCGATTTCGTCACCGCCGGGCAGGTGCAGGTGCTCACCGGCACCCGCAACCTCGACGGCACCGGCGTGCGTCGCAACGTCACCCGCATCGCCATCCACACCGGCTGGAACCCGAGCACCTTCGACAACGACGTCGCGGTGTGGCAACTGAGCACATCGGCCACCGGCATTCCGCTGGCGACGCTGGCGACCGGCGACGGTGCGGTCGGCGCCAACCTGCTGGTGACCGGCTGGGGCGCGCTGACCGAAGGCGGCAGCTTCCCGATCAACCTGCGGAAGGTGTCGGTGCCGTTGTTCAATCGCACCGACTGCAACGACGCCAACTCCTACAGCGGCGATATCACCGCGCGGATGTTGTGCGCCGGCCGCACCAGCGGCGGCATCGACAGCTGCCAGGGCGACTCGGGCGGGCCGCTGACCCGCGGCGCCGGCAACACGATCCTGACCGGCATCGTCAGTTGGGGTATCGGCTGCGCGCGCCGCAATCTGCCCGGCGTCTACACGCGGGTCTCGAATGCATCGATCCGCAATTTCATCATCGCCGAAGCGGGGCTCTGACGGCAGCGCGATGGCGTCATGCTTGCCGCGATGTCGTCGCGTCCGCGCGGCGACGCACCTCGCGAGACCAGACCCCCGCTTCGGCGGGGGTCTTTCGTTGGCGGCTCGACACAATGACCGTCAGAATGACGCACCCCCATGACTGCAGGAAGTTTCCGTGCGCACGCTCTTCTTCGACCTCGACGGCACTCTCATCGACTCCGCCATCGGCATCACCCGCTGCGTGGCGTATTCGCTGGAACGCATGCGTCATCCGGGTCTGCCGGACGCCGAACTGCGGCGCTGGATCGGCCCCGCGCTGCGGGTGAGTTTCGGCCAGTTGTTCGACGACCCGGACGATATCGAGATTGCGGTCGATCTGTACCGCGAGCGGTTCGAGATCGAAGGCTGGCGCGAACACGCGATCTACGCCGGTATCGGCGAGACGGTGGAGGCCGCGCATGCCGCCGGATATCGGCTTGCCGTGGTCACCGCCAAGAACGAGCCGCATGCGCGCAAGATCGTGGCCACGCTGCCGTTCGGTCATCGTTTCGAAGACATCATCGGCGCCACCCACGACGGCCGCCTGAGCCACAAGCCCGAGCTGATCGCCGAAGCGCTGGCGCGACTCGATCTGCCTGCCGGGCACTGCACCATGATCGGCGACCGGCACATGGATATCGAAGGTGCGCTCCATCACCGGATGCGCGGCATCGGCGTGCTCTGGGGCTTCGGCGACGAGGACGAGCTGCGCGCGGCCGGCGCCGATCATCTGGTGCGCACGCCGGCCGAATTGTCGGCGTTGCTCGCGCGCGGCTGAGCCGTGGTCCAAAGGGCAGGGGTCGCTGCTTCCGTGCCGATGGCCGGAAGCGGCGACGATGTGGACAATTGAGGACATCGCCGGGGACTGCGATCGTTTGCAGGACAGGTGTGCAGCGATTGCCGCGCCGGCGTGATAGCGTTGTCGGAGCCCTGCTCCGACGAAGAAGACATGACCGAACAACGCCGCCGCACCAAGATCCTCGCCACCCTCGGCCCCGCCACCGACGCCCCCGGCGTGCTCGACGCGCTGCTGCGCGCGGGTGTGGATGTGGTCCGCCTCAATTTCTCGCACGGCGATCCGTCCGCGCAGATCGCGCGCGCCGACGCCGTACGCGCGGCTGCAGCCCGGGTCGGTACCGAGGTCGGCATCCTCGCCGACCTGCCCGGTCCGAAGATCCGCATCGAGAAATTCGCGAACGATAAAGTGCAACTGCGCGCCGGCGAACGCTTCGACCTGCTCGCCAGCGCAGACGCGCCGCCGGGCGACGAGCGCCAGGTCGGCGTGAGTTATCTCGGCCTGCCCGGTGATGTCGTCCCCGGCGACGTGCTGCTGCTCGACGACGGCGTGGTGCAACTCGAAGTCACCGCGGTCGAAGGCCAGCGCATCATCACGACGGTGCTCAACGACAGCGAGCTATCGAACCGCAAGGGTCTGAACAAACTCGGCGGCGGCCTGTCGCTGGGCGCGCTGACCGAGCGCGACTGCGAATTGATCCAGGTCGCCGCGCAGCTCAACGCCGATTTCATCGCCGTGAGCTTCTGCCGCAACGCCGCCGACATGAACGAGGCGCGCCGCGTCGCACGCGCCGCCGGCAGCGACGCCGCGCTGGTCGCCAAGGTCGAGCGCGCCGAAGCCATCGAGAATCTGGTCGAGATCGTCGACGCCAGCGATGTGGTGATGGTCGCCCGCGGCGATCTCGGCGTGGAGATCGGCGACGCCGAACTGCCGGGCCTGCAGAAGAAAATCATCCGCGTCGCGCTGGAACGCGACAAGGTGGTGATCACCGCCACCCAGATGCTGCAATCGATGGTCAGCAGCCCGATCCCCACGCGCGCGGAAGTGCTCGACGTCGCCAACGCGGTCATCGACGGCACCGACGTGGTGATGCTGTCGCAGGAAAGCGCCGCCGGCATGTATCCGGTCAAGGCGGTCGAAGCGCTGGTGCGCATCTGCCTGGGCGCCGAGCGCCAGTTCGAGCACGACACCGATTTCGAAGCCGCGCCGCGCAACCTGCAGCGCGCCGACCAGGCCATCGCGATGACCGCGATGTTCCTGACCGAACACATCGGCGTCGGCGCGATTGTCGCGATGACCGAATCCGGCGGCACCGCCCGCTTCCTCTCGCGCTTCCGCGGCCGCGCTCCGATCTTCGCGTTCGCCCGCGACCCCGGCGCCCGGCGGCGCATGGCGATGATGCGCGACGTCTTCCCGATGGATTACGACAGCCGCGGCCAGACCCCGCGTCAGGCCGCCCGCGGCAGCATCCGCAAACTCGTCGACGCCGGCCTGCTCATGCCGGGCGACCGCGTGGTCTTCACCAGTGGCGAACACATGGAAACCCACGGCGCCACCAACACGCTGCGCTTGTTGCAGGTGGGCGATGACGGCACTGCGGAGGGGCTGGGGGAGTTGTGAGGTATTGCAGTGATCCATGTTCGGATTGAGCGACGATTCGTTCAAGCCGGGTTCGCAGCCGTCTGGTGCATGCAATCCATGAGAGTCACATGAGCGCCAGGAAACACCTCATCCTTCTGCTGCAATCCAGTCTTGTCTGGCTGCTGTTCTGGCTGATCGGCCTGCCGGATTACTATCAGCAATATTCGCTGGTGACGCTGGGTATTCTCAATACCATGCTGTCTCTGGTGTTCTGCTTGTACGCGCTGTTGACGTTGTTGCGCAGCCGCCCGGAGCGGCGGATGTCACGAGCTTTCTGGCTCTCCTTCTATTACACAGTTCCGTTCGCATTGTACGACTGGTGGTATTGCGGCCTGCATCTCGGTCATGGCGCCGGCTATCTTTCTGTGTATTGGTATCTGACCGTGTTCTACGTCAGCTTGTGGCTCACCTTCATGCCGACTGCATATGTGTTGAATCGTTTGTCTGGTCCGCGTCGTTGAAGACGCGAATTGGCATGGCGGTCATGCGTCTTGATGCCATCATGCTGCGCGAAGTCCTCTGCTCAGCTATGCGAAATTATTCTCGGGAGTATCCATGTCAGGCCCAGCACAAGCCGGTCTTTTCCTGTATGCGAAAGACCTCGATCGTCTCGCCGATTTCTACGTATCCATCCTGGGTATGTCGCGGCTGCACGCCGCCGACGATATGGTCGTCCTCCAGTCCCAGGGCGTCCAACTCATCGTGCATCGAATTCCAGAGCACATCGCGGCGGAGATCGAAATCGCCTCGCCGCCGATCCCGCGCGAAGACGCCGCCATGAAATTCTTCTTCACGGTGCCGAGTATCGACGGTATTCGCCAAGCGGCCGCAGATCTTGGCGGTATGATTTTGGACAAGATCTATCAAGGCCCGGGCTTCCATGTGTGCAACGCATGCGACCCGGAAGGCAATATCTTCCAGGTGCGTCAGCAGGCCGATATGCGTTGAGAACAGTGATACTCGTCCTGCGATGATGCGGATGACAAGTCGAACTTCCGGATGAACTTCAAAAACGACATTGCTGCAGAGGACGTTCGTGGACGCGCGAGGGCGGCCGATGCGGCGAAGACAGATCCCGAGCTGGCTGCAACGATCGCGAAGGCGATCCGCCACCCCTGGTATCGATGCCAAGCGCTTGCGATGGCCGCGGAGGCGCATGCGTCGGAAAATGTCAGGATGCGATTGATCGATGCGGCGTTCGATGCGGCGTATGAGCAATCGGAGCCGAACCGCATCGTCAGCGTTGCGTCGTGGCCCTTGAAGCTGTTGTCGGAGATCGACTCGAGTCGAGCCTCGGTGCGCATCGAGGATCTGCTGCGGATCATTTCGACCGAACCGCACAGCCTCAGGCGACTGGATGCACTGGTCGCGGTCATGCAGGCCGTCGCGCCGTACGCCGAGCTTCGGAGTATTCTCAAAGTGCCGTTGATCGATGCGGCCCGGTCCGGTCATGGTTGGCGAACGCAAAGAAAAGCTTCTCTCGTCGCGATGATGCTCGCCGAAGACGATCCTGAATTCGGCGATGAGATGCTGGCGACGCAGCCGTTCTGTCGTTTCAAGGTAAGAGCCATCGAATATCTGCAGGTCCGGAAGCAAGTCCGGAATCCGTCGTGAGTCTGCGCGACAAGTCCGAGCACGGGTGATTTTCCATGTATGCATATTTCATCGCCGCCGCCGCACTCGCATCCAT
>CBIHKW010000136.1:0-11113 GCA_966203835.1 uncultured Thermomonas sp.
GGCCCGGCATCTCGTGCTCGGCGATGTCGATTTCCTTGAGACCCCAGTCGGCTTCGCCGAGCTGCATGTCGGAGACTTTGAAATCGGGGTGATTCTTGTCTTGTGCGTTCATGGCGGGAGTGTTCCGTTGTGTGCCCTGCAGGTGCATTGCTGCGAAGCCTGGGGCAGTGAACGGGCGCCGTTGCAGTGTGAAGCCTCCGCCGAGCCTGATCCCGGACCAGATAGCCGGGCTTGCAGCGCCCCTCGGCGCAGAGGCCGGCATTGTATCGCTATCTCGCGATGGAGGGATGGATGGCCGCGCGCCCGTTCAGGACGCCAGGCAGCCCCAGCCGTGGCATCCCGAGGTGGTCCTGGACCGTCCCATGCCCTGAGACGCCGCCGTGGATGATGGTGAGACGCCACCGATGGCGATGGCCCGCGCAGCAGGGGACGTACGTTGATCCCGGTGGAAGCCATCGAAGCGTCATGCCGGATGCGAGCCTTGGCGCCCCGTGGGGCGCAGGCGGTCCCGGCGACCGGATCGATGCCTCCCGGATCGATCCCCCCAATTGATTCGCTCCTAGGAGTCGGCGCCATGGCCTCTACCCACATCAACCACCTCAAGGATTATTACGAACGGGTCGACCGCTTCCAGAAGCGCCCCAATGCACTGAGCATCGGCGATTCCTGGTTCCAGTATCCGCTGCGGCTCGATCCGGATCTGCAGACACGCCTGTCGTCGAACAAGCGCTTCGGCGAGCGCATCAATTTCCTCGACGACAGTGCTCCGGGCCGCGACGCCAAGGATGTGCCGCGGATGATCCGCAGCTGGCGCGGGATCGCCGACGTGCTCGCCAGCCGCGGCCGGCCGTTCGATCTGATCCTGCTGTCGCTGGGCGGCAACGACGTGATCGGCAAGGATTTCGGGCGCCACCTCACCGATGGCAGCGGCCAGGATGCGTCGGCATGGCCTTGGAACGCGACGGTGCCCGCAGTGGTGCGGCGCTGGATCGACCTCGGCGCACTGGCGGCGACCTTCGACCGCATCGTCGCCAGCTACGACCTGATCGTCGCGATGCGCGACGACTTCGCGCCGGCCGCCACCCTCATCAGCCACACCTATGCCGCGGTCACGCCGATGAACGCGCCCTACAAATTCTTCAAGCTGCGCGCCGGCCCGTGGATCTGGAAGCCGGCGACGAAGCAGGGCATTCCGCAGAACGATCAACAGACGATCGTCGACTGGCTGCTGGAAAGCTTCCACGCGCTGCTGCAGTCGGTCGCCGCACGCGCCGGCGGTTTCGTGGTACTGGATACCCGGCGCGAGCTGACCGATCCGAAGGGCTGGGACAACGAGATCCATCCGCGGGGCGAGGGCTTCGTTCATCTGGCCGACACGTTCTGGAGGCCCGCCATCGAAGACGCGCTGGCTCCGGTGTAGTTCCACGCGCAGGCCGCAGTCGCGCTCGGATGACCGAGCCGGCATGATTGGAGCGGGGTTGTCGAGTGGGCATGGCCCAAAGGAGGAGCGATGGAAGGTTCCGAAGACAGGATCGACGCAGGCGCGCCGCCGTCGCACGCGAGTGCGGGGGACGAGCAGGGCGGCTCTGATCGGATCGCTCTGTCCGAAGCCGAGGCGCTGCGCAAGCGGAGGGAGGTGGCGGCCATCAAAGTCGCGCCCGGCGAGGAGAGGTCGACCATCGGCCTCGCGCTGTCCGGCGGCGGCATCCGCAGCGCGACCTTCTGCCTGGGGCTGCTGCGCGGCCTGGCCCGGAACAAATTGCTGTCGGAGTTCGACTATCTCTCCACGGTGTCCGGCGGCGGTTACACCGGTGCGATGTTCGGGCGCCTGGTGAGCCGGGTCGGCATCGCTCGGGCGCAGGAGATCCTCGAACGCGGCGATTCGTCCACGCTGTCGTGGCTGCGCCGCTACGGGCGCTATCTCGCGCCGGGCGGCGCGCGCGATTACGGCATCGGCATCGCCACCTATCTGCGCGCGATCGTCGCAGTGCATCTGGAATTCGCGATGCTGGCGCTGGTGCTGGGCCTGGTGCCGGTGCTGGCCCACGTGCTGCACCTGCGCTTCGATCTGTTCGCGCCCGATGCCTGGATGCACTGGAAAAGCGTGATGTGGCCGTTCGCGGCCGGGTTCTGGCTGCTGTTCGCGCCGGGACTGCTCGGCAGTTACTGGATGCTGCGCGATCCGCCGCCGCAGGCGGCGAAAAAGCGCGCGGCGTCGCGTATCGGAATGCTGTTGGACGCGCTGGTCGTGATCGCTGCGACGCTTGCCGGCGCGGCGCTGATCGTCGGATGGCGGCTGTCGTTCTCATTGGCGCTGCCGGGGCCGTCGTGGTCCTTGCTCGCCGGCCTGGTGTTGCTGAGTCTCGGCGTGTGCGGCCTGTCGATGCTGTTGCATCGCGTGCGTCGCGGCGACGATGCCGTTGTCGTCGCCGAGGCCCGCAGGCGGCTGACGGTGGGGCTGCGCGGGGTCAATATCGCGACGCTCGCGATCGTCCTGCTCGGTGCGATCGACTGGCTCAGCTGGGAACTGAACATCGCGCTGCGCGAATCGCCGGCCGGTCTGTTCGGCGGTCTGGGGTTCGGCGGTCTGCTGCTGCTCGGGCTGCGCACGCTCAGCGAACCGCTGCAGAAGTGGATGCAGCCCAGCGACGGCCGGAAATTCAACGCCTTGCCGATGCTGATCAATGTGCTCGGCTTCGGCCTGGCGTTCGCGCTGGTGGTGCTGTGGACCACGCTCGCGCAGTGGCTGGTGTTCGACTCGGGCCTGTCCATGCATTGCCCGGCGCAGGCGCCCGACTGGTCGTGCGCGTCGTTCGCGGCGGTCGCCGATGCCGGCGCGCTCGGGCGTTGGGCGATCGCGGCCGCGTGCCTGCTGGTCTGGTTCGCGTGTACCGGCGCGAATGCCGAAAGCGTCAACGTGTCGTCGCTGCACAACATGTACGGTGCGAGGTTGGTCCGGGCCTATCTCGGCGCGGTCAATCCGCATCGTTTCGGCGGCGGGCTGGCTGCCGACGCCACGCGGATCAGTCCGGAGGCGATGTCCGATGTCACGGCCATGGATACCGACGACGACATCGCGATGGACCGCTACGACCCGGCGGCGAATGGCGGGCCGATCCATCTGATCAACGTCTGTCTCAACCAGACCCGGGGCCACCAGACCCGGCTGTACAACGCCGATCGCAAAGGCGTGCCGCTGGTCGTCTGCGCGCACGGGCTGGAAGCCGGCGGCGTGCCGGTGGAGGATCTGCCGGTCCAGCGCGTCGGCGGCCTCGGCCGCTGGGTGGCGATCTCCGGCGCGGCCGCGTCGCCGGGCGCCGGGGCCTACACCACGCCGGGTTGGGCGGCGCTGTTGTTCCTGGCCGGCGTGCGCCTGGGCTTCTGGCTGGACGCGGGCGACGCGCGGCTGCCGGTGCCCGGAAACGCATCCGGGCACGCGCCCGGGCAGCCGCGCAGGCGACGGCTCGGCGACTGGTTGGCCGGCACCAAGATGGGGCGCTTGCGCGCCGAGTTCGGCGCTGTGTTCGACGGCCCGCTCGCGCGCCACTGGTATCTCTCCGACGGCGGTCATTTCGAGAATACCGGCGTACACGCGCTGCTGCGGCGCGAGCTGGATTTCATCGTGCTGGCCGACTGCGGCGCCGATCCGCGCTACGAATTCGCCGACATCGAGAATCTGGTGCGCAAGGCGCGGATCGACTACGGCGCCGAGATCGAGTTCTACACGGGCAAGGCTGCGGAGGCGCTGTTGGCGTCGTCGGACGATGCGACGAAAAAGGATCTGTCCAAGGATGTCGGTGCGTGTGTCGTCGACAAGGAAAAGGATGCGCAAAGCGCGAACCTCAAGTCCAAGTCGCAGGACATGATCGGTTTCCTGTCGCCGGAAACGCTGGTCAGCAACTTCACCGGGCGCGGCGTGCTGCTCGCGCGCATTCTTTACCGCCCCGGCGCCGACGGCCTGCGCAAACAGGGCACGCTGCTGGTGGTCAAGCCGAATCTGCACGAGGCGCTGTATGTCGACGTCCTCGCCTACGCGCGCCGCAATCCGAAATTCCCGCAGCAGAGCACCGGCGACCAGTTCTTCGACGAAGCGCAGTGGGAGAGCTACCACCGGCTGGGCGAGGATTTCGGCGCGCACCTGACCGGAGAATGGCTGGCGCGGATTCCGGGCTGGTCGAAGCCGGCGGAGCGGCAGAAGCTGAATACTGCGCGGATCCGCGTGGGCCGGCTGGCCAGGGACGCCGAGAAAAAAGATGCGGACCGGCCGTTCTGGCGGATCAATGCGAGCGAGGCCGCGGTCGGCGCGCTGTCGTTGGGCGCGCTGTTGGCGATCTTCGGGCCGATGTGGCAGGTGGTCGACAAGTTCCGCACCGAACGCGAAAGCGTGCGCCAACGGCTCGGCGCGCGGGTGATCGAAGCGGAGAAGCTGTTCGGCGGCGGTAGCGGCGTCGCCGAGGCGTCGCCCGGCAGGAACCTCGGTTTCGCCCAGCGTCTGGCGATCGCGGAACTGTTGTTCCTGTCGAAGACCGTGGACCGCGATTCGGCGGAGTACGCGACCGCGCACGCGCTGATCGCCAGGATCGACGCCGCCTGCGACGCAAGCGACGTCGGCGTCTCGGCGGCGGTCTGCGAAGAGCTCAATGTGCAGGCGCGCGCGGAACGTCGCGAACGTCTGCGCTACTGGCTGGGCGCGGAGGCCGATGGCGCGCGCAGCGGCGATGGCGCCGCCGCTCCGGTCGTCGCCGGCACCGAAGATGCCCGGCAAGGCGGCGCGAGGGTCGCGACGCTTCCGGCGCTTCCCGTGCTTGTCCCGGAGGTGACTCCACCGGATGAGAATCCGCCGCCGCAGGATCCGCCGCACCAGAACCCGAGCATCGGGACGAACATCGGCCACCGCGAGATATCGAGGACCAAACGCGATGGCAGCGCGGTTCTCGAGAGTTGCGGCAAGGCCGGTCGCAGGCAGCGGGTTTACGTGCAGGTCTACGACGAAAGCGCTCGAGCGTTGCTGCAGCGTGTCGAATGGAAGTTGCTCAGGCCGCAGGTGATCATGCCCGGCATCGAGAACGTCAGGATCACCGCCGCCGCGCGCGATGCCTCGCCGCCGGCGCCGCATCCGGTGCCGACGCTGCTGGTCCACGACAGCGGCAAGGACGGCGCATGCGCCGAGGAACTGCGCGACTGGCTTGCGCTGCAGTTGAAGCGCGGGCGGGCGGAATTCGATATCCGGCCCTTGCCCAAGGGGTTCTCCGCCGAACCGGGCGTGATCGAATTGTGGTGGCCGCCGCAGGCGCGGAAGGCATCGAGCCAGTGAGCCCGCTTCACTCCCGCGCGCCCGGCGCGGTCCATGACCTGTGGCGCATACGCCGCCCCAGGTCTGGCGCGAAGATGGGGGATTGCCCGTTGGCCGTCCCCGAGGAGTTGTCTCCGTCATGTCTTCACGCCTTTCCGCACTTCGCCCGCGGGCACTCCGCCCGTTGCTCCTGCCGGCGCTGATCGCCCTCGCGCTGGTCTCGCTGACCGCCTTCGCCCAGCAGGCGCCCGCGCCGCAGACCCAGCCGCAGGCCCAGTCCGCCACCGGCTACCGCGAACCCGTCGCCGAGCTCAAAGCCATCGTCGACGCCGCGCGCGCGCCGCAGCTGTCGCTCAGCCCGCGCCGCGATCTGGCCGCGCTGCAGAAGATCCCGCCGCTGCCGTCCATCGCGCTGGTCGCGCAGCCGGAACTGAAACTCGCCGGCCTGCGCCTCAACCCGCGCAGCTACTCGCCCAGCCGTTTCTCCTTCGCCAGCGACCTGTGGCTGATGGACGTGGCCACCGGCAAGGAGACGCGCATCGACGGTCTGCCGCAGCCGCTGTCGCTGGCGGCGGTGTCGTGGTCGCCGGATCAGAAATACCTCGCGCTGAACCAGCAAGATCCCAACACCGGCGGCAATGAGCTGTGGCTGGTGGACGTGGGCGCGCGCAAGGCGCGCAAGCTGCTGGATCAGCCGCTCAACACCATCAGCGGCGGCGGCATCCGCTGGATGCCCGACAGCAAACGCCTGCTGGTGAATCTGCGCGTCGGTCTGGGCGGCGCGCCGGCGGCGGAGATCGTGCCCTCCGGCCCCAACACCCAGGAAACCCGCGGCACCGGCAGCGTGCGCCAGTTGCGCACCTACCAGGACATGCTGCGCAACGAGGGCGATGCGCGCACGCTCGAACACTACCTCCGCGTGCAGCCGGCGCTGGTCGGCGTGGACGGCAAGCTCGCGAACATCGGCAAGCCGGATCTGTACGTCGGCCTGGCGCCGTCGCCCGACGGCAAGCATCTGTTGGCGCAGCGCGTCGAGCGTCCGTTCTCGTACCAAGTGCCGATGAATTTCTTCCCGCGCCGCATCGATGTGCTGGATATCTCCGGCAAGGCGCTGCATAGCGTCGCCAAGCTGCCGCTGTTCGAAGGGCTGCCCAGCGGCAACGACGCCACCACCACCGGCGTGCGTTCGATCGGCTGGCGCAGCGACGCCCCGGCCACGCTGGTTTGGGCCGAAGCGCAGGACGGCGGCGATCCGTCGAAACAGGTCGATATCCGCGATCACGTGCTGATGCAGGCCGCGCCGTTCGACAAAGCGCCGACCGTGCTTGCGAAACTCGCCACGCGCTTTGCCGGCGCCGAATGGGGTCGCGGCGATGTCGCCCTGGTCAGCGAATTCTGGTGGAAGGCCCGCAAGGTGCGTTCGTGGCAGATCGCGCCCGATGCGCCCGCCACCGCGCCGAAGCTGGTGCATGAAGGCTCCAGCGAAGATCGCTACAACGATCCGGGCAACCCGGTGACCGTGCGCGACGCGAACGGTTTCCCGCGCCTGCAGTTCAGCCCCGACGGCGGCAGCATTTATCTGATCGGCGACGGCGCCTCGGCCGAAGGCGACCGCCCCTTCCTCGATCGCTGGAATCTCGCCGACAACAGCAAGCAGCGCCTGTTCCGCTCCGAAGCGCCGAATTACTCGGCGGTGGCCGCGGTGCTCGACGACAGCGCCGGCAAGATCCTCATCACCCGCGAATCGCCGACCGACCCGGTGAATTTCTATCGCGTCGATCTCGCAGCCAAAGGCGAGCCGGTCGCGCTGACCAAGTTCCCGCATCCCACGCCGCAGCTCAAGGACGTGAAGAAGGAACAGATCCGCTACAAGCGCAAGGACGGCGTGGAACTCACCGGCACCCTGTATCTGCCGCCGGGTTTCGAGCCGGGCCGCGACAAACCGCTGCCGCTGCTGATGTGGGCCTATCCGGCCGAGTTCAAATCCGCAGCCGCCGCGTCGCAGGTCACCGATTCGCCGTACCGCTTCAACGCGATCAGCTTCTGGGGCCCGCATCCGTTCCTCGCGCGCGGTTACGCGGTGCTCGACGATCCCTCGATGCCCATCGTCGGCGAAGGCGACAAGGAACCGAACGACACCTACCTGCCGCAGCTGATCTCCAGCGCCGAAGCCGCCATCGACGAAACCGTGCGTCGCGGCGTGGCGGATCGTAATCGCGTGGCCATCGGCGGCCATTCCTACGGCGCGTTCATGACCGGCAACCTGCTCGCGCACACGCGCCTGTTCAAGGCCGGTATCGCCCGCAGCGGCGCCTACAACCGCACGCTCACTCCGTTCGGTTTCCAGGCCGAAGAGCGCAACTTCTGGGACGCCCGCGACACCTACCAGACCATGTCGCCGTTCAATTACGCCAATAACATCAAGGACGCACTCTTGATGATCCACGGCGAAGAGGACAACAACTCCGGCACCTTCCCGATCCAGAGCGAACGCATGTACGCCGCGGTCAAAGGCCTGGGCGGCACCGCGCGTCTGGTGATGCTGCCGAAGGAAAGCCACGGCTACCGCGCCCGCGAATCGATCCTGCACATGCTGGCCGAAACCGATGCGTGGTTGGACGAGCACGTGAAGAATCCCAAGCCCACGCCGTCGGCGCCCGCAGCCGCGAAGTAACGCGGCGCCGCGCCGAGTCGAAGCGCACCCGAACGCCGCTGCGATCAATCGCGGCGGCGTTCTTCATTGATGGGATCTGTCGTCGCGTCGCCGATACCCACGGCTCTGCGTGCGGAGCTGCGGCCTTGGCGAGCGCACGCCTTGACGTCGATCCGCGCGGGGCGTATCACGCGGATAAGGAATGAGGACGCTGGCGCAGTCGTTACGGACAGGCGAGCAGGATATGGCCAAGGATTCTTCACTCATGGGTACGACGCTGGACGCGCGGCACGGATCGACCATCGCGTCGACGGCCGGCAGCGCCGGCCTGTATGCGCGCATCATCGCCGCGCAGAACGAAATCGTGCAGCTCGCGCACGACCCGAACAAAGTGGTCAACGCGGTCATTCGCCGTGCGCAGGAACTCACGCGCTCCACGGGCGCCGTCGTCGAGATCCTCGACGACGGCGCGCTCGTGTACTGGGTGGCGAGCGGTTCCGCGGAATCGCAGGTCGGTCTGAGGATGTGCGCCGCCGGCAGTCTGTCCGGACTGTGCCTCGCCCGGAACATGGTGCTGTGCTGCGACGATTCCGAAGAGGATCCGCGGGTGAACCGCGAAGCATGCCGGCGGGTCGGCCTGCGCTCGATGCTGGTGACGCCGCTGCTGCACGAGGGCAAGCCGTTCGGCGTGCTGAAAGTGCTGTCGCCGTATCCGCGCGCCTATCGCGAAGCGGACATCCAGGCCATGACCATGATGGCGACGCTGGTCGGCGCCGTGCTCGGGCATGCGATCGAGTATTCCGATCTGCTGAGCGACTATCGCGGCCGCGTCGAGGCGGACCGCGTGGCCGAACGGCACAAGGCCGATCTGGTCGGCGGCATCGAAACGCTGATCCGCGATCGCGGCTTGGTCATCGTGTTCCAGCCGATGGTGTCGCTGTCCGACGGCAGGATATTCGCGCTGGAAGCGCTGTCGCGATTCCCGCCGGGCACGCCGCCGCCCGACGTCTGGTTCGCCCAGGCCGCCGATATCGGCCTGGGTCTGGTGCTCGAGCTGGAAGCCGCGCGGATGGCGCTGGGCCGCCTCGGCGATGTGCCGCAACCCTATCGGCTCTCGATCAACGCCTCGCCGGAGACGATCGCGTCCGAAGCCTTCCAGGCGCTGCTGTCCGCGCACGACATGGCGCGCGTGATCGTGGAGATCACCGAACACACCACGGTCTCCGACTACGACAAGCTGGGGACATGCCTGCGCGGGCTGCACGCGCGCGGCGTACTGATCGCCATCGACGACGCCGGCGCCGGCTTCGCCTCGCTGCGCCACATCCTGCACCTGTCGCCGGACATCATCAAACTCGACATCTCGCTCACCCACGGCATCGATCGCGACATCCGACGCCAGACGATGGTGTCCGCGATCCAGACCTTCGCCAGCGGCACCAACGCCACCATCGTCGTGGAAGGCGTGGAAACCGAAAGCGAGCTCCAGGTCCTGGTCGGTTTGGGCATCGAATACGGCCAGGGCTTTCATCTCGGTCGGCCGGGGCCATTGGCAAGCGCGCCCGGAAGGAAGGCATCGCACGCGGACGTCATGCAATGCTCGCCGCAGTCCCTGTAGAAGCGCCGCTCCCGGCAGCCGGAGCTTGACCGAGGCGCGACAGGATGCCGACAAAGATCGGGTAGCGTAGGGTAAGGCCGCCGAAGACGATGCCGCCGTCGTACACCGACGCAGCATCCTGCATCGGCGAACCATCGCCCACCACAAGGAATCAGTGATATGAAACATCCGTTCACGACCGCTCTTGCCTCCGCCGTGTTCGCCATCGGCCTTGTCCTCGCGCAGTCCGCGCAGGCAAAAGGCGACACCATCAGCGACGAAGAAGCAGGCATGGTCTGCGACGAAAGCACCATGGGCTATTACCTCGACATCGACTTCCGTCTGTACCAGTGCGACGGCAGGGACTGGGTGAACATCGGCAGCGTTTGATTGCGAGTCGTTCGCTGCTTCGTGTGAATCAAGCCGCCGCACTTGCCTGCGGCGGCTTCTTTTCGAGCCCAGGATTTCAGTGCGCCCGCAGTGCTTTCAGCGGCAATTATTTTTCTGTGGGAGCGGCGGAAGCCGCGATAGACGATGAAGTTGGCGTTGGATGAATGTGTGGGTTGGTTGCGTTCAATCAAAAGCAGCCGTTTCGCAGGCCGGAACCGCCGCCGGCGATGACCAGCTCCGTTGCAGGAAGCCCATCATTCAACGATCCGGATGAAAATCAAGGCGGAATCGGCTGCGCGGGTTCCGGCCTGCGGCTTCCCGCGGAGCGAGCAGGCATTCGCGGCTTTTCATTCGTTATGGCTCCTCGCCGGCATCGGCATAGTGTTTCGTTCGAAGGAACGGCAAGACAAGCGTCGCGAAGAACTGGTTGCTGGTTGGATAGTGCTGCGGATCGTGGACGCCGAGTGCCTTGGGCGCTTGATCCGGGCGATAGCGGAAAGTGCCGAACACAAGATCCCAGAATGGGGTCAGCACGCCGTAATTTCCTGCATCCTCGGGGTCGGCGCTGTGATGGGTCCGATGCAATTCCGTACCGACCAGCACATAGTTCAGCGGTCCGGCGCTGATCTGGACATTGAAATGGGAGACAAGGCCCTGCAATCCCAGGATCACGTTGAACAGGAATACGGCTTCCTTGCCCACGCCCAATCCATAGATCACGCCTGCCTGTATCGCGATCACGACGATGAAATTGATCGGATGGCTGACTACGTGCATGAGCAGATAGACGCGACGCGACAAATGATGCTGTACGTGTACGCGCCACAGGAAACGTCCCAGCCCGGTCGATGACTCGTGACTGTAGCGATGTTGCCAGTACTGGAAGAATTCGTAGGTCAGCACGAGGACAAGCAGTTGAATGACGACAGGCCAATGCGACAGCGCGCCTTGCGAGTTGTCCGCTATGCCGATGGCGAGCCAGCCGGCGGTGAATTTGACCGCGAAGCCGCCGCCGCCCAGCATGATTGCGTATTTGAGATCGCGCAGGAAGCTGCGCCATGTCATGCCCCATTCTTTGCGATAGGGGATCGCCCATTCGACCACGAACAGCAGAACCAGCCGCGCGAACGCGAACGCCGCGAACGCGCGTTGCAGATTGCTGTCGCTGAACAGGGTGAAG